>NZ_JAVGJT010000006.1:0-401384 GCF_040948865.1 Pseudoxanthomonas sp. UTMC 1351 | reverse complement strand
GCGCCGCCGTCAGCGTCGTCTTGCCGTGGTCCACGTGACCAATCGTGCCCACGTTCACGTGCGGCTTGGTGCGTTCGAATTTACCCTTTGCCATGGCTGCTTCTTCTCGAGTAGATCGTTAATGAACTTGCTAATGGTGGTGCTCACGAATGGAATCGAACCATCGACCTCCTCCTTACCAAGGAGGTGCTCTACCGACTGAGCTACGTGAGCGAAAAACTTTCTTACTGCTACGGTTACTGGCGCTTCGGTGTTCAGTGGAGCGGGAGACGGGAATCGAACCCGCACCATCAGCTTGGAAGGCTGAGGTTCTACCGTTGAACTACTCCCGCGCCGGGAGACAACCACAACACACAACATGAATTTTGGTGGAGGGAGGTGGATTCGAACCACCGAAGGCGTGAGCCAGCAGATTTACAGTCTGCCCCCGTTGGCCGCTTGGGTATCCCTCCGAATCACCGGATCGACCCGACCGGCGCGGTCAAATCAAACCAGGGTGAAACAGCCAGAGATTTTGGCCTGAACCGGCGCGGCTGTCAACGCGCAGATACCAACATTTTTCAGACATTGAATCGGAAGTGCAGCACATCGCCTTCTTGGACCCGGTATTCCTTGCCTTCCAGACGCAAGCGCCCCGCATCGCGAGCACCGGATTCGCCCTTGTACTTGATGAAATCGTCGAAGGAGATGGTTTCGGCGCGAATGAAGCCTTTCTCGAAATCGGTATGAATGACCGCTGCGGCCTGAGGCGCCGTGGAGCCGGCCTTGACCGTCCACGCGCGCACTTCCTTCACCCCAGCGGTGAAGTAGGTCTGCAACCCCAGAAGCTTGTAGGCAGCACGGATGACCCGGTTCAAGCCCGGCTCCTCCAGACCCAGATCGGCCAGGAAGGCATCGCGGTCCGCTTCGTCCAGCTGGGCCAGCTCCTCCTCGATGGCGGCGGAAACCGGCACTACTTCCGCCCCTTCGGCAATTGCGCGCGCGCGAACGAGGTCCAGGTAGGGGTTGTTATCGAACCCATCCTCCAGCACGTTCGCCACATACATGACCGGCTTCAAGGTCAGCAGGAACAAGTCACGCACCAGTGCCTTTTCTTCCTCATCCAACCCCAACGCACGGCCCGGCTTGCCGTCGCTCAGGCCCGCATGCAGCTTCTGCAGCACCGGTTTACGCGCAATGGCGTCCTTTTCGCCGGCCTTGGCGGAACGTTCGGCGCGGTTCAGTGCTTTTTCGACGCTGTCCAGATCCGCTAGCGCCAGTTCGGTGTCGATGGTGTCGATATCGGAGATGGGATCGACCTTGCCGGCCACATGCACGATGTCGCCATGTTCGAAGCAGCGCACGACATGGGTGATGGCGTCCACTTCACGAATATGCGCCAGGAATTTGTTGCCCAGGCCTTCGCCGCTGGCAGCACCCGCTACCAAGCCGGCGATGTCGACGAACTCGACCGCGGTGGGCAGCACTTTCTGCGGTTTGACGATTTCGGCCAACTGATTCAAGCGCGGGTCCGGCACCGGCACCACACCAACATTCGGCTCGATGGTGCAAAACGGAAAATTGGCCGCAGCGATACCCGCCTTCGTCAGCGCATTGAACAGGGTCGACTTGCCCACGTTGGGCAGACCGACGATGCCGCATTTGATACCCATGGATTAAAGCCGCCAATGATGAAAAGTAAAGGGTAAAGAAAAGCGCTTCGCCACTCTTTACCGTTGACTCTTTGCAAGCGGCACTTGCCGCTGGTTTTACTACTTGTTGGTATGCAACCTCTTCATTGCCTCGTTGAAGTCTCCCGCCACTGCCAAAGGCAGCACCTCAATGGCGTCGTCGACGGCTTGGCCGATCAGTATCTCGTCGTCTTTGCCGGGCTTACCCAGCACCCAACTGGTCACTCTATCTTTGTGGCCTGGGTGGCCGATGCCAATCCGTAGCCGATGGAATTTGCCGTGACCCAATAGCTGGATCGTGTCACGCAGGCCGTTCTGACCACCGTGGCCGCCATCGAACTTCAAACGCGCGGTGCCGGGAGCCAGATCCAGCTCATCGTGCGCGAGCAGGGCTTCTTCCGGATCGATTTTCCAATAGCGCAATGCCGCGGTGACCGATTTGCCGCTCAGGTTCATGTAGGTAGCCGGCTTGAGCAACCAGATTGACTGACCTGCAACCATTACCCGGGCCGTTTCGCCGAACAGCTTGCTTTCCAGGCCGAACCGCTCGCCTTGCCTTTCCGCCAGGGTGTCGACAAAACGGAACCCGGCGTTATGCCGGGTTCGCGCGTGTTCGGGACCAGGGTTACCCAGCCCGACAATGAGACGTATGCCTGCCATAGCAAAGCCCCGCAACGATGCGCCCGCCTTTGCGGCGAGCGCATCACGGCAGGATTACTTCTCGTCCTTCTTGGTCGCCTTGGCTGCCGGGACGTCCGCGGCCGGCGCTTCAGGCGTCTCCACTTCCTCGACACGGCCGTGCTTGGCGATCACCACCGCCACGTCGTGCTCCTTGCCCAGCTTCAGTTCCGGCAGTTCGACGCCGGCCGGCAGCTTGATGTCGGACAAGTGGACCACATCGCCCACCGACAACGCGGACAGATCGACTTCGATGAACTCCGGCAGATCCTTCGGCAAGCAGCTCACGTGCAGCTCGTTCAGTTCGTGGGTCACGACGACCTCAGCGGACTTGCCGGCCGGCGACTTGTCTTCATTGATGAAGTGCAATGGCACCGTGGCGCGCAGCAGCTCGTTTTCGTTCACGCGCTGGAAGTCCATGTGCATGATCTGTTGCTTGAACGGGTGGCGCTGCAAATCGCGCAGCAGCACTTTCTGGATGTCGCCGTTGAGGCTCAGGTCCAGGATGGACGAATAGAACCAGTCGTTCTGGCTCGCGAGCCAGATTTCATTGTGGTTCAGCTGGATGCTGACCGGCTTGAGATCACTACCGTAAACGATAGCGGGCACTTGGCCAGCGTGACGCAGGCGGCGGCTCGCACCCTTACCTTCGTCTTCGCGGCGTTGCACCTTGATTTCATGTGTCGTTGCCATTTTCTTACTACCTTCAGTTGAATGAACCGTCTCGCGACGGTTTTGGAGACTCTTCCGCGACCAGAAGAGCCTGGGTGACGCGGGAAAGCGGGGAACGGGGAACAGGGAATGCGGAGCTACCGCGATCTGCTACCAATTGCGCTTTCACGCCTTGCATCTGGGCCCGGAGCCGCCACCGCGAACGACACCCATCATTCCCGGCTCCCCGTTCCCGCTGTTGCTCAATCCACGTACAACGAGCTCACCGACTCGCCAAAGGCGATACGGCGGATCGTTTCTGCCAGCAGCTCGGCCACGCTGAGCTGGCGAATCCTGCTGCAGCCTTTCGCTTCCGGCGAAAGGGGGATGGTGTCGGTGACGACCAGTTCGTCCAGCACCGACTTGTTCAAATTGTCCACCGCCGGGCCCGAGAGCACGGGATGGGTGCAGTAGGCCGCCACTTTCTTGGCGCCTCGTGCTTTCAGCGCGGCGGCCGCGGCGCACAAGGTGCCGGCGGTGTCGACGATATCGTCGACCAGCACGCAATCCTTGCCTTCCACGTCGCCGATGATGTTCATCACCGTGGCCACGTTGGCGCGCGGACGGCGCTTGTCGATGATCGCCAGATCGGCGTCGTCCAGCCGCTTCGCCACTGCACGTGCGCGCACCACACCGCCCACGTCAGGCGACACCACGATCAGATTGTCAGTGCCGTAGGCGCGCCAGATGTCAGCCAGCAACAACGGTGACGCGTATACGTTATCGACCGGGATATCGAAGAACCCCTGGATCTGGTCGGCGTGCAGATCCACCGTCAGCACGCGGTCGGTACCCACCGCGCTGAACATCTTGGCCGCCACCTTGGCGGTAATCGGCACACGCGAGGAACGCAAGCGGCGATCCTGCCGCGAGTATCCGAAATACGGCACCACCGCGGTGACGCTGGACGCCGATGCGCGCTTCAGCGCGTCGATCAGCACCAGCAGTTCCATCAGGTTTTCTGCGCTGGGTGCACAGGTCGGCTGAATGACGAACACTTCCTGCCGGCGCACGTTTTCTTCGATTTCCACCTGCACTTCGCCGTCGGAGAAGCGCGACACCAGCGCCTTGCCGGCGCGCACGCCCAGCTCACGACAGATACTGGCGGCCAACGGCTTGTTGGCGTTGCCGGTGAAGACAAGCAGGTTACGATCATCTTGCATCTTGTCTCTCACCGCTGTTGGCTACCGAAGGTCGGGCTTGAATCCCCACACGAGTGTGCGGATTTTGCGCAGAGAAACCTGCATTTATGGCTGGGGCGGTAGGATTCGAACCTACGAAATGCCGGGATCAAAACCCGGTGCCTTAGGCCTCTTGGCGACGCCCCAGTGTGTTTTTCAAGCTAAGTGTTTTTTCAAGCTAGTTCCGCCAGGGATTCGTGCAACGGCGAGCGCGCCGCGCCTTCCGCAACCCAGGCGCGCAGGCCGACCGGTAGCTCCCGTAGCGCAGCCTCGGCAGAGGTGCGATCAGCGAATTCCACGAAACAGCCGCTGCCGGAACCGGTCAGACGAGGTGAGCCAATACGCGACAATGCCGAAAACACAGCATCTACGGCTGGTTCACGACGGCGCAGCACCGGCTCGAACGCATTGTCGAGCAAGTTTCCCGAAACGAAGTCGCGTATTTTCGCGGGTGCAGCATTGCGCGTCAAATCCTCTGATCGAAAAAGATCGCCCGTGGGGACGTGAACACCCGGATCAACCACTACATAACAGGCCGGCGGCAGCAAGATCGGGGTCAATTTCTCCCCCACTCCTTCGGCCCAGGCATTCTCACCCCGGACGAAGACTGGCACGTCGGCGCCCAACGCCAGTCCAAGCTCGGAGAGGCGATCCAGCGGCCAATTCACCTGCCATAACCGATTGAGCACCACCAGAACGGTTGCCGCGTTGGAAGACCCTCCTCCGAATCCGCCGCCTACCGGAATGCGCTTTTCGACGGAGATATCTGCTCCTTGCGCGATCTTAGCTTCTGTTTGGAGAAGAACCGCCGCCCGAACCATCAGGTCATCCGTTTCCGCCACACCGGCAACGGAGTCACCTACTCGCTTGATCAGGCGGTCGCCGCGAACACGCAAACGCACCGTATCGCCCCAATCCAGCACCCGAAAAACGGTCTGCAGCTCGTGATAGCCGTCCGCGCGGCGGCCGGTTATGTTCAGGAACAGGTTCAGCTTGGCAGGGGCAGGCCAAGCTGACCACCCTGCCGATACATCGAAGTCGCTCATTGGGAGCCGAAATCCCAGCGATCCACGATCAGGCGCACTTTGGCGCCTTCACGTACGGCAATTATCTGGCGCGGCAAGGCAGGACGATCACCCTGCGGCTCAAACCAGAGTGCGTAATCGATCCGCCAGCCCGACTCCTGCACGCTGCGCAACCGCCCATCGGGTGCGAAGTCGATCTGTTCGGCCGTCGCGCCCGGGGCCGGCATGCCTTGCGCCCACCGCGTCAATGCCTGGATCGGAATGTCCCAGCCGGTGGCTTCGCGCAACAGTTGTTCGGCGTCCTCGCCCTCGCGTGTGCCGCCCTCCAAGCCTTCCAGCCGGCCGGCCTTGCTTTGCGTGTCTCCGATCAATCGCCAGCTTTGGCGGGTGACCGGCGCGCTTAGCGAAACCTCATAGCGGTCGCCTTCCTGGCGCCAATCGATTCGTCCGTTTCCGCCTTTGCCGTTGTTGTTGATCGCCACGCGCCCCTCGAAAGTCCAGCTACCGTGCGTCCGCAGCCAGCTTTCGCGGATGGCCTGCTGGGCTTGCGCCGCGGCCACTGCTTCCGGGTCGGTCAGCTTCGCCGGCGTTTCCATCCGCGGCCCGCGGCTGACACAAGCCGCCAACACCACCACCATCATGCTCAGGCAGAGCGCCCGCCCCATCCTCTTGCACGGCCTCATGCGCCGGTTTTCTCCAGGGCTCGTTGCAGCGCACGGTTCTCAGGATCGAGCTTGCGCGCCTCATCGAAGTATCTGCGCGCCTCATCCTTTTGGCCGGTGACCCACAGCACTTCGGCGATATGCGAGGCGATCTCCGGATCTTTTTGCAGGGTGAACGCGCGGCGCAACTCCACCAGCGCTTCCTTGTTGCGGCCCAGCCGATAAAGCACCCAGCCGTAGCTGTCGATGATCGCGGCATCTTCCGGCGCGGCCGTGCGTGCGCGGTCGATCAGCTCCAGAGCTTCCTGGTAGCGGTTGGTACGGTCAGCCAAGGTATAGCCCAGCGCGTTCAGCGCGGCCACGTTTTCCGGATCGATCACCAATATCTTGCGAAAGTCCGCCTCGGCGCGATCGATACGATCACGTCGCTCCCACGCCAATCCGCGCGAATACAGCAGCCCCAGATCGTCAGGATAGGCCGCCAAGCCGCGTGCGAATACATCCAGTTCGCCGGCATCGTCCTCGTCCTTTTGCCGCAGCTCGGCCTCCATCAGATAGGCATCGCGGCGTGCTTCATCCTCTACCGTGGCGTCGCCCTGAAGGCGGCGGGCCTCGGCGAACGCTTCATCCTTGCGCTTCAGTTCGTACAGCGTGCTGGCGATACGCAATCTCGCTTCCGTGCGCTGGTCACCAGTGGGTACGCTGCGATACCAGGTCAACGCCTCCTCATTGCGCTTCAGGAACTCGGCAATCTTGCCCAACAGCAGTCGACGATCCGGGCTATAGCGGTCGCTGTCCAACGCCTCGTCCGAATCGCGCCGCAACTCGTCATAGAGCTTTGAAAGTGCGTCGTTGTTGTCGCCTTTAGCCAGCAAGGAAGCTCGCAAACTGTAGGTCAGCGTGTCCTGAGGCCCTTGCGCCAATGCATTGGACGCCGCGACCGCATCCCCCAGCCGGTCGTATTCTTCGGCCAGGTTCAGCCGTACCGTGCTGTTGGAAGCGGCCGTCGGCAGCAGCCCATCCAATATCTTGCGAGCTTCATCCTGCTTGTCGACCTGCCGCAGCTGGCGGGCATGCAGTAGCGCCACCAGCGGCTCCTCGGGAAACCGTTCCACCACATCGCCGACGATGCGCTCGGAAAGTTTCGGCTGATCCAACTGCTGCGCCAGCCCCGCGAATGCCAGCCATGCCTGCAATTTGTCCGGGATAGCTTCGTCATCGACCAGTTCGTCCAGCAGACGCGCGGACAACTTGGGATCCTTGCCGCCGCTGCCCAGGGCGGTCAATGCGTGACGCCAGCCCAGATCGTCGGGCTCCTTCATCAAGGCTCCCAGTTCGCGTCGGGCCGTGCGGGCGTCACCCTCGCGTAGGGCGAGCGTGGCTTCGGCGCCGCGCATGGCCATCGACTTGGGTGCGCGCTGCCGCCATAGCTTGAGCGCTTCGGCGGCACGGCTGTCCTCGTTGGCCAGCAGCGCTATACGCGTGGCTCGTTCGGCCAGGCCGGCATCGTCATCCTGCTGAGCCGCTTCCAAATACCAGCGCGATGCTTCCGGCAGCTGGCCGGCCTGCAGGGCGAATTCTCCCGCCATGACCGCGGCGAGCGGGTCATCGGCGGAAACGGGCTTTTTGGCCGCCTGCGCGGGCTGGATCAGTGCCAGCGCCAACAACGCGGCAACGGTGATACGAATCATTGCGGGCATAAGCATCATACGGGCCGTAAAATAGCGGCCCTCACCAGCCAGCAGCTTAACGCAAGCACCTGAACGATGACGTTGTGGGTTCTCGGCCTCAACCACCAGACCGCGCCGGTCGAACTGCGCGAACGCCTCGCGTTCGACCCGGCGTCGCTGCCTGGTGCGCTGAATTCGGTGCGGGCGCTGCCGCAGGTGACCGAGGCGGCGCTGCTTTCCACCTGCAACCGCACCGAGCTGTACGCGATTGCCGAGGACGGCGACGCACTGGCGAACTGGCTGGCGACACACGCTGAGGGACTGGATGGATATCTGTATCGCCACGCCGATGCCGATGCCGTGCGACACCTGTTCCGGGTCGCGACCGGCCTGGATTCCATGGTGCTGGGCGAGCCGCAGATCCTGGGACAGGTGAAGGATGCCTGGGCCATGGCGCGCGAACACGGTGCTCTGGGCAACCGTCTGGACCGGTTGTTCCAGCAGACCTTCGCCGTCGCCAAGCGCGCGCGCACGGACACGCGTGTCGGCGCCAATCCGGTTTCGGTCGCCTCCACCGCAGTGCGGCTGGCGCAGAACTCCTTCGCCCGGCTCAGTGAATCCACTGTGTTGTTGGTCGGCGCCGGCGAAACCATCGAGCTGGCCGCCAAGCACCTGAGCGAAGGCAGGGTACGGCGGTTGTTGATCGCCAACCGTACGCTGGCGCATGCGCAGGAACTGGCCACCCGCCATGGCGGTTACGCGCTGCCGCTGTCCGAACTGGATCGCCATTTGGCGGAGGCCGATGTGGTGTTTTCCGCCACCGCCAGCCGCGAGCCGGTGGTGACGCGCGCACAAGTCAGCCACGCCTTGTCGCAGCGCAAGCACAAGCCGATGCTGTTGTTCGATCTGGCGGTACCGCGCGATATCGAACCGGACGTGGCGCAGTTGGCTGATGCCTACCTGTACACCGTAGATGACCTGGAACGCGCCGTCGAAGACAACCGACGTAGCCGCCGCGAAGCCGCCGAAGCTGCGGAAGCCATCATCGACCTGCAAGTGCAGCGCTACGTCGAAAGCCTGCATGCCGGTACACGCCAGGAGCCGCTGAAGCGGCTGCGCGCACTGGGCGATGTCACGCGCGACGACGTACTGGCGAAAGCTCGCCAACAACTGGCCAATGGCCGCAATGCCGAGGAAGTACTGGACTTCCTGGCGCACACGCTGACCAATCGGCTGCTGCACCCGCCTACCGCTGCGTTGCGCGACGCGGCGTTGCGCGGAGATGCCGAACTCACCCGCGCCGCCGACCGCCTGTTCCCGGCGCAACCTCCCTACTCCCACCTCAAGAAAGACGATGACGCCGACGCTGCGCCGTAAACTCGAAGCGCTGGCCGAACGCCGCGAAGAACTCGAACGCCTGCTCGCCGATCCCGGCGTGTTGGGCGACAACGACCGCTTCCGCAACTACTCGCGCGAGTTCGCGCAGTTGGAGCCCGTCGTCACCGCGCTGGCCGAGGAAACCAAAGCCAAGCGCGACCTGGCCGCGGCCGAAGCAATGCGCCACGACCCCGAGCTCAGTGAACTGGCCGAAGAGGAAATCGAGCTTGCTCGCAACCGGTTGGCGCAACTGGAAGACGAGCTTTCGCTGCTGCTGGTGCCGAAGGATTCCCGCGACGACGCCAACCTGTTCCTGGAAGTGCGCGCGGGCACCGGCGGTGATGAAGCAGCGATCTTCGCCGGCGATTTGTTCCGCATGTACGCGCGCTATGCCGAGCGGCAGGGCTGGAAGGTGGAGATCGAATCGGATAGTCCCGGCGAACACGGCGGCTACAAGGAAATCGTGGCCAAGATCACCGGGCGCGGCGCGTTCTCCAAACTAAAATTCGAATCCGGCACCCACCGTGTACAACGCGTGCCGGAAACCGAATCCCAAGGCCGCATCCACACCTCCGCCGCCACCGTGGCCATCATTCCGGAAGACGAAGCGGTGGATGAGATCGTGATCAATCCGGCCGACTTGCGCGTGGATACCTTCCGCTCTTCCGGCGCCGGCGGCCAGCACGTCAACAAGACCGACTCGGCCATCCGCATCACCCACTTGCCCAGCGGCGTGGTGGTGGAATGCCAGACCGAGCGCTCGCAGCACGCGAACCGCGACAAGGCGATGAAACGGCTGAAAGCGCAGTTGCTGGATGCCGAACGCAGCAAGCAACTCGCGGCGCAGGCCGAATCGCGCAAGCTGCAGGTGGGCAGCGGCGACCGCAGCCAACGCATCCGCACGTACAACTATCCACAGGGCCGGATCACTGACCACCGTGTGGAAGGTTTGACGCTGTACGATTTGCCCAACGTTCTGCAAGGTGACCTGGACTCGCTGGTGGATCGACTGACCCGCGAATACCAGGCCGACGAACTGGCACGCCTGACCGAGGCCGCATGATGGATGTTCGACGCGCGACTATCGATGATGCGGATGCCATCGCGCCGCTGTTCGACCTGTACCGGACGTTCTATGGGCAGCCAAGCGATCTTGCGCTGGCGCAGCGCTTCATCGCCGAACGTCTGCAAAAAGGTGAATCCGTTATTTTCCTGGCGGAAGCGGACGACAAGGCAGTGGGCTTCACTCAGTTGTTCCCGTCGTTTTCTTCCGTGGGCGCCACGCGCGTCTGGATACTCAACGATCTCTACGTCGATGCCGCTGCACGTCGGCAAGGTGTGGCGCAGGCACTTCTGCAAGCCGCAACAGATTTCGCACGCGCCGACGGTGCACGCCGGCTTGAACTCGAAACCGACCACAGCAACGATTCCGCGCAGGCGCTTTACCGTCGTCTGGGTTGGGAGCTGTACGAAGGTACCCTGCGCTTCCGGTTTCTGCTGAATCCGTGAATCAGGCCTCAGCCGATCCACAGCTGACGCGCCTGCGGCAGACGGTGCACGGCAACCCGCAGGATTTCATCGCCTGGGTCATGCTGTCCGAAGCCGAACTAGATCACGGCGACGCCGCGGCCGGAATACGCGCCGCGGCACGCGCACTGACGCTCCGCCCCGGCCATCCTGAAGCGTTGGCGCGCCTGGGCCGGGCGTATTGGATGCAGGGCCAGCATGCGCAGGCGGTCGAAGCGTTGCGGCAAGCTGCAACGCAAGCACCGCAACATCCCGGCATCGCCTTATGGCTTGGCCACGCACTGGAAGATGCCGGTGAAGCCGAAGCCGCCGCTCAAGCCTATGAACACGCTTACCGGCTGATGCCGAGCGAACCGTCGATAGCGGCGCACCTGTTGAATTGGCGGCGCAAGTTGTGCGACTGGCGAGAACTTGGGACGCTTTCCACGCAGGTGCGGCGCGCGGTGCATGAGGGGCGCGCCGCGGTCGAGCCGTTCGCCTTCCTAAGCGAAGATGCCCCGCCTGCCGAACAACTGGCATGCGCGCGTTTACGCGCCGCCGAAATCATCCAGAGAACCCGGCCGATGCCGGCGGTGCCGACGCCATCACTTGGTCGCAGCACGCTGCGGTTGGGTTTTCTCTCCAACGGCTTCGGTGCGCATCCAACCGGGCTGCTGACAGCGGCATTCTTCGAAGCGCTTTCCTCGTATTCGGCCATCGAAATACATTTGTTCGCACTGAACCGCGATGACGGCAGCATCATTCGGCAACGGTTGCAAGCGGCGACTCGCCTGCATGACGTCGCGGGACAGCCTCATGCGCGCATCGCTCACATCATTCGCGAACAGAACATCGACGTGCTGTTCGATTTGCGCGGCTGGGGCGGTGGCGGCGCGCCGGAAGTGCTGGCGATGCGGCCAGCACCAGTACAGGTCAACTGGCTGGCCTATCCCGGCACGTCCGGTGCGCCGTGGATGGATTATGTGTTGGCGGACCGGTTCGCGCTGCCGGAGGCGCTCGCACCACACTACTCCGAACAGGTGAAATGGTTGCCGGGTTGTTTCCAGCCGTCAGACACGCAGCGCGCGATTCCGCCTGCGCCATCGCGCGCCGAATGCGGGCTGCCGGAGCGAACGGCAGCGGGCGGAGTGGTCTACTGCTGCTTCAACAACAGCTACAAACTCAATCCGCTCAGTTTTGAACGGATGATGGCGGTGCTGCGCGGTGTACCCGGCAGCGTGTTGTGGCTGCTGTCAGGTCCTGGTCGCGCCGACGATCGTCTGCGCGATGCGGCGCGCGATGCCGGCGTCGATCCCGCCCGGCTGATCTTCATGCGCAAGCTGCCGCATGCCGATTACCTGGCGCGGTATCGGCATGCCGATCTGTTTTTGGATACGCATCCCTACAACGCGCACACGACGGCTTCCGATGCGTTATGGGCCGGTTGTCCGGTACTGACTTGCCCTGGCGAAACTTTCGCTGCGCGGGTAGCGGGCAGTCTCAATCACCATTTGGGAATGGACGCGATGAATGCGGCTGACGAACAGAGCTTCGTCGCGCGTGCTATCCAACTAGGCAATGATCCCGCCGTGTTGGCCGTGCTGCGGGAAGAACTGGCAGCGTGCCGCGAGCGGCGGAACGGTTTGTTCGATATGGCGGCGTTTTCTGAAGGCTTCGTTTCCGCCGCGCAGGAAATGCACGCGAGCGCTCAGCGCTAAGTAGCGCATCGTTCGTCAGCGCCAGCCAGCGTCGCGTGCAGCACGCTCACCTTCTGCGTTCAACGGTTCTCCCTGCATCCGCGCATCCACTTGCTCCAACAGCGCTGACGGCAAGGCACTGGATGCCGTCCGCATTTCGCCGCTGGACAATGATTGGGTCTCCATCAATGTCGGCACATACCAACCTTCCGGGCTACGGCAGGCCAGTCCAGCCAGTGTGCGCGGCTGAGTTGTGGCAAAGGTGCGGCAGTATTCGCCGTTGCTGGCCTCGAAGCTCAAGCCAACGGCAGCAACGCCGGCAGTGGGTACGCTAGCCAATTGCGTATCCAATGCTTTCGCCAGCTCGCCACTGGCCAGCAACACGCCGTCGGCGCCGCTCTCCCATGGGCTGGAGCCGCTGTCCGGCCACGTCCGCGCAAACAACACGCCAACCAGAATGCCGGCCGCCATCGCCCCCCAATAACGCCAGGTTCCGCGGCGGCGCGCGGGACTGCGGGTTGCCGGCGGCCGTGCTGTTTCGCCACGCGCGGCGGCGATGAGCCGTTCTGGCACTGGCTCTTCCACCACGGGATCGAACGCCGACCGCAGGCGCTGGCGCAGCGCGCGCTCGCGCGCCACCGCGGCCGCCAGTTCCGGATCATCCGCCAGCGCCGCCTCCACACGCGCGGCGGCGACCGAGTCCAGTTCGCCATCGACATAAGCCATCAGTGTTTCTTCCGCGATTTTCATGCCTCCACCTTGGCTTCATCGCCCAACATGCGTTGTAATGCTTCCCGGCCGCGCGCTAGCCGGCTGGTCAATGTTCCCATTGGGATTTCCAGTACCGCTGCCGCTTCCTTGTAAGCCAATCCTTCTATCAGCACCAACGCGACGGCGCTGCGTTGTTCTTCGGGAAGTTTTGCCATCGCCGCCTCCACCGACATCCGAATGAACTGCGCTTCGATACCCGACTCGCCCACGTTCGCGCCCGCTTCGTCCGGCGCGAACAGTTGTCTGACGCGGCCGCGTGAACGCACTTCGTCGATCCAGGCATTGCGGACGATGCCATACAGCCACGCATCCAGCCGCATGTCGGGCCGCCATTGCGAAGCCCGCGTCAGCGCACGCTCCACCGCCGTTTGCACCAGATCGTCCGCGTCATGCGGGTTGCCGGCCAGCGCACGCGCGAACCGCCGCAAGCGCGGCAGCAATTCGCCCAAGCCATCCTTCACCCGCTGATCGGAATCGAGCATCTTCATAACCTGTTACGAACGACAAGGGCGATTTAATCCCTCGGGTCGGGTTCTGCCCAGGTTTGGTGCCGCAGCAAGCCCGCATTCATCGCGATGCTAGCATCGTCGGCAATCCGACCGTGCCGAACGCGCTACCTATGAATGCCTGGATCCGGCCTCTGCTATCGACGTTTTCGCTGGCGTTTCTCATTGCCGCGCCTGCCGGAGCCCAGTTGGCGTTGCCTACCGTGCCAACGCTGCCGACGGACCTGCCGCAGCGCACGCTGGATTCCATGCAAAGCTCGGTGAACACAGTTAACCAGGAACTCGCCGGCCTGCGCGAGCTCCAGGTTCGCACGTTGCTACGCGACCATCCCGAACGCGTGGATACCGATCCGCGAGGCGCACTGGTGATCCGCGGCGAGGTGGTGGCGATCGATCCGTCGCCACTCTCGCTTCAACGCGCACGTGCGGCGGGATTCACGGTTACCCAGGAACGCACGCTCGATGGGCTGGACATTCGTCTTGTCGTCCTGCGCGCCACCACGGATGAGCGTACACGCCGCGCGTTGGCGCGCTTGCGCAAGCTGGATCCGGACGGTCTATACGACTTCAATCATCTGTACACCGGATCGGCCGCGCAGTCGTCGGCACCCGCTTCTCCTCCCACGGCACGCATGGCACAAGGAAATAGCGGAGCTTGGCGCGTGGGTTTGATCGACACGGGCGTGGATCGCAGGCATCCGGCGCTCGTCGGCGCGGATATCCGCACCTGGGGTTGCGATGGCGTTCCTCATCCGGACCGCCACGGCACCGCCGTCGCGTCGCTGCTGGTAGGCACCGAGAAAGACACCGCGCGCACTCACGCCAGCTTGTTCGCCGCGGACATCTATTGCGGACAGCCCGTCGGCGGGACCGTCGTCGCATTAGTGGAAGCATTAGGCTGGCTGGCACGCGAATGGGTGCCGGTGATCAACGTCAGCTTGGTCGGTCCGCCGAACGCGTTGTTGGAAAAAGCCATCCGTTCATCGCTTCAACGCGGTCACGTCATCATCGCTGCGGTCGGCAATGACGGTCCTGCCGCACCGCCGCTATATCCTGCCTCCTATCCGGACGTCATCGGCGTCACCGCGGTGGATGCACGTCATCGTGCTCTGCCGGAAGCTGGACGCGGCAGACAAGTGGACTTCGCGGCCATCGGCGCCGGCTTGAATGCCGCGGTGCTTGGCGGAAAGTCGGAATCCGTACGCGGGACCTCTTACGCCGCACCGTTGGTGGCGCGCATCGCCGCCCAGGTCGCCGCCGAACCACAAGCAGGGCTCACAGCGCGCATCCAGCAAACGTTAGCGGCCAAAGCGGTCGATCTGGGTCGGCGCGGCAGCGATACGACTTACGGATATGGCCTGCTTGGCGATGATATGTCCGCGGCGATGCCGGCAACGGCAAATGAACGTTCGCCAACACGAACCATAGGCCGGGAATAATCTGCTACTCCGGTTCGTAACTGCCTATGAGCGCCGCAGATGGTCTGCGGCTCGATTCGGAGGCAGAACATGAACAAGAAGACCCTATTGACCCTTGGCGCGAGTGCCGCGCTGTCGATGCTCGTGCTTCCCGCCCACGCCCAGCTGCTGGGCGGCGGCGCTACTGGAGGTATTGGTGGCCAGATCACCGGCGGAGTGGGTGCAGGCGGCGTGTTGGGCCCGCAAACCGACCCCGTGGGTGGAACGCTTCGCGGCGCATCGCGCATGACCGAACGTGGCATCGAACGCAGCGAGCGCCTGGCGCGCCGCGCGGAAGCACGCGCCCGCAAGGCTGCGGAGCGCGCAGGCAATGCAGCAAATCCTGGTGCGGCACTGGAACTCGCTGGTCAGGCGACTGGTTCGGCTCAGGCCGCAACCACAGCTGGTGCACTGGAAGCTGCCGGTAGTGCGGCCGGAAATGCGGGTGCTGCGACTCGACAGGGCAATACGGCCGCTTCAGCCGCTGGCGAAGCGATCGGCCAGGGCCAAGCCCAGCTGCAACCGCAGACTGGTAGCGCCCCCTCTGTGAGCCGAGCGCCCGATGCCTTGAATGGCGTTTCTCCGGTCGCGGACACTGTGCAGCGAACAACGTCTGGAGGACTGACTTCGCAGGGTGGGACCGCTGGCGACGCTTCGGCCGACGCGGCACAGAATGACGGCGCTCTCGGCGGGTCCTCGTCCGCTTCGGGCGACGGCAATGCTGCTTCGCAACGGAAAACGGACGGCGGGAAGCAGAGTGTCGACGCCAACTCATCGGCTCGCGGCAATGCCGGAGCATCCGCTTCGCGCAAGGATCGCAGCATTTCGGCGAATGCTGGCCTGGAAGCCAACGCCGGCGCATCCAAGGACAACGACGAGTAATGGAAATCCGGCGCCTCCCGCTTGGGGGGCGCCCCACACACATCCTTGTAGAGCGGAGCTTGCTCCGCTGCTCCTTGTTTCGGACGATGAAAGCAAAGCAGCGGAGCAAGCTCCGCTCTACGAGAAGCGCTTTTAAGCGGCTGTTTGCTATCACTTGCCGTTGCGACGGCCTCATTGCCACTGAGTCGGACCTATCGCGAGGCGCAGCTCCGCTCTACGTGAAGCGGAAAGCGGAAAGCGGAAAGCGGAAAGCGGAAAGCGGAAAGCGGAAAGCGGAAAGCGGAAAGCGGAAGCGAAATACATCAATAACGATTGAAAGGCCAGCACACTTGCCTATAGGCTGGCCGCATGAGCCATTCCTCTGCCTTGATTCCTCTAACCCTCTGCGTCTTGACCGTGTCGGATACCCGGACACTTGAGGAAGACCGCTCCGGCGATTATCTGGTTGAAGCACTGACGGAAGCCGGGCATCGGTTGGGCGGACGCGCGTTGCTCCCGGATGATCGCTACCGGATGCGCGCGCAGGTCTCGCAATGGATCGCCGATTCCGCCGTGGACGGCATTCTGGTCACCGGCGGCACCGGTTTCACCGGCCGCGATTCCACCCCCGAAGCCTTGCTGCCGCTGCTGGACAAGGAAATGCCGGGCTTCGGCGAACTGTTCCGGCAAATCAGCTTCGACGAGATCGGCACTTCTTCGCTGCAATCGCGCGCCTTCGCCGGCCTGGCCAACCAGACATTCCTGTTCTGCCTGCCCGGCTCCACCTCGGCTTGCCGCACCGGCTGGGAAAAAATCATTCGCGCGCAACTTGATGCCCGCACACAGCCCTGCAACCTGGCCACCCTGCGTCCTCGTTTGAAGGAGTAGTAAACCAATGTCGCCGCCACTGGACACCACGTTGCGTCTACTGGCCAAAGCCAGCGGGCTGACCGCCGCGGACCTCGCCGCCGCCATTCCACGCGCAGGCGCGGCCACGGTCAAAGCCTGGATGAGCGGCGACAAGCTGCCGGGCAAAGACCAGTTGAACGCACTGGCGCGCACTCTGGGCGTACCGGCCGGCGCGCTGTTGTCCGAACTTGCTTCAACACTGGACCCGGCACGCACACGCGGCGAACACGATCTGCTGGCTGCGTACCGCGCACTCAACACCCGCCAGCAAGGTGCATTGCTGGAAGTCGCGCGCAGCATGGCGGGACATTCCAAGCGTAAACGCTGATACGGGAAGATCGCGTCTGCCCTAGCCTTCGTTGGACAGCGGAGAACCCCGCGAAGCACATCGGGCGAAGTTCGCACCAACCGATTCGTTCCGAAAAGGGAGTGTCATGAAAAAGCTCAAACGCAAGGAATACGAAGCGCTGTTGGAACCCATGCAACTCGAACTAGCAGCAATGGCGCGCTGGGTCCAGCATGCAGGCAGCCGGATCGTGGTGGTATTGGAAGGGCGCGACACCGCGGGGAAAGGGGGCGCCATCGGCGCGATCGCGGAGCATCTGAACCCGCGGCAATGCCGGGTCGTGGCGCTACCCAAACCCAGTGAGCGCGAAAGCGCGCAGTGGTATCTCCAGCGCTATGTTTCCCACCTGCCAGCCGCTGGCGAGATCGCGTTGTTCGACCGCAGTTGGTACAACCGCGCGGGCGTGGAAAAGGTGATGGGCTATTGCACCGACGCGCAGTACCGCAAATTTTTGCAACAAACTCCGGTGTTCGAGAAAGCGCTGATCGATGAAGGCATCCTGCTATTCAAATACTGGCTGGCCGTGGATCAGGCACATCAGGAAGAGCGGTTCGCCGAACGCGCGGAAGAACCGTTGAAGAGCTGGAAGCTGTCGCCTATCGACCTTAAGGCGCGGGAGAAATATGGCGAGTACACCGACGCGCGCGAAGCCATGCTCAAGGCGACCCATACCAAGCATGCGCCGTGGACGCTCATCGACTTCAACGACCAACGCCTCGGCCGCCTGACCCTGATCAGGGATCTGTTGGATCGCTTGCCGGATACTGCGGTGCCACTGGAGCCTTTGGGCTTGCCGCCACTGAAAGGCAAACCGCTGAAAGAAAGATACGGCGTGATCAAACCATTGCCGGCCTTCAAGCCGCGCGCGTAGGGTGGGCCCCGGCCCACCATCGCCATGCCCGAGTTCACGACGACAATCCGCGGCGTCGGTCTGAAGCATCCAGCGATTCTTTTGATGGATGTCCGTGCGGCACCGAGATGGCAATGGTGGGCCGGGGCCCACCCTATATACCTTTCAATACAAGTGCCTGACGCGCATGTCGAAGTTAATGGCATAGCAAGCATGTAGGGCGGGTCTCGCCCCGCCATCACCCATCTCAATGCGGGCACGGGTACCCGCCATGTCGCGAGCGCCTGAGCCGGTTCCGCTGAAGGTCGTCGAGAACTCAAGCATGGCAATGGTGGGCCAAGGCCCACCCTACGCATGTGTCGCGAACGTCATGACAAGACGTCCTCCTGTCCTGTGAACGCCGTTGACTGGCCAAGGCATGACAACAATGTCTTGCTCTCATAAAGCCACACGGAAAAGCGAAATCGATTTCACTGGAGAAGAATGACGCGGGACTTCCATGAAGGCAGTCCCTGTTTGTCCATGACAAGCGCTTGTTTTCAACACGAAGTCGCTTGTCATGCGTGTTACGCACGAAAGCAAGCCAACTCTTCGATTTCATGCATCCGGTCACACTCCCTTTCTTCTCCGGTCAGGCATATGCATGACTGGCGCGGCGATTCGTCTCAGCGCCAAACATGCTGAATTCGATCGGGCGTAACGCGCATTTCCACGTTCGGACGACATGCGGCCCATCGACACACCATGCTGACTCCCCACGGTCGGCGGATATCACCAAACAGACAACGGGAGAGCGAAACATGAGGTTGATGAGATTGGGACTGAGGAGCTCGCTGGCGTGCCTGCTAGCGCTGCCGTGGACTTTCGCGGCACAGGCGCAGACCGTCAGCTGCGCCGGGATACCGGCTTGGGACGCGTCGACGATCTACCACGCCGGCGATCGCATGACTTACCAGAGCAAGCTGTACGAAGCGCTGATAGATATCTGGAACGCACCTCCTACTCATTGCGCCACCTGTGGCTGGTACCGCGATCTGGGAACTTGTAGCACCGGTGGCAATCAGCCACCCAGCGTCGCACTGACAGCGCCAGCCAATGGCGCCAGCTTCAATACGGGCGCCACCATCACCCTCTCCGCCACGGCCAGCGACAGCGATGGCAGCATCGCGCAGGTCCAGTTCTTCCGTGGCTCGACTTCGCTGGGAACGGATACCGGTTCGCCGTATAGCGTTGCCTGGACCAATGCAGCGGCTGGCAGCTATGCGCTGACCGCTGTGGCGACCGACAATGCCGGTGCGACGACCACCTCGGCCACGGTCAATGTCACGGTCGCCGCGGCAAGCGACACCACTCCGCCCAGCGTGCCGGCCGGATTAGCTTCACCTTCCAAGACCGCCAGCAGTATTTCGCTCAGCTGGAACGCCTCCATCGACAACAGCGGCGGCAGCGGTGTCGCCGGCTATGACGTGTACCGCAACGGCAGCCTGGTGGGCTCGCCTACGTCGACCAGCTACACGAGCACCGGTCTGGCGGCGAGCACCACGTACAACTTCACCGTGCGAGCACGCGACAACGCTGGCAATGCTTCGGCCCAAAGCGCGCAGATCAGCGTCACTACCTCAACCTCTTCGGACACCACACCACCGAGCGTCCCGACCGGGCTGACTTCACCGTCCAAAACGGCCAGCAGCATCTCGCTAAGCTGGAATGCCTCCAGCGACAACAGCGGTGGCAGCGGTGTCGCCGGCTATGACGTTTATCGCAATGGCAGCCTGGTGGGATCACCCGCTTCTACCAGCTACACCAGCACGGGCCTGGCGGCGAACACCGCTTACACCTTTACAGTGCGTGCCCGCGATAGTGCCGGCAATGCTTCGGCGCAAAGCACGTCCATCAGCGTTACGACGCAGCCCAGCAGCGGCGGCGGCAGCAAACGCGTATTGGGTTATTTCGTGCAGTGGGGCATTTATGGCCGCAACTATCGGGTCAGGAACATCGACACCAGCGGCACAGCAGCCGAGCTGACGCATATCAACTATGCCTTCGGCAATGTCCGCAACAACCGCTGCGAAGTGGGCGTGACGCAGGCGTCCGATCCCAACACCGGCGTGGGTGGCGATGCGTTCGCTGACTACACCAAAGCCTTCAGTGCGGCCGAAAGCGTGGACGGTGTGGCCGATACCTGGAACCAGACCCTGCGCGGTAACTGGAACCAGCTGAAAAAACTGAAAGCTAAACACGCCGGTTTGAAGGTGCTGATCTCGCTGGGTGGCTGGACCTGGTCGCGCGGCTTCTCCGAAGCAGCCAAGCCAGCCAATCGCCAGGCGTTCGTAGCTTCCTGCATCGACGCTTATATTCGCGGCAATCTGCCGGTCACCGATGGCGCGGGTGGGGCCGGTGCGGCGGCGGGCGTCTTCGACGGCATCGACATCGATTGGGAATACCCCAACGCATGCGGTTTGAGTTGCGGCTCGACAGAAGACCGCGCCAACTTCACCGCGCTGATGGCCGAGTTCCGTCGTCAGCTCGATGCGGTTCGCCCGGGGTTGCTGCTGACCGCCGCGGTCGGTGCCGGTGTCGATAAGGTCGCCGCCACCGATCCGGGCCAGTACGCGCAGTACCTGGACTTCATCAACGTCATGACCTATGACTTCCATGGCGCGTGGGAAACCAAGACCAATCACCACTCAGCCCTGTTCGATTCGCCCAGCGATCCCTCCACTGGCGATGTCAGGTTCTACAACAGCAACGATGCCATCGAGGCTTTCCTGGAGCGTGGTGTGCCGGCCAGCAAGTTGAATCTGGGCATCGGCTTCTACGGCCGTGGCTGGACCAACGTGGCGAACGTCAACAACGGCCTGTATCAGACCGGCAGCGCGGCGCCAGGCACCTACGAATCCGGTATTGAGGATTACAAGGTGCTGAAGAATTTGGCATGGCCGAGCTTCGTCGATAGCCAGGCGCGGGCGCATTGGATCTACAACGGCAGCACGTTCTGGAGCTTCGACAATCCCGCGTTGATCACCGAGAAGATGAGCTATGCCAAGACGCAAGGATTGGGAGGCGCGTTCTTCTGGGAATTGAGCGGTGACGATGCGCAAGGCACCTTGGCCAAGGCCATGAGCGCCGGATTGGAATAACCGTGCGACGCGGCAGGAGGGAGCGGTCGGCAGGGCCGCTTCCTCCCGCTTTTTTTTAGTGTGCGCTATGCGTACGAATGAGTGGCACCCCACCTCACGTGCGCACAGCGCACGCTACTTAACCGGTAACGAAGCCCGGGTTGACGGGACTGTCCAAAATGCTGCGTTCCACACGGTCCACGCGCGCCATCGGTGGCCCGTGCCGCAGCCAGGTTTCCAACGCATCGAGGGCGACGGCGTCGCCTTCGGCAACGACTTCCACGCGGCCATCCGGCAGATTGGTGGCGCGGCCCGACAAACCGAGGTCCAGCGCGCGTTCGCGAGTGGAGGCGCGAAAGAACACGCCCTGCACTTTGCCGCTGACCAGAAAACGCGCCGCCGCCATCACGCCTCCGCTTTCGGCCCACCGGCTGCCGCAATCGCGGCTTCTATCTCGCCGGCCGTCACCGGCCCCAGAAATTGCTGTGCGACCTTGCCATCCGGTGCGATCAGGTACGTCATTGGCAGACCGCGTGGGGTTGCGAAATCGGCTGGCGGATTCGCCACATCGACGATAGCGATGGGATAGACCACCGGCCGCTTGCTGAGAAAATCGCGCATCGATTTCGCGTCTATTTCCTCGTACGCCAGGCCGATCACTTCGATGTGCTCATGCATCGCGTCCAACGCGGACAGCTCCGGCATCTCCTTCAGGCAGGGTGCGCACCAGGTGGCCCAGAAATTCACCACCACCCATTTGCCGCGATGCGCCGCCAAGTCGTAGGTGAACCCTTCCACGGTTTCGACGCTCAGCGCAGGCACCTCGGCAGCCTGGCTTTCTTTCGCTGCGGGTGCTTGCGCGGCAGACGGCTCTGGCGCCGGCGATGCGGCAGGCGCTGGTGTTTCCTGCTGGCAGGCCGACACCGCCAACATCAACGGCAACAACAGCGCACCGGCAAACGAACCGCTTCTCATGGTTTTTCCTCGTGGTATCCAGCGTAGATATCGCTGACTTTTCGCTTCAACAAGTCGCGCAACGGCACACGCAGATCGTCCAGCGCCGCGCGGGCGGCAATGCCCAACGTATCGTCGCCGCATGGCAGGTGCGCTTCGGCGACGGGGATCCGCAACTGGCAGGCTTCATACAACGCCGCCACCGTCATATCGTCCAGGTCGCGCGCAAGCAGCCACTCGCCTTCTTCATCGCGCCGCAGCAGGTTGATCTCGCTCAGCTGGCCCAGCATCTGCTGGATCAGCGCGTCGGTGAGCATCGGTTCCATCGTCTGGATCTGATCGCTGTGCAGTCCCTTGCCTTTGGCACGCGCTTCGTTGAAACGCCCCAACATGCGCAGCAATCCGTAAATCTCGTAGCCCAAAGGCAGGCGCATCGACACGGGCTGATAACGGAACGCCGCCATCGACGAAGCCAACGACGCACCCAGCAACACCGCCACCCAGCACAGATATATCCACAAAAGCAGAATGGGCGCCGCCGCCAGCGCACCGTAGACTTTCTGATACGTGTTGAAGCTGCCCAAGTAAATGCCCAAGGCCCATTTAATGAGTTCGAGCAGGGCAGTCGCCAGCAATGCTCCGGCGATGGCGTATCGCCATTTGATAGTCCGATGCGGTACGACACGGTAGATGGCCGTGATGGCGACCAGTTCAATCACCATGGGCGCCACGCTGAGTGACAGGTTCTGCAGGAGTCTTCCGCCCGTGGTCGCAAAGACGGGTAACGCATAGAAACGCGCCGAAAGCGCCAGCGACGCGGCCGCCATCAACGCGCCCAGCGTCAGCACCGTCCAATACACCAGGAAGCGCGACAGCTTGGGCCGCGCACTGCTCACCCGCCAGATCCGGTTGAATGTCGCCTCGATACTGTTGAGCGTGATCAGCAGGGAGATCATCAGCGCCACCACGCCCAGCGCGGTGAGCTTGCCGGTATTGCTCAGGAAGATGTTCAACGTGTCCTTCAAGTCTTCCGCGGCGCCGGGTACGAAATTGGCGAAGACGTAGTCGCGCAACTGGTCGCTCCATTCCTGGAACGCGGAAAACGCCGACAGCACGCCGAAAACGACCATCGCCAACGGCACCAGCGCGAACAGCGTGGTATAGGCCAACGCCGCGGCCGCCTGAAACAGCCTCTCGTCCAGGAAACGTTTTGCCAGAAAGCGGGCAAAAGTACCGGCGCGCGCGCGATCGCGAAGGCGATCGGTCCAGCGGTTGAGTGAATCCAAAGGCTCCATGCGGGGAAGGTTAACCGATGCGCCGGGACGGCGACATCGCCGATACTAGGGCCCATTGTCAGACTCAGGAAAAAGGAACATGCCGGACATTCTGGTGCTCTACTACAGCCGCGGCGGCTCTGTGGCCCGGCTGGCGCGGCAAATCGCGCGTGGCATCGGCGAGGTGGATGGCATGACCGCTCGGCTGCGTACGGTGCCGCCGGTGGCTGCCGTCACGCAGCAGGCGGCGCCACCGGTGCCTGAAGAAGGCTCTCCTTATGTGGACCGTCGCGATTTGGATGAGTGCGCGGGATTGGTGTTGGGCAGCCCGACCCGGTTCGGCAACATGGCGGCGCCCATCAAGCATTTCATCGATGGCCTGGGTGCGGAATGGGCCAGCGGCACGCTGGTGGGCAAGCCTGCGGGAGTTTTCACCTCCACCGCCACCCAGCATGGTGGCCAGGAATCGACCTTGTTGTCCATGCAGATTCCCCTGCTGCACCACGGTTGCCTGATCGTCGGCATTCCATTCACCGAGCCCCTGCTCAGCACCACGCGTACCGGCGGTTCGCCGTATGGCGCCAGCCATGTGGCTGGTGGTGACAACGACGCGCAGCTGAGTGACGAAGAAGCTGCCTTGGCGCGAGCGCTGGGAAAACGCGTCGCCGATACCGTTCGCCGCCTGGGAGATCGCTGATGGCGGGTTCCGTACGTCCTTCCCGGGTGCTGTTGGGTATATCGCTGTTCGCGCTGTCGGTGTTGTTTGCCTTGTGGTTCCACAATGACAAGCACTACCTGGCGTCGATGATCGTTTTCGTCCTGCCGCCGTTGCTGATGCTGCTGGGGGTGCTGCGCGGCAGCGCCAAGGCGGCGTTCTGGTCCGGCGTGTTCGGCCTGTTCTGGTTCAGTCACGGCGTGATGGCCGCTTACTCACGGCCGGCGGAAGCCGGTTATGCAAGTCTAGAAATCGTTCTGTCCGTGATGATCATCGTGGCGTCCAGCTGGCCGGGATTGCGTGCGCGCTTTGGCCGGAGGCGATCGGGGTGATCGCCTCCAGGCTGTCGGCTTCTGTAGAGCCGAGCTTGCTCGGTTGATCTTCGTGAAGGCGCGATGATCCAGGCAGCAGCGGAGCAAGCTCCGCTCTGCGAGGAGCACCTTTAAACAGTTATTCGCTATCGCCTGCCGTTGCGACGGCCTCATTCCTAGCGGCTCGGCACTGTCGCGGGGCGCAGCTCCGCTCTACGAAGAGCGGCTTCGGGAGGTGAGATAGCCCGCAATGCGGGAAAAGTGCTCACGCGTGCGTGGAACAGCGATAATTGGCGGCGCGCACTCTGCCCATTAAATGGCGGCGGACCTGGTCACACCTGAATGAACATAAGCGGCCGGCCGAATGGCGCCTGCCGCGGGAGCAAACAAGATGGAAGAACTGCTGATCGTCACCACCGGCGGCACGATCGACAAGATCTACTTCGACGACAAATCGGACTACCAGATAGGCGAGCCGCAGATCGGCCGCATCCTCGAAGAATTGGGTGTCGCTTTCCGCTTCCATGTGATCCCGATCATCCGCAAGGACTCGCTGCACATCAGCGATGCCGACCGCGAACTGGTTCGCGCCACCGTGGCCGCGCAGAACGCGCGGCACGTGCTGATCACCCATGGCACCGACAGCATGGTGGAAACAGCCAAGGTCTTGGCGACGATCGAAGGAAAAACCATCGTACTGACCGGCGCTTTGAACCCTGCCCGCTTCCGCGGCTCGGATGCCGAGTTCAATATCGGTTGTGCGGTCGGCGCGGTGCAGTCGTTGCCGGCAGGCGTCTACATCGCCATGAACGGTCGCATTTGGGACCCGATGAAAGTACGCAAGAATGTAGCGGCCAATCGGTTTGAAGCGATTGGGTGAACGGTGGAGCGTAGAGCGGAGCTTGCTCCGCTGCTTTTGCGGCAAAGGCACCGCGAAGAGCAGCGGAGCAAGCTCCGCTCTACAAAAAAAATCCCCGGCCGAAGCCGGGGATCATCGCGACGCAGGGGAGAGACTGCGTTGCTTAGAACGTTACGCTCCAGCTGTTGATATAACCGGTGTCCTGGTTGGCGTTGTCGTTGACTCTGAGAGTCCACGTGCCGTTCAGGGCTTCAGACGACAGGTTGACCGTATAGGTCTGATTGATGTTGTTGGCACTGCCGCCACTGCGGTTGTGCAGCACATATACGCTGCCATCCGGCGCGATCAGGTCGACTTTCAGATCGCCGATATAGGTGTGCACGATGTTCACCGCCACCGATGCGTTGCTCGGTGCATTGCCGGTACGTCCGGAAACAGCGACCGAACTAGTGACAGTGGTGTTGTCGCTGATGGTGACGTCGGTGCCGTTGGTGTAGGTCTGCGTGTTGCCGCCACCACCGCCTTGCGCCGCCACTACTGCGCCGTCGGCATTGGCGATACCCGCACCGCAGCCACCCGAACACGTGCCGGGCAACGGGCGTGCCGTGCTCTTCAGCGTGCTTTCCACCTGCGACGGCGTCATCGGCGTGGCCGCCGCGGCCTGCATCAATGCCACCACGCCCGCCACGTGCGGTGCCGCCATCGACGTGCCGTTATAGGACGCATAACTGGCACTGCCCGGTGTGGTGGTGCCCGTGTTCAACGTAGACAGGATGCTCGCGCCTGGAGCCGCGATATCCACGCCGGCGCCGTAGTTGGAGAAGCTGGCCTTGGAACCCGCAGAGGTGATGGCCGCGACCGCAATCACGTTGGGGCAGTTGGCGGGCACCGCACCGGATACGTTGACGTTGCTGTTGCCAGCGGCCACGACGACTGTGGTACCGCGCGACACCGCACCGTTGATCGCGTTCTGGTACGTGGACGAACAAGTGCCGCCGCCGCCCAACGACATGTTGATCACTTCGGCCGGATTGGCGTTTGCGGGCACACCTGTGACCGTACCGCCGGAAGCCCAGACAATGGCGTCCGCGATATCGGACGTATAACCGCCGCAGCGACCCAGCACGCGCACTGGCACAACCTTGGCATTGAATGCGGTACCCGCCACGCCGGTCGAGTTGTTGGTGACCGCCGCCACCGTGCCGGTGACGTGAGTGCCATGCCAGCTGGAATTGGTGACCGGCGAACCGCTATAGCATTCGTTCGCAACGGGGTTCCAGTCGCCTTCATCGTTTGGATTGCTGTCGCGGCCATTGCCGTCGCGCGAAACGAAGGTGTCGCTGATGAAGTCATAACCCGGCAGGATATTGGCATTGAGATCGGCATGGTTGGTGATGCCGGTGTCGATCACCGCCACTACGACGCCGGTACCGGTCGATTTGTCCCACGCCGGACGCACGTTGATGCTGGAAGCGCTGGTGCCGAAGCCCCATTGCGAGCCGAACTGCGAGTCGTTGGGCGTCAGCACTGCCGTCATGCGCTGATCGACTTCCACGTACAGGACGTTGGGATCGGCTGCAATCTGGCGCATCAGCGATTCGGCTTCCACGCGGTCAAGATTGCGATCGGAACGCACCACATCGGCACCTACCGCCAGGCGGCGGAGATGTCCAAGACCGAGTGCCTTGCCTTTTGCTGCCGGTACGGCTTTGGCGGCGCTATTGAGCGAGCCTCGCAGCGTCGCGGTATCGCGTTGTTGCGGACTGCCATCCGCGTATTTGACGATGAACTGCTTGAACCCGTCCTGCTGGGGCGCACTCAGACCAGCCAGGTTGACCTCGCCCGCCATGGCGGGAACAACATACAGCGAAGACAGCAGCAAAGCAGTTGCAGCCGCGGTGGTTTTACGCGAACGGCTCTTCGATGAATCTGACATCAGGGGTTCCCTCTCAAAAGAGTGATGCCGCAATGACGCGGCGCGTTTTCCAGTCGAAAGGCGCGGTAGCTTCAAATAAAAGCGGTGGCGGCCTTGCCCGGTTCTCCTGGAAGATGCGGCCCCGCGTTGCGCAGGGCCGTACTCGACGCTATCCGACAGGCGCGCTGTGAATCAGCGATGCGAGCCACACTTCGGCAACAAAGTAGCTGCCATTACCATCCATGCTGCACATGAATGCATGATTTTGCAGGTAAATTCATTTACTTCGTGCTGTTGGTGGCGGGCTGTGAGGGGGGCGAAAGCACCACGGCTTGATGCGGAGCCGATGTCCTGTTTTGAATGTCACCCAGCCGCGGCGGAGTGTCGGCACATAGCCACCTTGTGGGAGCGACGTGAGTCGCGACGTTGATGTTTCCGGTCGCGACTCACGTCGCTCCCACAAGGAAACCCATCCGCGCTTTTGTAGAGCCGAGATTGTTTAAATCCCCTGGGGGACTCGGCTGCTTTTTACACCGGCCCATCGAACAGAAGCAGCGGAGCAAGCTCCGCTCTACGTTTCATCGACTCGACAGAAAATAATGAGATCGCAAACTAGCGATCAGAGCATCCCGGTTTCCAGCTTGGCGGCATCCGACATCATGTGCCGGCCCCACGGCGGATCGAATACGAGTTCGACGTCCGCTTCGGCGATGGTGGGAATCATCTCAAGTTTGCTGCGCACATCGTCGACCAGTATCTCGCCCATGCCGCAACCTGGCGCAGTCAAGGTCATCTTGACGTCGACCTCGCGCTGACCGTCTTCGCGGTGCCGCAGATTGGCCTCGTAGACCAAGCCCAGATCAACGATGTTGAACGGAATTTCCGGATCGAAGCATGTCCGCAACTGGCTCCAGACCAGCGCTTCGACTTCTTCATCGCTGGCATCGGCTGGCAGGCTGAGCGTCGCAGCCGCTTCCTTGCCGATGGCATCGGCATCTTGGCCAGCGATACGGAACAGGTTGCCTTCGACGAACACCGTATAGCTGCCACCCAGCGCCTGAGTGATGTAGCCGTAGCTGCCGGCTGGCAGCGTGACACTTTCACCCTGCGGCACCAGGACGGCGGGGCAATCGCGTTCGAATTGGACGGGTTCGCTGCTGCGGGAATACATGTCGATCAGATATGGGCGGATGGGGGCCGCGCAAGAGCGCTATTGTAGCCCGCCGCGGCGAAGCGCCGCTTTGGGCGAATCCGTGGCCGTGGACTGGGGTGTACGAACTGCTCTCACCCACCTTCCCTTCCACAACCCTTTATCCTTGGCGTCCCCACCCGGAGTCGCCATGCCCGCCCAAGCAGTACCCCGATCCTCCCGCTGGCTGGCGCCTTCCCTACTGTTGCTGGGCGGCCTCTCCTTCATATTCATCTGGATTCTGCTGGCGCTGTATCTCAACGGCCAAGCCGGTTGGATGGCATTGCTGGGTGCCGTGGACGTCGTGCTGATGCTGCGTTTCGGCGGTATGCCACATGGATTGGGACGCAGCGTTCTGGCCACGGCGGCGACGGCAGGCATGATCGTTTTGGCGAATTGGGGCATCGCCGCCACCCAGATCGGTTTCGCGATGGGGCTCAACCCCTGGGAATCGGCCGTCAAACTGGGACCTGCCTACGCGTGGACGCTGAGCCAATTAGCCAACAGCCCGTCCGATCTGGTCTGCATGGCCGCTGCGGTGATCATCGCAGCGTGGTTTTCGCGCTAGAGGCTTTTCAAAAGTCTTGCGCGCGCTACAAAGGCGCGTCAGCGGGAAAGCGTCTCCTGCACGCAACGCGCGAACAGATTCACCGCCTGCTCTATCTCGCCCACCGACATGCCGGCGTAGCCCATCAGCAGGCCGGCACGATCGGGCGGCCGTTGGTAGTACGGCGAGATGGAATACAGATCAAGGCCAAGCTCGCGTCCGTGGACAATCAGCGCCTCTCCCCGCGCAGCATCAAAATCCCGTAACCAAGCGACCAGGTGCATGCCGGCGCGTGAGTCGGCGATCTCGACCTGATCGCCCAGCGCATCGCGCAGCCCCTTCAGCAAGGCCGTGCGTCGCTCGCTCAAGGCCCGTCCTGCACGGCGCAGGTGGCGTTCGAATCCACCGTTCTCCATGAAATGCGCCAGTGCGCTCTGCTCGATGGCCGACGTGCCGAAGTCTTCCTGCCATTTGGCGGTGATGTAGTCCTCGCGCAGGCCCGGCGGCATCACCAGATAACCCAACCGCAAGGACGGGAACAACACCTTGGAGAAGGTGCCCACGTAGATGACGCGACCGCCGGTATCCAGCGAACGCAATGCGGCCAGTGGTTGCGCGTCGTAGCGGAATTCGCCGTCGTAGTCGTCTTCAAATACCCAGCAGCCGTGCCTGCGCGCGTAGTCCAGCAGTTCCAGCCGGCGGCTCAACGACATCACCACGCCGCTGGGGAATTGGTGCGACGGTGTCACGTAGAGCAGCCGCGGCGGCGGCTCCGGCAGATAGTCCAGCACCAGCCCCTGTGCATCCACGTCGATGGAGTGGACACGGGCACCGTGGATTTGCAGGACTTCGCGCATGGCGGTGTAGTGCGGCTCTTCCACCACCGCGGTATCGCCGATGTTCAACAGCACGCGGGCGGTCAGCGCCATGGCTTGCTGGGTCCCCGCCACGATCAGCACATCGGCCGGCGTTGTCTGCACGCCGCGCCGGCGTGCCAGGTAATCGCACACAGCCTCGCGCAGGGCTGGCAGGCCTTGTGTCATCGGATAGTTGGGCAGCGTGTAAGCGGCGGCATGCGCCAGTTCGCGTGCCCACGCGCTGGTCAGTGCGGGATTGGTGTATGGCACACCGTATTGGAAGGCGTAACGCATGCCGGGAGTGGCGCGTCCGGCCATGGCCGAATGGTTGTGGTATTTGCGGGCGCGGCGGGCGTATTCGGACTGTGGCGGCAACGAAGTCACTGAATCCGGCGCTGGCGCGTTCGCGGGCTGTACCGGCGGCGTAATGAAGCTGCCGGAGCCGACCCGCGCCGCGACAAAGCCTTCCGCGCGCAGTTGCTCATAGGCGGCCAGCACCGTGTTTCGGGACACACCCAGCTCACGCGCCAGAAGTCTCGTGGCAGGCAGCCGGGCACCACGCGCCACGGCGCCGGCGAACATCATTCCCTTCAGGGCGCGGGTCAGCTGCGCGTGCAGCGGCCCTTTTCCGTCCATTTGCAGGTGCATCAACATGCCTCGATTCCAATTGGCTCCATTCGAACCCAAGGAATTGGACCTTGATAGTGCCACTTTTCTGCTTCCTGATAGGGCCAATTCCCGGATCGACCCCAACCCAGGAGCACGCCGATGAACCTGACTGCCTCGTTTTACCGGCCCCATGCTGTCGCGGACCGCCCTGTCCCCTGGCTGCTGCTGGCCGCTGTCATCGCGACCGTCCTGGATCTGGGCTTCGCCGTGTTGTTCTGGGCAGCCGAGGGTGTGCCGGCGATCCGAGTTCTCCAGTCCATCGCCACTTGGCTGCTGGGGCGGGCCGCCTACGAAGGCGGCATCGCCACTGCCGCGCTGGGTAGCGTTCTTTACGTCGTCCTCATGTGGGCGCTGGCGGTGATCTATCGCGGGCTTTCGCGCTCTTTTCCGCGGCTGTTGCGTCAGCCGGTCCGATTCGGCCTGGCCTATGGCGCCTTGATGTACGGACTGGTGTTCCATATCGCCGTTCCTCTGTTTACGGCCGCTGGACCAGCATCGCAGCGCCCGGATTGGATCGCCGCCTGTGTCCTGGCCTACATGGTGCTGGTGGGGCTGCCTTGCGCGTGGGCGGCTCGCCGCGCGGCGGGTAGGGAGTGATCTGTACCCATTTGGCGCCCTTCGCGAGCGCCTGATTGGCCCTCGCGCGACACCCCGGATATGCGCTGAAATCGACCACCGCCCTGTCGGGCTTCCGGGAAAAATCATCATGAATGTTGCGGCTGGTCTCACCACTTCCGCCCGTCTTCCCCTGCGCTACGTCGCATTGGGAGGCATCGCGGCCGGCACGCTGGATCTGATCTACATCTGCAGTCTGTACGCATTCAAAGGCGTCAGCCCGGTGCGAATATTGCAGTCGATTGCCGCCGGATGGTTGGGACGCGACGCCGCTGTCGCTGGCGGATCGGCGACCGCACTGCTGGGATTTCTTTCCCACTTCGGTATTGCGTTGGTGATGGCGTACGTCTACTACGCCGTCAGCCGGCACTGGAAAATCCTGGTTGAACAACCGCTTCGCTATGGCGCGCTGTATGGACTGGTGCTGTACGCGGCCATGACCTACGTCGTGGTGCCGTTGTCCGCCGCCGGCGGATCGCAGTCGCCGCCTTGGCAGTGGATCAACCTGGCGCATATCGGCGCGCACGTGCTGCTGGTAGGTGTGCCCTGCGCATTGGCCGCACGCGTGGCGTCGAAAGCAACACGCCGGTAGCGGTTAGTCAGCCATCGGCCGGGCAGGCCGACAACGGCAACTCCAGGGACTGCAAACCAGCGCCCGTCAGCGAGGACTCGGCGAACAACACCAGTCCCAGCTGATCCTCCCCGGCCTGCGGTAGCGAAATGCTGGCCTCTCCTTCGAAACGGCTTTCCTGCATGCGCCAAGGTCCTTTCAACGTCCGGACCACGCGGTCGTGCCGCAAGGTCATGCCTTTGTTTTCACCTGCGGTCACCGTGCTACTGAGACCATCCTGATACAGCGCCAGCCATAGCAACGGTTGCAGACGGACGTGTTCGTTCTGGCGCAGCGTGGCACTGAACCGCACCAGCAAACCCGTGCCTTGCTGGCGATTGGCTTGGAGTGTCAGATCCACCGCTGGTGAATCCGCCAGTGATGAAAGACTGGAGGCCAAACGCCGAGGGTCGCGCCAGTCGACTTGTGTGTTGCGTCCCACCATCACTTGTGGCGTGTACACCACCCGCTTGCCGGCCAACGTCACCCGCGCCTCCTGCCGCTTGCCATGCAGCGGGGCAGCGAACCGGTCCGGCCAACCGATCTCGTCCCAATAGTCCACATGCAAGGCCAGCAGCGAAGGACGCGCCGACGCAGGTTGCTTGCTGAGTTCGGATAACCAGCGGTCGGCGGCAGGACACTCATTGCAACCTTCGGCGGTGTACAGCTCTACCAGCGGCACCAGGCGTTCGCCGCTCTTGCCCAGGCATTTCGCGCTTGCGGCATGTATCCCAAGCACACAGATCAATACGATCGCCGAACCGCTGAGCGTCTGCTTCATGGTGAATCCTCTCCGGCCGAACGGCTGTCGCTTTCGAACCTACTGCCCGTGGAATCGCGTTGTTGTGCATGCGCTGCGCGATCGCATGCCGATGTTCGCCATCTGCACGCGCGCATGCACGAGGCACGCGATTACTCAATTGGCGCATATCGGTTTCGTTGTATTCGCGCATCAAGAGCAGTTAAGAATTCGTAATTTGCAGTCATGCCCGTGCACGCCGCCCGCTGCGGCGAAAAGCAGCACGGACTTCTCACGAACCATGACTGGAGCCAACCCATGACACTGAAAACCTGCCGGCTGCGCGATGCGATTATTGCGGCGATCGCCGTCGGCACCACCCCGATCCTTTCTGCTTCCGCACAGGAAGCGGAGCCGGCCACCACCACGCTGGACCGCATCGAAGTCACTGGCACACGCATCCGGCAAGTCGATGTGGAAAGCGCCGCACCCGTGCTGACCATCAGCCGCGCGGATATCGAAAAGCAGGGATTCCAGTCGATCGCCGACATTCTGCAGAACATCTCCGCAGCCGGCGCGCCCGCGATCAGCCGCGCCATGCCGCTATCCGCTGGCGAAAACGTGGGCGGGCAGTTCATCAGCATGCGCAATCTGGGCACTACCCGTACCTTGATCCTGGTCAATGGCAAGCGTCTGGGCATCAGCACCAGTGGCCTGCAGGACGTGTCGCTGATCCCGACGACCGCGGTCGAACGCATCGAAGTGCTGAAAGACGGCGCCTCTTCGCTTTATGGCTCCGACGCCATTGCCGGCGTCATCAACATAATCACGCGTTCCAACTTCGAGGGCGCCACCGCGCAGGCTTACTACGGTCAGTACGATGAAGGCGACGGCGAAACCACGCGCGCCGACTTCATCATGGGCTTCACCGGTGACCGCGGTTCGCTGACCACGGCGGTGGAATACCGCAAGGAAGAGGAAGTAATGTCGGGCAATCGCGCCTTCAGCGCGTATCCGCAAGGTCAATGGCACCCGACTCGCGGTTGGACCACGGTCAGCCAGTGGGGCGTGATCAACCTGGGCAGCGGCGCCAGTCAGATCGGCCCTGGCGGCAACCGCGTGCTCAACACCGACGCCGACTGGCGCAGCCTGGCCAACTATCACGCGCAGGACGCGGTAACCGGCACCACTGCTGCGAACCCGAACGGAAGCACCGTCGACAAGAGCAACACCAACTTGCAAACTCATCTGCGCACACCGCTGGAAAGCCGTTCGCTATTCGTCGATGGCATCTTCGACATCAACGACAAGGTGCGCTTCCGCGGCAACATGCTGTACACATCGCGCGATGCCGAAAACGAAGTGGCGGGCTATCCGTTCCAGAGCGCCCCTTTTGGTACTCCCATGTCGGTGGACAGCTATTACAATCCGGTCGGCAGCCACCATGGCTTCGCCACACCGACAGCGGTCAACTTCTGGCGCCGCACTTGGGAAGTGCCACGCACCAACCTGTCCACCTCCACCACGTGGCGCTTCTCCGCCGCGCTGGACGGCAGCTTCAACGTAGGCGAACGCTTCTTCGATTGGGATGTCGGTTATCTGTACAACAACAACAAGATCACCCAGCAGAACTATGGCAACCTCAATATCGCGCGCGTAGCACAAGCCGTGGGTCCGTCGTTCCTCAATGCCGAAGGCGTGGTCCAGTGCGGGACGGCGGCTGTTCCCATCCCGCTGGCATCATGCACGCCATGGAATCCGTACATTCCTTTCGGCCGCTCGGGCGATGGCGGGCTGACCGGCAATCAGACGCTACAGGACTTCCTCTTCCAGTCGCTTAACTTCACCGGCGAAACTGAAACCGAAGTGTTCAGCGCCAACCTGAGCGGTTCGCTGTTCACGCTACCGGGCGGCGATCTGGGCTTTGCGGTCGGCGTGGAGAGTCGCAAGGAATCGGGTGAGTTCAATCCGGATGCCATGGCGGTCACTGGCAACTCCACCACGCTGGCGGGCGGCCCGACAAAAGGCGGCTACAGCGTGGATGAAATCTACGGCGAGTTGCTGATCCCGGTGCTGGCCGATGTTCCCGGTGCGCAGGAACTGAGCTTCAGCGTGGCGACTCGCTATTCCGACTACGACACCTTCGGCGATACGCTCAACAGCAAGTTCGGCTTCAAATGGAAACCAATCGAATCGCTGCTGGTGCGCGGCACCTTTGCCGACGGCTTTCGGGCGCCGACCATCAACGACCTGTATGGCGGCGGTTCGCAAACGTTCTCGTTCTTCACCGATCCCTGCGACACCTTGTTCGGTGCGTCGGCATCGAATGCAGCGGTGCGTGCACGCTGCGCACAGGACATCGTGAATGCCGATACGTACCGCCAGTTGGCGCAGGGTTTCAATCCGGCCGGCGCACCCAATGCGCAGACGCCGGTGGCGTTCTTCTCTGGTTCCAACGAGAACCTGATACCAGAGACCTCCGAGTCCAAGACGCTGGGTGTCGTATGGAGCCCCAACTTCATGGAAGGACTCAACGTCAGCCTGGACTGGTGGAAGATCCGCATCGACGACACCATCGTGCCGGACAGCCCCACCCAGATGCTCAACGATTGCTACATCCAGATGGATGCTTCGCGTTGCGTCGACTTCACACGCGACCCGGCGCTGGGCTTCGTCAACAACCTGACCTTCACCGGCATCAACGCCGGCTATCGTGAAGCGGAAGGCTACGACCTGGATCTGAGCTACCGTTTGAGAACCGATTTCGGCAACTTCAACATGGTGTGGCAGACCACCTACACCAGCAAGGACGAGATCAAGACCGATACCAACGCCGCCACGTTGCCGCAACAACTGGTGGGCTACGCCACATCGCCGGGTTTCATCGGCACATTCCGCATCCGCTCGAACGCCAACGTGACCTGGACCCAGGGCGCATGGAGCGCGACGTGGGGTGCGCGTTATTTCTCGTCGCAAAAAGAGACCTGCCTGTCGGCGACGCTGTTCCCGGAGGAATGCACCGACCCAGGGTTCATTGCCGGCAACCCCGCGCAGACCCGTCCACTCAACAAGACAGGTTCGATCACATTCAACGACATCGAAGTGCGTTGGACCGCACCATGGAACGCCACCATCTCCATTGGCGCTACCAACGCGTTCGACCGCGAAGGACCGCAGATGTACAGCGCGCCCAATGCCAACGTGCCGTACAACGGCCAGTTCGACATTGGTCGCTTTACTTATATGAAATACCAGCAGCGTTTTTGAGTGCGAGCAGCACCGAGTCTTTGGACTCGGCGCTTTCGTAGAGCGGAGCTTGCTCCGCTGCTCTTGAGACAGTGGCTTCCGGATAAATCCAGCGGAGCAAGCTCCGCTCTACGAAAAAGCCGCACTAAGCGGCTATTCACTATCGCTTGCCGTTGCGACGGCCTCGTTGCTACTGGCCCGATGCTACCGAAGCGCGATTGGCCCTCTCGCACCCGAATGAATTGGCACTAAAACCCGCGACATCGCAGCGATATGGTGGGGCCAATCAATCCTCGCCTACACGTGCTCATGCGCATCATCCGTCACACGCTTCGTTTCGGGGACCAGCTGGATTTGTCCCACCAGCCTCACGACAGCCTGCATCTCCTGCACGGTAGCGGGCGCGGCGTCCAGGCCGATGTTCCCGCTGGCTGGACGTCGGTCTGGTGGCCACTACGGGGCCAAGTATCGCTGGCGACGCCGGGTAGCGATTGGGAACTGGGATCGCGCGATTTGCAGGTCTGGCGCGAAGGTCCGTTGCGCTGCCGTTCTCGTGGCCCACAAGGCTGGTTGGGACTGGCCGGTACGGCTGCGGCATGGCCTTCCCATACCGCCACGCGCGCTGACGGGCTGTTTCCTTGGCAGGGACGCATTTGGCGCGACACCGCAGGCCTGCTCATGAAGCTCGCACGGCAGACGCCGTCGTCCGTCGCGTCGTACGCAGGCGATCAGGAAGCCTGGGTGACAGCGCTATCGGCCAGCCTGCTGGAACAGCAGCATTCACTGCACTCGCTTTTGTCGCGCTGCAATGGCCGGACGTTGGCACGCCGGCGGCAGACGCTGATGCGGCTGCTCCGCGTCCGCCATCAGATTCATTGCCATCCCGATGTCCGGCTGGACCTGGAGTGCTTGGCAAAAACCGCAAACTATTCCCCATGCCACCTGATCCGCGTCTATCGCGCGGTGTTCGGCGAAACACCTTCCGAATACGCGGCGCGTCGACGTGAGGAACAAGCCTGGCGCATGGTCAGCGATACGGCGCTGCCCATCTGCGAAATCACCGGCATGGTCGGCTTCGAAAGCCAGAGCGCGTTCTGCCGCGCGTTCAAGAACACCTTTGGCATCACGGCAAGCGAAGCGCGGCGTCAGCTTGCCGGGCGCGACGCGATCGCCGCCTGAGTTCTTCAGTACCGGGCACCGGGGCAACGCCTTCCCTCACAACGCATGCATCGCCGCCGATAGACGAATGAACCAGCGCGATATCCATTTTCCGCCCGCGCGGACATCGGGGTACCCCAACGCATCGGACCGCGCACCGGTGCGTATCGAAGGAGACAACGCGATGAAACACCTGACCCTATTGCCATTGCTACTGGCTTGCGTCACCGCCCCGGCGCTGGCGGGATCCTGCAAGGCGATCCACGCCGACTTGACTGAAGTCAGCTCGGCCGAAGGCTGCAATCCCGGCCTGGCATCATGTTTCCTGGGCGAAGTCGACGGCAACCACGGGCTACGCGGGACCACCCATTTCGCTGCCGACAGCGGTCGCGCGGGCCCACCCACTTCGCCAAGTTTCATTTCCTACAGCGGGCCGTTCGAATACCGCACGCAGAGCGGCACGCTGACGATGCGCGAAACCGGCGTTACCACCAACAACTCCGAAGGCGTGGTTACCGCTTATCAGGAAATCGTCCAGGGAACCGGCCTTTATGCCGGCGCCAGCGGCTACCTCTTCGTCAGCGGCCACAAAAGCGGCGGCATGATCACCACCTTCGTCAAAGGCGAGATCTGCTATCCCTGACCGTGTTGCGGCACGCCACGCACTCGCGGCTCCGAGCGTAGGCAAACGCTGCGCCGGCTAACGCTGGAATAGCGCTGTCATCCGATTGCTAGCGGACGCAGGCAGCGGAGCGCTTTCGTGTTGATCGCTGGGGACAATAACGCATCGTCATCCCGGCGTAGGCCGGGACCCAGCGCCTTACGATCCGGGTGGCAGTTGCTTTGACCGGCTGCGCTGTTGAAAAACTATTCAACAACCGAATGGCTGGTCATGACGCTTATCGTTACTTGAAGCAAAAAGGCCTTAATGCCCGCCGTCCAGCGCCTTCAGTTCGCTGACCAGCGCACTGGCCATCTCGGCGCCATCGCCATACAGCATGCGGGTGTTGTCGGCATAGAACAGCGCGTTTTCGATACCGGCAAAACCGGTGCCCTTGCCGCGCTTGATGACGATGGTGTTCTTGCTGTTGACCACGTCCAGGATGGGCATGCCGTAGATGGGGCTGGCCGGATCGGTCTTGGCGACCGGATTGACTACGTCGTTGGCGCCGATCACCAGCGAGACATCGGTGTTGGCGAATTCCGGGTTGATGTCATCCATGTCGGCGATAAGGTCGTAGGGCACGCCAGCTTCGGCCAGCAGCACATTCATATGGCCGGGCATGCGGCCGGCGACCGGATGAATCGCGAACTTCACCTTGACGCCGCGTTCGATCAGCCGCTGCGCCAGTTCCCATATCTTGTGCTGCGCTTGCGCCACCGCCATGCCGTAACCCGGCACGATGACCACGCGTTCGGCGAATGCCATCATCGCCGCGACGTCGCCGGCTTCGATGGGTTTCTGCGCGCCGGAGATTTCCTGCGCTTCGCCACCGCCCCCGAAGTTGGAGAACAACACGCCGCTGATGGGCCGGTTCATGGCCTTGGCCATCAGCCGCGTCAGCAGGATGCCCGCCGCACCGACCATCATGCCGGCGATGATCAACGCCTCGTTGCCCAGCACATAGCCTTCGAACGCCACCGCCAAACCAGTGAGCGCGTTGTACAGCGAGATCACCACCGGCATGTCGGCGCCGCCGATCGGCAGCGTCATCAGCACGCCCAGTGCCAGCGCCACCACGAAGAACGCGATGATGGCGATGGGATTCAACGTGACGGCCGCCCAGCCGCCGAGCACGGCCATCGCCACGAAGACCAGCAGATTGAAAATTTGCTGCCCCGGGAACGTCACCCGCCTGTCCAGCCGTCCGTCCAGCTTGGCCCACGCGATGACGGAGCCGGACAACGACACCGCGCCGATCGCCGAACCGATGACCGCCAGTGCCAGAGTGATCGCACCGGGCTGGCGCGCCGCCAGTTCGGCCAGCGCCGATTGGCTCCAATTGGTGGTATCGCGATTCATCAGGAACGAGAAGCGCAACAGTTCGACCGCACCGATAGCGGCCGCCGAACCACCGCCCATGCCGTTGTACAGCGCGACCATCTGCGGCATGTCGGTGATCGCCACCTGCTTGCCCGACACCCACGCCGCCGCGGTACCGATGGCGATGGCCGCTAGGATCAACGGAATATTGTGCAGGTCGGGCAGGAAGAACGTCGCCACCGTGGCGATCAGCATGCCCATGCCGGCCCAGCGGATACCGCTGCGCGCCGTCATCGGTGATGCCATCCGCTGCAGGCCCAGCAGGAACAACGTGGCAGCCACCAGGTAGCTGGTCTTTACCGCAAGCGAAAGCATTTCCGTGAGCGTCCAGTCCATCACTTGGCTCCCTGCTTGCCGGCAGGCTTCTTGGAGCTCTTGAACATCTCCAGCATGCGTTCGGTTACCACGTAACCGCCGGCGGCGTTACCCGCGCCCAGCAGTACCGCGACGAAACCGATGGCCTTCTCCAGCGTGGTATCCGCATGGCCCAGCACCACCATGGCGCCGATCAGCACGATGCCGTGGATGAAGTTGGAGCCCGACATCAGCGGGGTATGCAGGATGACCGGCACCCGGGAAATGATCACGTGGCCGGCGATCGCCGCCAGCATGAAGATGTACAAGGCCACGAACCCGTCGCTCATCCACTCTCTCCGTCAGTTGTCTGCCGCTATGCAGGTGCCGGGACCAAGTATCCACGACGCGCTCCGCATCATAACCGCACCTGAACTCCTTGGGACTCATGCGGCCTCCGGTCAACGGACCACGCCGCGGAACGTTTCCCTTCCCGCACCCCACACCATCCGAGGACCGCGCCATGAATCGTCACCGCACGCTGGGTTTGGCCGCACTGTTGTTCGGCACCATCGGCACCGCGACCGCAGGCGACTACGGCGATCGTGTCGACCGCCGCCTGGACCGCAAAGGCGACCGCATCGAACACCGTCTGGATGCCAAGGGCGACCGGATTGAGCAGCGTTACGACCGTCGCACCGATTGGGCCGACCGGCATGGCTACCACCATGCCGCCGATCATCTGGACGCCCGAGGCGATCGTATCGACCGCCGCCTGGACCACCAGGGCGAACGCGTCGAAGCCCGGTGGGATCGCCGGGGTGATCGCTTCGACCGCCGCTGGGATCGCCGCTAAGGCCTGCTGACGCTGTCGGACAAGCCAGGCCCTAATCTATGTTGATGAGCACCGATGCCAACCGGGAATTCCAATCGCCAGCTCCGCCGCGCGCACCCGTTACGCTGGAAGCGTTTCTGGCGGATATCGGCACCCGCGCCTTTCGCTTCGCCGAAGCAGGTTTGCGTAGCCGCGATGACGCCCTGGATGCCGTGCAGGACGCCATGATGAAGATGCTCGTCTATCGCGAACGGCCGCCTGGCGAATGGACGCCGTTGTTCTGGAGCATCCTGCGGCGCAAGATCGTCGATGTGCAGCGCCGCCACAATTTTCGTCTGCGCTGGCTGTTGCCTGCGGGAGATCGCAATGAGGACAGCCTGGTCGACTGGGCTGATCCTGCCGTCGGTCCCTCGCAGTCGCATGATCAGCAGGAGGCATATACGCGGCTGGTGAAAGCGCTGCGCGGCCTGCCGGCCCGCCAGCGCGAAGCGTTCACCCTACGCGTGCTGGAAGAACTGGATGTGGCCGACACGGCCAAGGCGATGGGTTGTTCGGAAGGCTCGGTCAAGACTCACCTCTCCCGCGCCCGCGATGCATTACAGAAACAGTTGGAGGATTTGCGATGAAACCCGCGGACGATTCCCAGAACCGCTTCGACCAGCAGGCCAGGCTATGGCACAACGCCGCTCTGAAGGAGTTGTCGCCGGCGATGCTCGCGCGCCTGCGTGCCGCACGCCACGCCGCACAGGCAGACGCACGTCCTCCGCGAGGCCTACACGGCTATGGACGCTGGATTGCCGCCACTGCCTTCACCGCGGTGTTGGCGGTGGGAATAGGCGTGCGTTTACTACCCTGGGGCGAAAACCCGCTTCCCGGCGAAATGCCGGCAGCACCGGTGGCCAGCAATGGCGATGCCAGCACTAATGAATACAGCACTACCAATGTGCTGGACGAAGATCCCGACTTGTACCTGTGGCTGGCCTCGGCTGACGCACCGCCGCTGGCAATGGAGTAACCGATGAAAACTTTTCTGACCCATCTACTTGGATGGTCGTTGTTGGTGGCCGGATCGGCGCTGGCGCAAGATCCGGCGCCTGCTTCATTGCCCGAGTGGGACAAGCTGACGCCGCAGCAACGCGAGACGTTGATCGCCCCCGTCCGTGACCGGTGGAATAGCGAGCCGCAGACGCGCGAACGCATGATGGGACGCGCGCAGCGCTGGAAGACGATGACACCCGAGCAACGCGCCCAGGCGCGCCACGGCATGAAGCGGTTTGAACGGATGAATCCCCAACAGCGCGAACAGGCGCGCGCGTTATATGAGCACATGCTGGACCTGACGCCGGAACAGCGTAAGCAACTGCATGATCAATGGAAGCAAATGACGCCGGAGCAACGCCGTGCCTGGCTGGAGAAGAACCCGCCGAAAGGCGCAGTCCCGCGGCAGCGCGATAAATAACAACATCGGTAGGAGCGGCGTCTCGCCGCGAGCTCTTTCCGTCAGATCGCGACAAAGGCGAAACGCTCTTCAACAGCGAAGCTGGTCAAAGCTCGCGCCGGGACGGCGCTCCTACAAAACAGGACCGAGGGCCCACCTTGTGGGAGCGACGTAAGTCGCGACGTTGATGTTTCCGGTCGCGACTTACGTCGCTCCCACAGGTGGCGCCGATGGCTTTTGCGCTTGCTTCGATTAACCCGACACACGCTCCGGCCAAACCGTCTTGGCCAGCAACTCATCGTTCCAGTCGAACTGCAGCGATCCCTCTTTGACGAACAGCGCAACGAAGTTGAAGACGTTGCGCGCATACATCTCGCTCGCATGCACGGCGCCCATGCTGGCCAGATTCAAGGGACCGGACACAGTCACTCCACCCAGTTCGACGGATTCGCCTGGCTGGGTCGCCTCGCAATTGCCGCCTGTTTCCGCAGCCAAATCCACGATCACGCTGCCCGGCTTCATGCCCTGAACCATGGCGGTGGAGATGATCTTCGGCGCGGGGCGTCCTGGAACCGCGGCAGTGCAGACGATCACGTCGACGCCTTTCACGTGTTCGGCCAATTTGCGTTGCTGTTCGGCGCGTTCCTCATCGGTCAACTGGCGCGCGTAACCGCCCTCGCCTGCGGCGCTGACGCCCAAGTCCAGGAACTTGCCGCCCAGCGATTCGATCTGTTCGCGCGTTTCCGGACGCACGTCGAAACCTTCCACCTGCGCACCCAACCGCTTGGCAGTGGCGATGGCCTGCAATCCGGCCACGCCGGCACCGACGATCAACACTTTGGAAGGGCGGATCGTGCCCGCAGCAGTGGTCAACATCGGAAAGAAACGCGGCGCCAACTGCGCGGCAATCAATACCGCTTTGTAGCCGGCCATGCCCGCCTGGGAGCTGAGCACGTCCATGGCTTGTGCTCGCGTGGTGCGCGGCAAGCGCTCCAGCGGGAACGCCAGAATGCCCCGCGCCTGCAGCGCTTCCCCGCGCGCAACATCGGCTTGCGGTTGCAGCGTGCCCACCAATGTGGCGCCCTGCTTCAAACCACCGATCGCGGCGGCATCGGGCGGCTGGACGCAAAGCACCAGATCCGCGTCCGCGCGATCAGCGGTGGCGGCCAGTTGCGCGCCTGCGTCCACATAGGCCTGGTCGGTAAATCCGGCAGACAGTCCAGCACCGCTTTCGACACTGACCCGCGCGCCCGCGGCGATGAGTTTCTTGACCGTTTCCGGCGTGGCGGCCACGCGGCGTTCGCCCGTTGCCGATTCCTTCAGTACCCGTACTTCGACCGCCATGCACGCCTCGTCATCGGACTTCCGTCCGCCGATGCTAACAAAGCGCGAGGCTTATCGGAGAACGCCAGAGGGTGTTACGGCGTTTCAGAGAGTGCGACGTCACCACCGGCAGGCAAGCGATGCGTTAGCCAGTGCAGCTTTAAACCCGGTACAGCGCTGAACCAGTGTGGTCTCTAGGCCTTAGACCGGCGCGACCGTCTTGTTTGGCTCCAGCCGATCGATGACGCCCTGCATGGCTGCGTCGAAAGCGTCTTCGGCCTGATGGGTGCGCAGCCGGCCCATCCGCACCATGGCCGCCAGTTCTTCCGGCGAGGCGACGCAGAAGCGCACGCCACGCCGGTTGACGAACAACAGGCGCGAGGAGATGGGGCTGACCCACGAGAGTTTGCCCGCCTGCACCTTGTTGTCTTTGTCGATGAAATCCAGCCAGGTGCCGATCTCCAGCTTGCGGAAGTGATCCGCATCGGAATGATCGAAATCCAGCGTGTCGATACCGCCTACCAACTGGATGCCCGCCGAATCCTCTTCGGCCGCGGGTTTGGGCAGGATGACCTGCGGCAACTCGGGCAGGGGTTTTTCCAGGTCCGGGCGCGAAGCAGCCACCGCCTGCAAGGTGTCATGCAACGCGTCCACAGCGCCGCTGGCCGCATCGGCATTCATGCCGACGCTGGCGAATACATGCTGCAGCGCCGGACGCCAGGCCTGCAGCCATGGCTTGCCGATAATCTGGCGTTGCGCCTCGGCCAGCTCTTCCAGAACGCCATCAGCGAGCGCCATCGCTTCGCGTAGTCCATCGCCCTCCTCGCCTTCGCGCAGCAGCGTCATGGTGACGTGGTGCGCCCACGGCTGGCGCAGGAAATCCGCGATGGCTTGCGGTATGTGGCGATTTTCGAGCCGGACGTCCAATTCGGCCGTCATGCGGATTCGCGCGGCTTCCAAGCGCTCCTGACCGCGCTGGATTTCAGCGGCGCGGCGCTCGGCGATTTCGATACGACGGCGATGTTGCTCGAGGAATGAGCGGAACTCTTCTTCCAGGGTCAGGAAGATGGCGAGGTTCTCGTTGAACTCGGCCACCAGCCGGTCCACCACTTCCTCGACTTTGGTCAACAACGTGCGTTCGGCAGCGCTTTCGCCGTTGTTGCCCTCGACGGCTTCGGCCAGCACATTGAGCAGGCGCCGCGCCGGATGGGTCTTCTGCACGAACATGCGGCGGTCCAGCAATGCCACTTTGACGAAGGGCACGACCAGGCGCCCGATCAACTCGCGTGGCCGGCCTTCCAAGGCGCGCTCGTCCAGCATCACGTCGAACAGCATGCCGACCAGATCGATGGCGTCTTCGTCCACCGGGGCCAAACGCGCCGTCGACGGGTCGACCCCGAGCTGCATCGCGCTGCTTAGCACTTCGCTTTTCAAACGCTGCGCCAGCGACTCGCCGGTATCGCCGATCGCGGCGCGCAATGTGGCGCTGGGAGTGGCCTGCAGCAATGAAAGCACCGACAGCATCTCGCGCTGGGAGAGATCGCGCTGGGCGTGCTGTTGGTTCACCTGCTGGTGCGCGGTCTGCTGTTGAGCGGCTTGTTGTTCCCGGCCAGTACGCGATTCCTGCAGCAGATGGTGGAGCGCCTCGAGCAGGACGCCCTGAGCCCCTGGACCGGCTGCGTATCCTGGCGGCCCATCGAATTCCTGCTGCTCCGCGCGGTGTCCGGTTGAAGCCTGGATGGCGCGATTGACACCCGCCATGCGGTTGACGAAGCGCGCGGCCCAGGCGGGCGCATTGGCCGTTTCCTCGGGACCGAGTTCTTCTTCCTGCGGTAACGGCTTGGGCTGCGGGTCCCGCTTTCGCGCCGTTTGGATCTCGGGCATCACGCCAGCCTGTGCCAACCGCTGGTCCAGGGTTTCATAGATTCGGCCCAGCGCCGGCACCAAGTCGCGTTCGCAAAGCTTGATCACCACCAGCCTGACTTCCAAAGTCAGGTCGCAGGTAGCGAAAGCCTCATGAATGGCGACACCAATATGTTCCGACCCGATAGGGTTGTAGTCGCTATCCAGCGGCAGATTGCCGGCGATGCAGCCCAGGCGGCGGTCCAGTCGGCTCAATACAGGTTTCCACTCGCGCATCACCACGCTGGCGAGGTTGCGAGCGGCCAGGCGGGATTCCAGCTCCTGGTCCGACACCAGGCTCAGGGCATCCTGGTGATCCTGCGCGAAGGCCTGCTCTACCGACAGCGGTTCGCCAGCTTCCATGGAGCGCCAGGCTTTGACCAGGTGGCCACGAAAACGGGCGGTGATCTCTTCGCGGCGGCGGCGCAATTCACGCATCGCGTCCAGGAAGGCCATCTGCGAGGGGCCCGCGCGCTCGGCGCGGTCGAACAAGGCGTCGTCGAACCGGCCCAACACCACGGCGAACGTATCCACCAACGGCGGTAGCGCCATTTGTTTGGCCTGATCCAACAGACGCGGATCACGCCCGGGGCGTTCAGCGGTAGAGAAGGCGTTCGGCATGCACAAGGATCCCCGCCTCGGCAGGCGATAGATTTTCCAGGGGGCGCGGCGAGGGAATCCGCAAGCACATCGTAGGGAATCCGGTGTGTAGGCAACCGTGACCTGCTCTGCACTTTGACGCCGTGCAACACGATTGACAAGTTAAACTTGGTCGATGGCTGCCCAATCCCCCCTGCAAATGCTCGATGCCCGCCGTTCCGTCCCCTCCAAGCAGCTAGGCGAGCCCGGGCCGGACAATCCCGCTTTGATGCGCATGCTGGAGTCGGCGGTCCGGGTGCCCGACCACGGCAAGCTGGTGCCGTTCCGCTTCATCCGTATCGCAGGCGATGCCCGTCTCGCCTTGGGCGAAAAGCTGGTGGAGCGCACTTTGCAGCTCGATCCGCAGGCACCGGACGCGGTTGTCGAAAAGGATCGCCAGCGCTTCTCGTATGCGCCGACCGTCATCGCCGTGGTCGCCAGGCTGACGCCCGATCACAAGGTGCCGGAGCAGGAACAACTCCTGAGTGCCGGCAGCGTCTGTTTCGCGCTGCTGCAGGCGGCGCAGGCGTGCGGTTTCGGCGCGCAATGGCTGACCGGCTGGATGGCCTACGACGAAGTAATCGCAGACGTCTTGGGACTTGAAGCGCACGAAAAGATCGTCGGCTTCATCCATATCGGCACGCCCCGCCTGGAAGCGCCGGAACGCGACCGCCCCGACGCCGCCGCCCTGCTGAGCGATTGGCAACCACATGACTGACATCGTAGTGAAGCCGGCGCTCTACCTGGTCGACGCCAGCCTTTATGTTTTCCGCGCCTGGCACTCGATGCCCGACGAATTCCAGGACGCCGACGGTTGGCCGACCAATGCGGTGCACGGCTTCGCCCGTTTCCTGCTGGAGCTGCTGGAGAAAGAACGCCCGCAACACATCGCCATCGCTTTCGACGAGGCTTTGGACAGCTGCTTCCGCAACCGGATCTACCCGGCCTACAAAGCCAACCGCGACCCCGCGCCGGAAGAGCTGCGCCGCCAGTTCACCCACTGCAAGGCGCTGTGCGCTGCGCTGGGGCTGAATGTGCTCGCCCATGCCGAATACGAAGCCGATGACCTGATCGGCAGCGCCCTGCATGCCATGCGGCCGCGCGGCTTTCGCGGTGTCATCGTTTCGGCCGACAAGGATCTGTCGCAGTTGCTGATGGAAGCGGACGAGCAATGGGATTTCGCGCGCGGCATCCGTTGGGGCATGAGCGGTGTCAAGGCACGGCACGGCGTGGAAGCACGGCAGATCGCAGACTATCTGGCGCTCAGCGGCGACGCCGTGGACAACATTCCCGGCATCACCGGCATTGGCGCGAAGTCGGCGGCAATCCTGTTGGCGCATTTCGACACCCTGGATGCTTTGCTGGCGCGTATCGATGAAGTTCCGTTTCTACGCTTGCGGGGCGCCGCGACATTGGCGTTGCGACTGCGCGAACAACGGGAACATGCCCTGCTGTGGCGACAGCTCACGACCATCGCACTGGACGCGCCGTTCGAGCCGGTGGAGCCGGACTTCGTCCGCGTCAGCGCCGACGCCGGATTGCTCACCGCGCTGTCGGATGCCCTGCGCTTCGGTCCCATGACCCGCCGCCGGCTGCGCACCGCCGCGGGCCTGGAAGAGGCGTTCGCGTAGGCTTCGAGCTCTTGTAGGAGCGCCGTCCCGGCGCGAGCTCTTCGCTTTTATCGCGATCTGACGGGAAGAGCTCGCGCCGGGACGGCGCTCCTACACGTATCTGGTGCCTACAATTCGTAACGCTTACCCGCTAGCATCGGAACCATGAACGACGACGCACCTCATTCAAATAAAACCGCGGCGCCGCGCATCGCCTACGAAGGCAAGTATCTGCGCATGGTGGAACGTGGCACTTGGGAATATTCCGAACGCACTCACGCTGGCGGACTGGCCGCGATCATCATCGCAGTCACGCCAGAAGACAAAGTGTTGTTCGTGGAGCAGTTCCGCGTTCCCCTGCAGGCCAACACCATCGAGATGCCAGCGGGGCTGGTAGGCGATATCCATGCCGAAGAATCCATCGAGCTATCCGCCATCCGCGAGCTGGAAGAGGAAACCGGCTGGACTGCCGAGCATGCGCAGGTGCTACTGATCGGGCCCACTTCGTCCGGCAGTAGCAACGAAAAAGTCGCTTTCGTTCGCGCCACTGGACTGACCAAGGTAGGCGAAGGCGGCGGCGACGGCGACGAAAACATCACCGTCCACGAAGTGCCGCGCACCAACGCGGCCGCGTGGCTGGTTAAGAAGATGGCCGAGGGTTATCAATTGGACGCCAAATTGTGGGCCGGTTTGTGGATGATCGACCACGAGTTGGATGGCACGCCGCGTACCTGATTGCGTCGCTGCGCGGTGCTTCTTTCGTAGAGCGGAGCTTGCTCCGCTGCTCTTCGCGCAGTATTCCGTAGCCAATCAGCCGAGCAAGCTCGGCTCTACAAGAAAGCGCTTTAAGCGGCTATTCGCTTTCGTCTGCCGTTGTGACGGCCTCATTCCACTGACCCGTTGCTATCACGGGGCGCAGCGCAGCTCTGCGTGAAGCGGCCAGAGCCGCTCCGGACTATTCAAGATGCTTTTTGAAGAACGCAATCGTTCGCTGCCACGACAACTCGGCGGCCGCCTTGTCGTAGCGAGGCGTGGTGTCGTTGTGGAAGCCGTGGTTGACGCCCGGATAAACGTGAGCGGTGTAATCGACACCCGCTTGCTTCAGTGCCTGCTCGTAGCCTGGCCAACCATCGTTGACGCGCGTGTCCAGCTCCGCAAACTGCAACAGCAGCGGCGCCTTGATGCGCGCGGCCTCTTCTGCCGTAGGCGGGCCGCCGTAGTACGGCACACCGGCGTCGACCAGATCAGGCAAGCGCGAGGCCAATACGCCGGTCAGCCAGCCGCCGAAGCAGAAACCGACCACGCCCAATTTGCCATTGCTGTCGGGCAAGTCGTGGGCGAAGCATACGGCGGCCACGAAGTCGCGGACGATCTTCTCGCGGTCCAGCCTGGCCTGCAGCTCCCTGCCCTTGTCATCGTTGCCGGGATAACCACCCACCGGGTACAGCGCATCCGGGGCGAAAGCAATGAAGCCTTGCGCGGCCAACCGTCTAGCCACGTCCTCGATATAAGGATTGAGGCCTCGGTTCTCGTGTATCACCAGCACCACCGGCCGCTTGCCTTCCATGTCTTTCGGCTGGGCCAGCAATCCACGGCCTTCGCCGCTTCCCTCCGGCGACGGAAACTTGCGGTACTCGGACACGATGCGCGGATCGTTGGCGAGCACCTGTTCCGCCAGCGCGTATTGCGGGTTGAGCAAATCGAGCAGCGTTACCGCAGTCAGCCCACCCACCGCGAACTTGGCCGCCCGGCTCAGAAAGGCTCGCCGGTCTATCTGACCGTGGACGTAGTAATCGTAGAGATCCAGCAGCTCCTGATCGAATTCGTGCGCCTGCTTGCGTGACTCAGACATGGTCAATCTCCGGATGTATGTACGACTCTTCCACAACCAGAAGAGCCTGGGAGTGAAGGTGAAGTCGCCCGCTTCGCGGGCTGCGAATAGCAAAGAAAACCCTCCCTTTCTTTACCCTTAAAAGACGGCGCAGCCGTCGACTTCACTCTTTACGTTTACTACACAGCGTACTGGAGCAACGAAATGCCGCACGGCCATTTGACACACAAGCCTGGAATCTGCTCAGGCCTTTTTCAAAAACTCGGTCTTCAGCACCAGGCCCTTGACCTTCTCCGCATTGCACTCGATTTCGCCTTCGTCATCGGTCAAGCGGATGTTCTTGACCAACGTGCCGCGCTTGAGCGTCACCGACGTGCCTTTCACTTTCAGATCCTTGATCAAGGTGACGGAATCCCCATCGTGCAACTGGGTCCCATTGCTGTCCTTGACCACCCGCGTTTCTTCGTCTGACATTTCCTCTCCCGTAGGGTGGGCCCTGGCCCACCGCGCTAGTGAAAACTAAACAACCCGATCTTACGGAAGTGCGCTCAGGCGAACGCATCCGTCGCGCGAACCAGCGCATCGATATTTTCCACCTCGAATGCGGAATGGCCGGATGTCGGTGTGATCTCCAATTTAGCCTTCGGCCACGCTTTGTGCAGCTCCCACGCGTTGGCAACCGGGCACACCACATCGTAGCGGCCATGCACGATCACGCCCGGAATGTCAGCGATGCGGTTGGCATCGCGCAGCAGCTGATCTTCGACTTCAAAGAAGCCGCCGTTGACGAAGTAATGGTTCTCTATGCGGGCGAAAGCCAGCGCGAATTCCTCATCTTCGTGGCCGCTGACAAAATCCTGATCCACATGCAGGAAGCTGGTCGCGCCTTCCCAGACGCTCCAAGCGCGCGCAGCGGCCAAGCGGGTTTCCGCATCAGCGGAAGTCAAACGGCGGTGAAAGGCCGAGATCAGGTCGTGCCGCTCCACCGGCGGAATCGCGGCGAGATAGTGCTCCCAAGCGTCGGGAAACAACCGTGAGGCACCTTCCTGATAGAACCACTCCAGCTCCCAACGGCGCAACATGAAAATGCCTCGCAGCACCAACTCGGTCGCCCGCTCCGGATGGGCCTGCGCATACGCCAACGCCAGCGTCGATCCCCAACTGCCTCCGAACACCTGCCACTGGGCGATGCCCAGCTTTTCTCGCAACTTTTCGATATCAGCCACCAGGTCCCAGGTGGTATTGCCCGTCAGATCGGCATGCGGCCTGGAACGCCCTGCGCCGCGCTGATCGAATAGCACGATGCGGTACTTGGATGGGTCATGGAAACGTCGCATCTTGGGGCTGCAACCCGCACCGGGGCCGCCGTGCAGCAACACCACCGGCTTGCCGTCCGGATTGCCGCACTGCTCGTAATAGAGCGTATGCCGATCATCGACCTTTAGCGTTCCGATGTCGAAAGGTTCAATGTCTGGATAGAGCGTGCGCATAGGGAATTCCCGGCAGGACAGGCGCCTAGTTTAGCCGACCTGATCGCCGTGGTTCCTTGCTCGCCCGGAGTGTTGCCCGGAGCATCGCCGTGCCAGATAGGGACGCTTCTACGTGGATGCTGGTGCGGTGTAGCCGCTAACTGTTTCCTTGTAGGAGCGACGTGAGTCGCGATGCAACTTTCCATGAAAGCCTCTTCGCGACTCACGTCGCTCTTACAAACAACGAGAATGAACTACTGCATCCAACACACCGGCAAAGTATGCGGATAACCAAGTGGGGCAACCCTTGGGCCAGGCGCTGATGAACGCGGTCAAGGTCACCGGCCGCAACAATCGCCAGGCGTTATCTGATCGTGCAGGGTTTCAACGAACGCGCGGCCACCGCCGCGTTCGCGCGCCAACCTGGATATATTGGGAGCCTCCGACTAGCCGAAACAGGGGCTCGTCACGCTGAGCATGCTCCATTGGCTGCCCCCTCCGACATAACCTTGCGATCACTATGAGATCTACCCTCAACGCCCGTATCCGTGCGGCCACCAAGCTTTTGCTTGCCGTATCGTTCGCCATCTACGCCACTGGCATCCCAGCGGCGACCGCCACCGACCTCGTCATTCTTCCCGCATCCGCTAACGCGTGGCGCATCACTGTCGGCCACTGGGAAGATCAGGCCGAACTGAGCGGCAACCGCGTGGTCGCTCCACGACCCACGGCCGAGTACGCGCGCGCCAGCCACGCCAGTGTCAGCGCCGAGGGAAGTGACGGCCGCCGCGAGACACTGTTGTTCGAATGGAAGGATCTCTGGCTCGCCACGCTGCGCATCGAGAGCCCGCAACCGCTGGACTTGCGCCCGTATCTCGGTGGCACGCTTGAGCTGGATATGGACGCTGCCGACCTGGCCCAGGGCGCCGTCAAGGTCAAGCTCGACTGCGGCGAAGGCTGCGAGCGCAGTGTGAGCCTGATGGATCAGGCGCGGGCCCACGCCGGCAAGGGCCCGCAGCACGTGTCGCTGGCGATAGCCTGCTTCATGCGCGAAGGCGCCGACTTCTCCAAGGTGAAACTGCCGTTCCAGCTCGAGGGCAACGGCCGCGGCCGCGTCAGCGTCTCAAACGTGCGTTTCGTGCGCGACGGCAAACCGAACACAAACTGCCCCGACTACCGCACCGAATCGGTGACGCCAGCGATGTTGAATGAATCGTGGTCGGTCGACTGGTGGCTACCACGACACAAAGAGAAGCTGGCGGAGGCACGTAAGCTCGTGGCGAGCGGCCGCAGTCCCGAAGTGGTCTTCATCGGCGATTCCATCACTCAGGGCTGGGAAAAAGAGGGCCGCGAAATCTGGCAACGCCACTATGCCGGCTACGGAACACTGAATCTTGGTTTCAGCGGCGACCGCACGGAAAACGTGCTGTGGCGGCTACAACACGGCGAACTCGACGGCCTCGCACCCAAAGTGACGGTGCTGATGATCGGCACCAACAACACCGGCCACCGCGCCGAGAACCCGGAAACCACGGCGGCCGGCGTCAAACGCCTCATTGGCGAGATCCGCCAGAGCCTACCGAACACGAAAGTGCTGCTGCTTGCCATCTTCCCGCGCGGTGAGAAGCCCGACGATTCCCTGCGCGACATCAATGAGCGCGTGAACCGGCTCATCGCCGGCTACGCCGACGGACGCCATGTGCACTTCCTGAACATCAACGCCGCGCTGACCGCCCCCGACGGCACGCTATCGAAGGACGTGATGCCCGACCTGCTGCACCCCAACGCAGAGGGCTACGTTATCTGGCAGCGCGAGATGCAGTCCCTGCTGCAGGAACTGCTTGGGCGATCGCCGGAGGTGGACGACCGCTCGGCTGTGGACTAGAACCTTGGGGAACTCGATCTGGTCCTAATTAATTACCGTCGAACGTCTGATGTGCAATGAAAGCAGCGGTGACAGCCTGAATATCGTTCATCCGCCCCTTCGCCGCGGGGCCCTTTGCTGTTGTAGGAGCGGCCTCCGGCCGCGAGCTCTTCGCTTCAACGCGATCTGACGGAAAGAGCTTGCGCCGGGACGGCGCTCCTACGAACTTTTCCGCCGTTAGGAAGACGCGGGCCCGCAAATTCTCCGTTATCCCGCGATACTTCCCATCGTTACTCGGTCACGTCCTTCCAGGTCTTGGGCTGTGGAAACCTCAGCGAACCCCGCCTGCTCCAGCAGCGCGCGTATAGCATCGCCCTGCTCCCAGCCGTGCTCCATCAACAGCCAGCCACCAGCAAGCAAGTAACGCGGCGCTTCCAAGACGATCTCGCGAATGGCATCCAGACCGTCAGCACCCGATGACAATGCGCCGGCAGGCTCGAACCGCAAATCACCCTGCCGCAAGTGCGGATCGCTCTCCGCGATATAAGGTGGATTGCTGACGACTATCTGGAATCGCTCCCCATCCAGCGGCGCGAACCAGCTGCCATGGCGAAACTCGACGTTGTGGATGTCGTTGGCACGTGCGTTTTCGTTTGCGATCGCGAGCGCGGCTGTACTGACGTCCGTACCTATGACACGCACCTCTCGCCTTCCACTGGCGATCGCCAGCGCAATGGCGCCGCTGCCGGTGCCTAGATCGGCCACTCGGATGGACGTATTTTCCGGTAGTCGCTCCAGCGCCAATTCCACCAGCAGTTCGGTCTCCGGCCGCGGAATCAACGTGTCCGGGGTGACTTTCAGTTCCAGCGTCCAAAAATTGCGCGTACCAGTGAGATAGGCGACCGGCTCGCCCGCGATCCGCCGCTGCAGCAAAGCGCCGAACGCCGCCTGCACATCGACCGGAAGCGGGTCGGTGGCGTGCGCAAACAGCCATGCGCGGTCCCGCTTCAGGACATGCATCAACAGGCGTTCGACTTCATAGCGGCTTTCGGGCATCGGCAGCTGCGCGGCCGCATCGCGCAGCAGGGCGTCCAGGCGCGTGGGGGCATTGGTTTCCATGAGGGACATGGTAGCGGTTGAGAGCGGTCGCCCTTGCCCTCACGTACTCAACAGGCCAGCTGCACTAGGGTCATCCGGCCCTTCGGGCACACATGCCCGGGCAATCGGATTGATAGAGGTTAACTATCGATTCAATTTTACTAATCGATTTGATATATCAATAGAGTCCGCCTAAGATGGCCGCCATGCAACATCCCACCCCACTTTTCAAAGAGGATTACTGATGTCCCTGATCAATACGCAAGTCAAACCCTTCAAAGCGACCGCGTACCACAACGGCGAATTCGTTGAAGTGACCGACGCCAGCCTCAAGGGCAAGTGGTCGGTGGTGGTGTTTTACCCGGCCGACTTCACCTTCGTGTGCCCGACCGAGCTGGAAGACCTCGCGGACAACTATGCCGAGTTCCAGAAGCTGGGCGTGGAAATCTACGGCGTGTCCACCGACACTCATTTCGCTCACAAGGCGTGGCACGACACCTCGGCAGCCATCAAGAAGGTGCAGTACCCGCTGATCGGCGACCCCACCGGCACTCTGACCCGCAACTTCGAAGTCATGATCGAGGAAGAGGGCCTGGCGTTGCGCGGCACCTTCGTGATCAATCCGGAAGGCCAGATCAAGCTGTACGAAATCCACGACAACGGCATTGGCCGCGACGCCAGCGAACTGCTGCGCAAGGTCCGGGCCGCGCTGTATGTCGCCTCGCACCCGGGTGAAGTGTGCCCGGCCAAGTGGAAGGAAGGCGCTGAAACGCTGAAGCCTTCGCTGGACCTGGTTGGCAAGATCTAATCCACCTGATTGCGTGAGCGGGCCTCCCGCTCACGCGCAGTCGTTTCGCGATACTCCGGTATCCGGGCTCCGGCGCGGGTACCGATGCTCACCAGACATATGTTCTCCGGGTGCTTGCAGCAGCGGCTTACGTCGCCACCGGACTCCCAACCGGCCCCTCCCTGCCCGGTTCAAGCGTGCTTTTACTAAGCGGGCTTTATTAAGCCTCTCCTGCAAGCGTCTTCGCAACACTCCTCTCCCCGATTTTTTGGAGCTGCCACATGTTGGATGCCAATCTGCAAACCCAGTTGAAGGCTTACCTGGAAAAACTCACGCAGCCGATCGAACTGGTTGCCTCGCTGGACGATGGCGACAAGTCGCGCGAGCTGGAAGCCCTGCTGCAAGAAATCGCCACGCTGTCGGACAAGATCACCTACGAACGGCGCGATGACGATGTGCGCAAGCCTTCGTTCGCCATCAATCGCATCGGCACCGACATCGGCGTGCGCTTCGCCGCGATTCCGCTCGGTCACGAATTCACTTCTCTAGTGCTGGCGCTGCTGCAAGTCGGCGGGCATCCGCCCAAGCTGTCGGACGAGCTGATCGCTCAGGTTCGCGATCTCGATTTGTCGGCCAGGGACGGCAAGCTGCGCTTCGAAACCTTCATGTCGCTGTCGTGCCAGAGCTGCCCGGACACGGTGCAGGCGCTGAATCTGATGAGCGTGCTGAATCCGAATATCCAGCACGTGGCGATCGACGGCGCGTTGTATCAGCAGGAAGTCGAAGCGCGCGAAATAATGTCGGTGCCCACCATATTCCTCAACGGTGAGCCGTTCGATCAGGGCCGCATGACCATCGAACAGATCCTGGCCAAGCTGGACACTGGCGCGGCGGGTCGTGCCGTCGAGCAGATCAAGGCCAAGACACCGTTCGATGTGCTGGTCGTGGGCGGCGGTCCGGCGGGCGCTGCGGCAGCGATCTACGCAGCGCGCAAGGGCATCCGTACCGGCATCGCCGCCGAACGCTTCGGCGGCCAAGTATTGGACACGATGGCGATCGAGAACTTCATTTCGGTGTCGTATACCGAAGGCCCAAAATTGGCGGCGGCGCTGGAGCAGCACGTCAACGAATACGACGTCGACGTGATGAACCTGCAGCTGGCCCAGAAGCTGGTGCCAGGCAAGGAGTTGATCGAAGTGCAGCTGGCCAATGGCGCCGCGCTGAAAGCCAAGACGGTGATCCTGTCTACCGGCGCGCGTTGGAGGCAAATGAACGTGCCCGGTGAAAACGAATACCGCAACAAGGGCGTGGCGTACTGCCCGCACTGCGATGGCCCGTTGTTCAAAGGCAAGCGCGTGGCGGTGATCGGCGGCGGCAACTCCGGCGTGGAAGCGGCCATCGACCTGGCCGGCATCGTCAGCCACGTCACCTTGATCGAGTTCGACAGCCAACTGCGCGCCGATGCGGTGCTGCAGCGCAAGCTGCACAGCATGCCCAATGTGCGCGTCATCACCAGCGCGCAAACCACCGAAGTGCTGGGCGACGGCAGCAAGGTCACCGGTTTGGTTTACAAGGACCGCACGGGCGGCGATTCGCATCGCCTGGAGCTGGAAGGCATTTTCGTGCAGATCGGCTTGCTGCCGAACACAGAATGGTTGAAGGGCACCGTTGCACTGTCGCCGCGCGGCGAGATCATCGTCGACGACCGCGGCCAGACCTCCGTGCCGGGCGTGTTCGCCGCCGGCGACGCCACCACGGTGCCTTACAAGCAGATCGTGATCGCGATGGGCGAAGGCTCCAAGGCGGCGCTCAGCGCGTTCGACCATCTGATCCGAACCTCGGCTCCCGCCGAGGCCCCGGATGCGGTGGCGGCCTGAGGCGTAGTAGGGGAAGTCGCCCGCTGTGCGGGCTGTTAAGGGCAAAGTCGGCGGCGACGCCGCCTGCCAAGGTAAACGGCGGTCAATCGTTTGCCGTTTACCCTTTGCAGCGCCAAAGGCGCGACTTCTCCCTTCACCGCAGCGCAGCGGCGACTTCACTCTCCACAGCCGGCGCAGCGGGTAACTTTCCCGCTAAAGTGGCTGCCATAGGCTCAGGAGCGGCCCCGCCATGAATCTTCGCGATCTCAAGTATCTGGTGGCGCTGGCCGACCACAAGCATTTCGGCCATGCCGCCGCTGCGTGCTTCGTCAGCCAGCCCACACTTTCCACCCAGATCAAGAAGCTCGAGGACGAACTGGGTGTCTCGCTGGTGGAGCGTGCGCCGCGCAAGGTGATGCTGACCCCTGCTGGCCGCGATGCCGCGGAACGCGCCCGGCGCATCGTGGCGGAAGTGGAACAGATGAAGGAAGCCGCCCGCCGCAGCCAGGACCCGGAAGCGGGCACTGTGCGTCTGGGTATTTTCCCCACGCTGGGACCATATTTGCTGCCGCACGTGGTGCCAACCATCCGCGCACGGTTTCCGCATCTGGAATTGTTGCTGGTCGAAGAAAAAAGCGACCTGCTGCTGTCGTATCTGCGTGAAGGCAAGTTGGACGCCGGATTGTTGGCGTTGCCGGTGCAGGACGAGCAACTGCATACCGAATTCTTGTTCGAAGAACCTTTTGTGCTGGCGGTACCGGAGTCGCATCCTCTGGCTAACCGCGAGTCGCTGAGCCTGCACGAGCTATCCGAGCAGAAACTGTTGTTGCTGGAAGACGGCCATTGCCTGCGCGAACAGGCGCTGGATGTCTGCCGTATCTCAGGAGCCAACGAGCGCGCCGAATTTCGCGCCACCAGCCTGGAGACGCTGCGACAGATGGTGGCGGCCGACGTGGGCATCACGCTGTTGCCTATGTTGGCGGTGAAACCGCCGGTGGCGCGTTCGGAAAACATCCACCTGCTGGGCTTCAGCGATTCGCACCCCAGCCGTCAGATCGCCATGGTCTGGCGCAAGAGTTCGGCCATGAGCGGCTTTCTGACCGAGTTGGCGAAGATCATCCGCGCTCTGCCCGTGGATCTGCTGTCCATGGACACGCGCTCGACCGCCGGAAAGACCGGCTCCGTGATCCGGCCGAAACCGAAGGCCGCCTAAGGCGTGCCATCAGCCGGTGGCGCCAGCGTATCGGATACCAAATCCGGTATCGCTCCCATGCTTCTTGAAGCTGAAGCGACGGGCATTCCCGGGCATACTGGCGGGCCCCTCCCGATTCCCCACGAAGAGAGCCGATGAATACCGCTGCGACACCTTCCAAATTGGACCAGCTACGCGAACTTTCCGTGGTAGTCGCCGACACCGGCGATTACGAAGCGATCCAGCGCCTCAAGCCGGTCGATTGCACCACCAACCCCACGCTGGTTCGCAAGGCGTTGGTCCTGCCTGTCTATAACGATCTGATCGAACGCGAACTCGCCTGGGCGCGGCAGCAGGGCCAGGCCAGCGACGCGTTGATCGAGGAAGTGGCCGACCGCCTGACCGTGGGCGTTGGCGCGCGTTTGAGCGCATTGATCCCCGGCCGCGTCTCCACCGAGGTGGACGCCGACCTGGCGCACGACACCGCCGCCACTGTGAAAAAAGCACACAAGTTCATTGCGATGTACGCCGACCAGGGCATCGCCCACGACCGCGTGCTGATCAAAGTGGCTTCCACCTGGGAGGGCGTGGAGGCCGCGCGCCAGCTGCAGGCCGAAGGCATCGATTGCAACCTGACGCTGATCTTCAATAAGACTCAAGCACTCGCCTGTTCCGAAGCCGGCGCTTTCCTGATCTCGCCTTTCGTGGGCCGCATCCTCGACTGGTACGTTGCCAACGGCCAGACGCCGGCCAGCATCGATGAAGATCCGGGCGTGGTGTTCGTGCGGGGGGTCTACGATGAATTCAAGCGCCGTGGTTCCGCTACGGTGGTGATGGGTGCCTCGTTCCGCTCCACCGCACAGATCGAAGCCCTGGCCGGCTGCGACCGGCTGACCATCGCACCGGATCTGCTGGAAAAGCTGAGCCAGGATTTTGCCCCGCTACCACGCAAGCTCATTGCTCGCGAAGTTGAGCCGGTGACCGCATCGCCGGTGACCGCCGAGAGCTTCGCGCAAGCGCTGGAGGAGGATGCGATGGCCAAGGAAAAACTCGCCAGCGGCATCGATGCCTTCGCACAGGATCTGGTGGGATTGCGTAAGAGCATCGCTGAGCGCTTGGCGGAAACCGTCAACGCGTAAGCGGCGCATGTTCGCAAAAAGCTTTGGACGCGGATAAAACCGATAAATACGGATAAGGCTCAAAGCTTTATCCGTCGTAATCCGCGTTGATCCGTGTCTAAGCTTTTTGTTTGGTTCAGATCGCGGCACGCCCGTGCCGGCATGCCGGCACGACTCCCACATGGCCCGCGACGGATCAGGCTTCCAGGCCGATCGCGCAACTCACGCCGGTACCGCCGATGCCGCAATAACCACCGGGATTCTTCGCCAGGTATTGCTGGTGGTAGTCCTCGGCGTAGTAGAAGACCGGCGCGGGGTACAGGATCTCGGTGGTGATGTCGCCGTAGCCGGCCGCGTGCAGGCGCTCTTGATAAGCGTCGCGGCTGGCAATGGCGGCGTCGTACTGCGCTTGGGTGTCGCAGTAGATCGCGGAGCGGTACTGCGTGCCGGTGTCGTTGCCCTGGCGCATGCCCTGGGTAGGGTCGTGGTTTTCCCAGAACACCTGCAGCAGCGCTTCGAACGATGTCTGCGCGGAGTCGTAGACCACCAGCACCGCTTCGGTGTGACCGGTCATGCCGGAACAGACTTTCTCGTACGTCGCATTCGGCGTGCTGCCGCCGGCGTAGCCCACGGCAGTAGTGAAAACGCCCGAAAGGCTCCAGAACTTGCGCTCAGCGCCCCAGAAACACCCCATGCCGAACTGCACCTTTTCCAAACCGGCAAAGCTTGCGCCGGACTCCGATCCAGCCTCGCCGCGCAGCGGACGGCCATGAACGAAGTGGGCATTTTGCAGCGGCAGCGCGTCGGCGCGCCCGGGCAGAGCCTCTTCGGGACGTGGCAAACGTTGTTTATAGGCACCGATACCCAGCATGGCCGACCTCACTTTGTTTGGGATGCGGAACGGGAACCGCCCCATCGCTCAGGCTGGCAGGATGCCTAGCCCGTCGCTGTCGGATATGGGGTCTTCCGGCGGCGATTCCAGTCCCAGCCCGAGCACCACTTCGCGTGCCTCGGGCAGCGCGGCGTCAGGCACGCAGACTCGCAGCACGCCGAACAGCGGCAGCTCGCCCATCCCACCGATCAGCGATTCGCCGAACACGAACGCCGGCAATCCGGCATCTTCCAGCGCATGTTTGACCAGATGGGCGTCGAACAGATTGTCGGCAAGATAGGCGATGCGCATCGAAGTTGTTTCCTCAGGGTGAAGCGGTAGCGGTAAGGCTCTCGCTTTCGCCCCCTTTTTAAAGGGGGCTACGGGGGATTTGCTTTGGCTGTTGCTTCTAAAGAGCAAAAAGCAAATCCCACTGAATCCCCCCTTTAAAGGGGGAGGCAAAGCAAGTTTTTCGCTCACCCGCTCCCGGCTACCCGCTACCGGCTCCGTTCCTCAAGCAGGTTTGCGGAAAGCCTCCGTTCCCGGCACCAATTCAGTTTCGGCTTCCGCCGCCTCTCGCCATTCCCGCATGGCCGGCAGCGCGAACAGCGCCTGCATGTAGCGGGTGGCGACTTCATCCACAGGTACGCCGTAGCCATCGAAGCGGATCGCCACCGGTGCGAACATGGCGTCGGCAATGCTGAATTGACCAAACAGGAATTCACCCGCTTCGCCGTAGTTTTGCCGAAGTTCGCGCCACAGCGCCTGGACCCGGTCGATATCGCGCTGCGCCGCTTCATCCCAGCGGTACGCATCCGGCCGGCGGCGACTGTTCATCGGTAGCTGCGAGCGCAAACCGGTGAAGCCGGAATGCATCTCGGCGGCGGCCGTCCTGGCCATGGCCCGCGCTTCCAGTTCGCGGGGCCAACCGCGTCCGTCCAGCCAGCGCTCATTGGCGTATTCGCAGATCGCCAGCGAATCCCACATGGACAGACCGCCTTCCTGCAGCGCCGGCACTTTGCCCGATGGCGAGTACCGCCCGATTTCCGCGAAGAATTCCGGGGTATCCAGCAACAACCGGACTTCACGGAACTCCACGCCGAAATGCCGCAGCAGCAACCAGGGGCGCAACGACCAGGAAGAGTAGTTCTTGTTGCCGATGACCAGGACGGGAAGGCTCATTCAGGGTGACGCCGCACGAAAGGGGCGCTCAGGATAGACCAGAGCTGGTGCCCGCTCAGCTAAACTTGTGGTTTGCCCCGCGCAGTTGCCCAAACGCATGTCCGATACCCCCATTCCCGCCGCCATCGACGAAACCCCGGAAAAGAGGGACTTCATTCGTCAGATCGTCCGTGACGACCTGTCCAGCGGCAAGCACCATGCCGTCAAGACCCGCTTTCCGCCGGAACCCAACGGTTACCTGCATATCGGCCACGCCAAGTCGATCTGCCTGAACTTCGGCATTGCCGGCGAATTCGGCGGCGTCTGCAATCTGCGCTTCGACGACACCAACCCCGCCAAGGAAGACCCGGAGTACGTGGCAGCCATCCAGGACGACGTGCGCTGGCTTGGTTTCGAATGGCACTCGCTGCGTCATGCCTCGGATTATTTCGAGGTGTATTACCTGGCCGCGGAAAAGCTGATCCGCGACGGCAAGGCCTTCGTTTGCGACCTGAGCGCCGAACAGGTGCGCGAGTACCGCGGCACTCTGACCGAGCCCGGCCGCAATTCGCCCTACCGCGACCGCAGCGTGGAAGAGAACCTGGACCTGTTCCGCCGGATGCGCGCGGGCGAATTTCCCGATGGCGCGCGCACTCTGCGCGCCAAGATCGACATGGCCAGCGGCAACATCAACCTGCGCGACCCTGCGCTGTACCGCATCAAACACGTCGAACACCAGAACACCGGCAACGCCTGGCCGATCTACCCGATGTACGACTTCGCGCATGCGCTGGGCGATGCGGTCGAAGGCATCACCCACTCGCTTTGCACGCTGGAGTTCGAAGATCACCGTCCTCTGTACGACTGGTGCGTCGACAACGTCGACCTGACCGGTCATGCGGAACTGCTGCAGCCGGTGCTGGAGAAAGGACTGCCACGGGAGGCCGCCAAGCCACGCCAGATCGAGTTCTCGCGGCTCAACATCAACTTCACGGTGATGAGCAAGCGCAAGTTGATGGCACTGGTCAACGATGGCCTGGTCGACGGTTGGGACGACCCGCGCATGCCGACCTTGCAGGGTCTACGCCGTCGCGGCTACACGCCGTCGGCGATGCGCCTGTTCGTCGACCGCGTGGGCATCAGTAAGCAGAATTCGCAGATCGACTTCAGCGTACTGGAAGGCGCCCTGCGCGAAGACCTGGACTCTGCCGCGCCGCGCCGCATGGCCGTGGTCGAACCGTTGAAGCTGGTGCTGAGCAATCTACCGGAAGGCCACGAAGAAACGCTGACGTTCTCCAACCACCCAAAGGATGAGACGTTCGGCAAGCGCGATATCCCGTTCTCGCGCGAATTGTGGATCGAGCGCGAGGATTTCGAGGAAGTGCCGCCCAAGGGTTTCAAGCGCCTGATTCCCGGTGGCGAAGTACGCCTGCGCGGCGCCGGCATCGTGCGCTGCGATGAAGTGATCAAGAACGACGCCGGCCAGATCATCGAGTTGCGCGGTTGGCTGGACCCTGAGTCCCGCCCCGGCATGGCAGGTGCGGAACGCAAGATCAAGGGCACCATCCATTGGGTCAGCGCGCAGCATGCAGTGCCTGCGGAAATTCGCCTTTATGACCGCCTGTTCACCGTGGCTGATCCGGACGACGAATCCGAAGGCAAGAGCTACCGCGACTACCTGAATCCGGAATCCCGCAAGACCGTGCAAGGCTACGTGGAGCCCGCCGCCGCCATTGCCGCACCCGAGCAGTCGTTCCAGTTCGAACGTACTGGTTACTTCGTTGCCGACCGCCGTGATCATCAGGGTGATCGCCCGGTGTTCAATCGCAGCGTGACGCTGCGCGACACCTGGGCCGCCAAGGGCTGAGCAGGGCGAAATTTACGACGCGGGCGTGCGGTGCCGTTCACATGGCGCCGTGCGTCGTCGTCGTGTCCTGAGTAAGCTGCCCCCACTCCACACCGAAAGGAACGCCTACCATGCGCCGCTTAGCATTGATCCTCAGCTTGGCCACATGGATGCTGGCCGCCTGCGCCGCACCTGCCGCGGTATCGCCAGCCACGGATCCTACTGCTGTTGAAACGCCGGCCAAACCGGCGCCGCCAACGACCAAGCCTTATCCACCGCGCCAGGTTTCGCAGCCCGTCACGGTCGATTACAGCTGCAGTAACAACAACGATTGCGCGGTGAAGGATGTCGGCAACTGCTGCGGCACAATGCCGGCATGCGTCAACAAAGACAGCCCCACCGATCCGCAGGCGGTGCGGGCGCAATGCGCCGCCAGCGGCCAGATGGGCATCTGTGGTTTTCGGGAAATTTCATCTTGCCAGTGCGTGAGTGGCCGTTGCGAATCCGCGCAGTCCGGCGGCGCCAATCCTGTGCAGGTGAATTGATGCTTCATGCGCAAGTCCATCTGACACTGCCCGCATGGACGCACGACACCATTGATCTGTCGCGTGCTTATTCCAGCGACCAAGACAAAGTGACGCTGGCAATCGAACTGTCGCGCCGCAACGTGGAAGCTGCCAGCGGCGGGCCGTTCGGCGCGGTGGTGTTTGGTCCGGATCACCGGGTGATCTCGATCGGCGTCAACCGAGTGATGCCGCACACCTGCTCGCTGGCGCATGCCGAAAACATGGCGTACATGCTGGCGCAACAGCGCCTGCAAACGCCGCGTTTGAATGAGCGCATCGCGCCTATCACGCTGGCGACATCTTCCCAGCCGTGCTGCCAGTGTTACGGCGCCACGGTGTGGGCAGGCATCGATCGGCTGCTGATCGGCGCGCGCGCCGAGGATGTGATGACGCTGACCGAATTCGACGAAGGCCCATTGCCGGCCGATTGGATAGGCGAATTGAACAAGCGTGGCATCGAAGTCGTCCGCGATCTGTGCCGCGACGATGCGCGCGCGGTGCTGCGTGCGTATGGCGAGATGGGCGATGATCGTTATTAAGCGCGCGAACTTCCCTTGTGGGAGCGACGTGAGTCGCGACTGGAAACCTTGTGTACTGGAGATATCCCGGGTGGTGAAAATTGGTCGAGTCGCGACTGACGTCGCTCCCACACGGCAGGAATTATGACCGGCTTGATTTGCTATTGCCGCCAGGGTTTCGAGCCCGAACTCGCTGCCGAATTGACGGAACGTGCCGCACTCGCCAGCCTTCCAGGTTATGCCAAGGCCGGCCGCAATGACGGCTATGCCGTCCTGGTGGGCGAAGACGGCGAAGCGCTGCAACGTGCTCTGTCCTGGCGCGATCTGATCTTCGCCCGGCAGAGCTTGCGCATGATCGCGGAGTTACGGGGACTGGACCCGAAAGATCGCATCACGCCGATGCTGGAAGCACTGGGCGGTGGCGGACGCTTTGGTGATCTGTGGGTCGAGCACCCCGATTCGGATGTCGCCAAGCCGCTGGCCGGGTTGGCACGCAGCTTCGGCAATGCGCTGCGGCCGGCGCTGCGCAAACGCGGGCTGCTGACCGACAAGGAAAACCTGCGCCTGCCCCGGCTGCACGTGGTCTTCGTCGACGGCGACCACGCCTTCCTCGCCAGCAGCGTTCCTGGCGACAGCGCACCGTGGCCGCTCGGCATCCCGCGGCTCAAACTGCTACCGGATGCCCCTTCGCGGTCAGCACTGAAGCTGGAGGAAGCGCTGTTGAGCCTGCTGGATGCGGAAGAGCGCAGTGCGCTGCTGAAGCCCGGCATGACCGCTGCCGATCTGGGCGCCGCGCCAGGCGGCTGGACCTGGGTACTGACGCGCCACCATCTGCGGGTCACCAGTGTCGACAACGGACCGCTGCGCCAGCACGTGATGGACACTGGCTTGGTCGAGCACCTGCGCGCGGACGGGTTTCACTGGAAGCCTGCGCAACGGTTGGACTGGATGGTCTGCGACATGGTGGAACAGCCGCGCCGTGTCGCCGAGCGCATGGCAACCTGGTTCCGCGAAGGCTGGTGCCGCCACGCCATCTTCAATCTCAAACTGCCGATGAAGAAGCGCTGGGATGAAACGCGGCTGTGTTTGGATCTGTTCGAAGAGCAATCCGGCAAGTCGTTAACCGTGCGCGCCAAGCAGCTGTACCACGACCGCGAAGAGATCACCGTATTCGCCACCTCGCGATAATCGACACCTCGGTAATAGCGATTTCCAGGTAGGAGCGCCGTCTCGGCGCGAGCTCTTCGCTTCTATTGCGAGCCGCCAGGAAGAGCTCGCGCCGAGACGGCGCTCCTACCAGGCGAAGACGCTTCTACAATCCGCTTGAATCCAAAACAATCTGCATTGCCGGAGACCACCATGGCCGCCAGTTGGATCACCATCGTTGCACCGTACTTGCCGGAAATCATTCGGCTTGCACGCCCCATGTTCACTCGCACGCCGGTGCGCGACGCCAACACCGAAAAACTTCGCCTGGATGTGTTGAACGAGCAGATCGCCGAATTGCAGAACGCGGCAACCCAGAGCGCCGATTCCATCAAGCTGCTGGCAACCGATATGCAGAAGACCATTGAAGTCCTGCAGCTGGGTGCGGAAAAACTGGAGCGGCAGTCCAAACGTTCCGAGCGGTTGGCGTTGATTGCCGCGACCATCGCCGCACTGTCGTTTGCCCTGGCGGTATTCGCGTTGGTGCGCTGAGGTAGCTCCTTGTAGGAGCGGCGTCCCGCCGCGAGCTCTTCCTGTCAGATCGCGACAGAAGCGAAGAGCTCGCGGCGGGACGCCGCTCCTACACGGCCGGACACATTTGCGACGAACCGCACAGGTGATCTCACTCCATGCAAACCAGAGGTGGCACTATGCTCCCCGGACCAGGAGGCCGTCATGTTGCCGATCGAACTCAAAGACCCCGCCGGCTTCGGCAATGAATTCCTTCGGCTGACGTTGCTGCAGGGATTCCAGTCACTTACCAAGCGCGATCTGGAACTGCTGATCTTCGTGCTGCTGGAGCGCGATGGCGCCATCGACCGCAGCGAATCCAACTTCACCGTGGCTGGCAAGCTGCGGGTCACGCCAGCCAAGGTCAAGGCACTGCGCCGCGACGGCTATGCCCGCTGGCGCGCACTGGTGCCGGAGGAGCACGATGCCGCGCTGCAGCGCATCGTGGCCACCGTGTTGACGGAAGCCAATCTGCGCGCCGGCGCAAAACATGTCAGCGAACGTGCCCGCAAGGAGGGCTTCCTGGCCGTGCGCATCGAGCACCCCGACGATCAGCAGCAGTTCGAGCAGGCGATCCTGGATGTTGGCGCGCTACCCGTCTACGAGCGCAATCGCGACGTTGTCGCGGTGCGATTCGATACGCTTCTGACCATTGCCGAACGCTGGGGCTATCTGCAGAAGGACCCCGCCGTCATTGCCGCGGAACTCAAGAAACTGGCGCCCACTTCGGAAGAAGTGGCCGATCTATTGAAGAAAGACATCACCAAGCTGCGCTGGCAGGATGCGCGCAACGCGCTCAACAGCCTGGGCGCGAAAGCGATCGCCAGCACCGCCGAGGGTGCCTTGAAGGGATTACTGAAGATCGTCTTCCCCTTTATTCCCGGTTGACTTGTAGAGCGGAGCTGCGCCCCGTGATAGCGACAAGTCAGTGGCAATGAGGCCGTCGCAACGGCAGGCAATAGCGAATGGAAGCGCTTCCCGTAGAGCGGAGCTCGCTCCGCTGTTTTTTGCTTGTCACGTGTGGCTAAAAAAATAAGAGCAGCGGAGCAAGCTCCGCTCTACGAGAGCGTAAGCGGCTATTCGCGATCGCCTGCCGTTGCGACGGCCTCATTGCCACTGACTCGGTGCTATCGCGGGACGCAGCCCCGCTCTACGAAGACGAGGCGAGTCGGATTTACCTCTGCGACACCTGCACACGCTGGCCGCTGCGTACTGAAGCGAAAATCGCATCGACCACCCGCATATCACGCAGGCCTTCCTCGCCCGGCACCAGCGGTGGGGTTCCATTGAGAATGGACAAGGCGTCGTCATCCATCTGCCGCGCTTGCTGGTTCGGCACGCGTACGTCCAGTATTTCGCCGCTGCTAGTGCGGCCACGGATGCCGTCATAAGACTGGAAGGGCGATAGTTCGTACCAGCCGCGTTCGCAGTCCGCGCGCAGCAGATTCATATTCGCGCCGAGACTGGTCGAACATTCGGCAGTGATGCCGCTGGGAAATTCCAGACGGAAGCGCGTGGCTTCATCCACGCCGCGAAAGATGCCGGGGCGGTGAACTTCCTGCGTGGCAGTCACTGCCATGGGTTCCTCACCCGAGGTGTAACGGGCGGCGTTCAAGGCATACACGCCCATGTCGTACATCGCGCCACCGCCGCGTGCCGGATCCAGCCGCCAGGCATCACTCCAGCCTTCGTTGAACCCCTCGAATCCCGCGTCGGCTCGAATACTTTGACGACGACCGTACGGCTTTTCGTTCGCGAACCCGATGATGCGGCGTGTATTCGGCTCATGCTGCATGCGGTAGCCGATGGTCAGTTGCACACGATGCTGGCGACAAGCGTCGATCATCGCCTGTGCCTCGGTGGCATTCATCGCCATCGGTTTCTCGCACCACACATGTTTACCGGCAGCGGCGGCGACCAGCGTGAGCGGCTTATGCAGATGATTGGGTGTGGCGATATAGACCACATCGATATCGTCGTTGTCGGCGATGCGCGAGAAACCGTCATAGTCGTAGACGTTCTCGTCGGCAATGCGATAGCGCTTCTGCCATTCCGCCGCCTTGTCCGGAGAACCGGTGACGATGCCCGCCAGATGGCAATGCCGAGTCAATTGCAGCGCCGGCGCCAGCTGTTCGCGACTGTAGTAGCCCAACTCGACCAGCGCCACGCCCAGACGTTTCCTGGTGGTCTGCTTCGACCACAGCGGCGTGGTGACGCCTGCCAGTCCCACGCCAGCGATGGTCCTGATCAAATGACGACGCGACGCGTGACTACTGTTCATAGAAGGTCACCGATGCGGGGAGGGAAGTGTCGGGACTTGCCAGTAGGCCCTACGTGCCAGAGGCGTGCCGCCAAAAGGCATTGACCAGGGGCGGCAATCGCCCGGCCAAGCCCAACACGCCACCCCGCAACAGGGTGGTGTGCATTTCATCGTTGGAAAATACACGGTTGATCGTATCGAATGCGTATGCAGCCGTCGTATTTTCGCTGCGCCGCTGCCGCGACCAGCGCGCAAGACGGTGTGGGGCGCTCCAATCGGCACGCTTGGCCTGGGCATCGTGCATGACGTCACGCAAACCGCCGACATCGCGCAATCCCAGATTCACACCCTGCCCCGCCAGCGGGTGCACGACGTGCGCCGCGTCGCCGATTACCAGCACGCGGCCGCTGACATATTGGTTGACCAAGCGACGGCGCAGGGGGAATGCCACACGCGCCGACACGGCTCGCACGTGGCCGAGCCGTCCTGCGAAAGCGAGCGTCAGTTCGCGATCAAAGGCTGCGTCATCCAATCCCAGGACGCGTTGAGCTTCGTCATCGGGCAGCGTCCAGACAATGGAGCTGCGGCCCTGGGTGAAAGGCAGAAACGCCAGCGGTCCGGTAGGCAAGAAGCGCTGCCAGGCCGTCTCTTCATGTGGATGTTCGGTTTCGACGAAAGCGACCACACCGCGTTGCGCGTAGTCGTGTTCCGACACGCCAAGACCCGCCAGCCCACGCAGCGTGGATTCGGCGCCATCGGCGGCAATCGCCAATCGCGCGTCCAGTTTGCCGCCGTCGTCCAAGCGTAGACGAACGCCGCGTTCGTCCTGTTCCATCGCCTCGACCCGGGCCGGGCAATGCATCTGCACGCCGGCGGCCGGCAATGCTGCCCATAAGCGATCGACCAGTAGGTCGTTTTCGACGATCCAGCCCAATTGCGCGCGGCCCAACATATCCGCGTCGAACTTCAGCTCGCCGCCACCAGCCGCATCCCACACCCGCATGCGCCGGTAGGCCTGCGCGCGCGCATCGCGCACGCCGGCCCACACGCCGATGCCATCCAGCAAAGCGGCATTGTCCGACGCGAAGGCATAAACGCGCAGGTCAGGCTTTGCTTCCGACCAGCGCGGCGGCTCGCGTCCTTCTACCAGCGCTACGTCCAATCCCAACTGCGCCAACGCCAGCGCGCAGGCACTGCCGACCACGCCGCCACCGACCACCGCGATATCGATCTGTCCGCGTCGATTCATGCTGCGCTCTCCCTGCAAAGCACCGGCACGTCGCCGCGGAATCCCATGGCGCTACCCACCAGCAATGACTGCAGAGAAGGCGATGCGTCGGCGGCCAACAATCCCAAGCTGCGTAAAGGCCGCAACAACGGCGCTGGATTGGCGGTCAGCCGCGCCAGTCCATCGGAAAAATCCAGCGTGCGTTGGCGGTCCTCGGCGCGCCTCGCGGCATATGCGGAAAGCAGAGCGGCACTGCCTGGATCGCCGCCCCGCTGCACCATTTCCGCAAGCGTCAGGGCATCGCGCAAACCCAGATTGAAACCCTGCGCACCAATGGGGTGGATCGTCTGCGCCGCGTTGCCCAGCAATACCGCGCGTTCAGAGTGAAGACGCCGGGCGACCACGCGGGCAATGGGATAGGTACTGCGCGGACCACTGGAGAGCAAACGCCCCACGCGCCAGCCAAAGATCTTCTGGATGCGGGCCAGCCATGCGCCGTCGTCCAGGCCAGTGACGGCATCCACGTGCTCACTGGCGACGCCGTGCACCACGCCAAAATGGCGATCACCTCGCGGCAACAGCGCAGTGGGGCCGTCATTGCAGAAACGCTCGTAGGCAGTGCCGTCCGGCACCCGTTCGGCACGGACCCGGGCGACGAATAAGGTCTGCCGATAATCGTGCTCATCGGCGGCGATGCCCAACGCTTCGCGTACCCCGCTTCGCGTCCCATCAGCGGCGACCACCAGCCGCGCATGCAATGTGCGCTCGCCCGTTGTATCGACGATACGGACTTGACGCTGCTGATCTTCCATGGCGCCGAACCCGACGAAACGCGCAGGCCGATAACGTGTGAGACTGGACAGTTCGTCCAGCCGCGCTTCCAGCGCGTCGCCAAAATCCCGCGCCACGACGACCTGGCCGAAGCTATCGCGCCCGTATTCGGCCGCGTCCAGTTTGACCCGTCCGAAATCGCCTTGACGGCTGATGTGGATGCGGCGGATCGGTCCTGCCGGCGCGCGCAACTTGGCCATGACACCCAAGGCAGTCAGCGCATTGACGGTCGTCGCGGCAAAGCTGAGGTTGCGCTGGTCGAATACCGCCGGCATTTCCCCGGCTGGGGTCGCTTCCACCAGACCCACATCCAGGCCTAGGCGATCCAAGGCTATCGCCAGACTGGCGCCCACCAGGCCACCACCTACTATCAACACGTCATGCGATTCAATCATGGCGCCATGATACCGGCTCAGTCCGGCGGCCCCGCGCACTGGCTGTTGATCAGCACGCGGGGCCGCCCGGCTCGGCTAGAATGGCGACCTGAGTTCCTGGAAACCGCACATGAACAGCAACACCCAGCGCGCCATCATTCTTGCCTTGCTCACCTTGCTGCTGGTGGCCAGCAGACTCCACCTTCCCACTTCGCTCACCCATTTCGGACCCGTGCCGGATGCATCGTGGGCAGTGTTCTTCATCGCGGGGTTCTACTTGCGCGCCTGGACCCGCTGGGCCTTCCCGCTGCTGATGGCGGTGGCGGTACTGGTGGACTATGTCGTGATCAGCGGCCAAGGCCTCAACTTCTGGACCCACTACTGCGTGTCGCCCGCCTATTGGTTCCTGCTGCCCGCGTATTTCTCGCTATGGGCCGGTGGCCTGCTGGTCCGGCGCTTTTATAAAGGCAGTGATGGCAAGTCGCTGGCCATGCTGGTCGCCAGCCTGGCTGGCGCCGTCGCGGTCTGCCATCTGCTTAGCCAAGCCAGCTTTTATTGGATCAGCGACGTTGTGACGGCGCCCACCTTCGCCGGCTGGTGGAAGAACTACAGCGACTGGTTCCCTTCCTACCTGCGCGTGGCAGCGATCTATGTCGGCTTGGCGGTCATCGCCCATGTCGGTGTGCAGCAATTGGCTCGTCTGCGGGCCTGGGCCAAAGCCGGGCACTGAGCTGCACGGAACAGGAACCTGGGCGATGGGCAACCGCCTTTCCAAGATCTACACCCGCACCGGCGACGACGGCACCACCGGCTTGGGCGACGGCAGCCGGGTCGGCAAGGACTCGGCACGGGTGGATGCCTACGGCACCGTGGACGAAGCCAACTCCGCCATCGGCGTGGTGCTGGCGGCGGCCAATGTGCCCGAAGACATCCGCGCGTTGTTGACCACCGTGCAACATCAGATGTTCGACCTGGGCGGTGAGTTGTGCATTCCCGGTCATGCGGCCATCACCGCCGCCGATGTGGACGCGCTGGAAACCCAGTTGGACCATTACAACGAGCCCTTGCCGGCGCTGAAGGATTTCATCCTGCCGGCCGGAGGCGAAGCGGCGGCGCGTTGCCACTTGGCGCGCACCATCGTGCGCCGTGCCGAGCGCGAGACCGTCGCGCTGTCGCGGCAAGAAGCAGTACGCCCGGAAGCCATTCGCTACCTCAACCGCCTGTCCGATCTGCTCTTCGTATTGGCGCGCGTATTGGCGCGAGCAGGCGGGCAAGGCGAAGTGCTCTGGAACCACGAACGCCGGCACGGCTGACGTGATCATCTTCACCCACCCCGCCTGCCTGGCCCATGATCCCGGCCCCCAGCACCCGGAAAGGCCGGCGCGCCTGGAAGCGGTATTGGAGTCGTTGCGCGCCGCCCATGGCGACCTTGAGTGGCGCGAGGCACCGGCGGTGAAGTTGGGCGATCTGCGCCGTGTCCACGGCGAGGCACTGATACAGGCGGTATCGGAAACCGACTTCCAGGGCTACCGGATGCTGGACCCGGATACGGTGATGGTGCCCGCTTCACGCATGGCAGCACTGTATGCCGCGGGTGCCGGCGTGGCCGCGGTCGACGCCGTGATGAAGGGTGACGCTGCGACCGCCTTCTGTGCCGTGCGCCCACCCGGCCACCATGCCACCAGCGACACGGCCATGGGGTTCTGCCTGTTCAACAACATCGCGGTCGCAGCCGCTCACGCCTGCGACAAGCACGGCCTGGAGCGCGTCGCCATTGCCGACTTCGATGTGCACCATGGCAATGGCACGCAGGCCATATTCGCCAATGATCCGCGGGTGGCGTATTTCAGTACCCACGAATCGGGCATCTACCCCAACAGCGGCGCACCGTACGAGCGCGGGGTAGGCAACATGTTCAACGCGCTGCTACCGCCGGGAAGCGGCGGGTTCCGCTTCCAGAACACCTGGGCCGACGAGCTATTGCCAGCGCTGGACGATTTCAAGCCGCAGCTGCTGCTGATCTCGGCCGGCTTCGATGCGCATATGCGCGATCCGCTGGCCGACCTGATGCTGGAAACCCAGGACTTCGCCTGGCTGACCCGCCAGTTGCGCAGCATCGCCCGCCGGCACGCCGCCGGACGAGTGGTCTCGATGCTGGAAGGCGGCTATGACTTGGAGGCGTTGCGCGAATGCAGCGCCGCGCATGTGGACGAACTCCGATAAGCTGAGAACCTGTCCGCGACCCGTCGTGAACAGGTTCTGAGAAAACGCCTACGCTGAACCAGGCCCCACACCAGCCGGCTGTTTTCATTGCCCGCGTCCATGGGATACGGCAAGCTAGCGGCCAATTTTGACCCTGAATTTCATGGAGCCCTGCACCGCGTGCGTCCCGTCCTTCGCCTGCTACCGTTGCCGTTCAGTATCGCCCTTTGTCTGCCGGCGATGGCGGCCGACGACAAGCCCGAAAGTTGGGCCCTATGCCCCGTGCAGGATGTAATTCCCGCCTTTAGCGAGGCGCCGAATTCAACAACGGACAACGCACAGGCGCAGCGTGACCAGCGTGCCGAACAGCCCACCTCCATTGAAGGCGACGCCCTGGGCGGTACCGAGTCCAATCTGGAATATAGCGGTGATGTCGCGCTGGTTCGTGGCGACCAGTTCCTTGGCGCGGACAACCTGAAATACGATCAGGAAAAAGACACCTACGTGGCCGACGGCCATGTGCGCTACCAGGACGCCGGTCTGCGCGTCATTGCCGACAGCGCCAGAGGTGATCAGAACGCCGACTCGCACCAGATCGACAACGTGCGTTACCAACTGGTGTCGCGCCGCGGCAACGGCGGCGCCGATCGCATCAACTTGAAAGGCCCCGAGGGCGAGTTGTTGCACTCCACGTATTCCACCTGCGATCCAGAAGACCGGCGCTGGGAATTGCGTTCCCGCCGAATCGACGTGAATACCGACAAGGGCTGGGGCGTGGCCCGCGGCGCCACCATCCGGATAGGCAAGATCCCGGTGATGTACGTACCGTGGCTGAAGTTCCCGATAGACGACCGTCGACACACCGGTCTGCTGTACCCGGCCATCGGCCAGTCTGGCCGCAATGGCTTCGACTATAAGCAACCCATCTATCTGAACTTGGCGCCTAATTACGACGCGACCATCTCGCCGCGCATCATGACCAACCGCGGCTTCCAATTGGGTGGCGAATTCCGCTACTTGTACGAAGGAGGTCGAGGCACGTTCAAGGGCGAATGGATGCAAAGCGACGATCTGCTGAAGGATCGCGCAAGCGAACCAGGCTACAACCCCGCCCACCCCAACAATCCAGATCCGGACGACAGCCGTGGCGTGTTCGGCTTCGCCGGCGTCCACAGCCTCAACCGGAACTGGCAAGCGCAGGCGAAGCTGACCTGGATCAGCGATGCGCGCTACACCGAAGACTTCAGCAACGCACTCTACGGACTATCGGCGACCTCGATCACCAGCACGGCCGGGCTGTACGGTGCCGGTGAGTACTGGAGTGCCGGCGTCATGGCCGATAGTTGGCAGCTGTCGGATTACACGGGCAGCGAACGGAACCTGCCGTACAACCGCTTGCCGCGTATCTACGCCAACTTGGAAAAGCCGTTTGGTCGCTGGCTATCTGCAGGCGTGAACGTCGAGGCAGTCCACTTTCAGCATAACGAGAAGCCAGGCGCTGACCGCCTGGACATCAAGCCGTTCGTTTCGATGCCCCTACAAGGCGCTGCCTGGTATATCACCCCGACCTTGGCTTGGCGGCATACCGAATACCGCCTGGAAGGGGATCTCAGGGAACATGCCGCTATCGCCTATGGGGTTCGACCAGATCAGGTCACGCCTGCCATGCTCGCCACTTTCAACGACGCATCGCCCAGCCGCAGCCTGCCCATCGCCTCGCTCGACGCCGGCCTGTATTTTGACCGCGAAACCGAGATCAAGGACAGCCCTTACCTGCATACACTCGAGCCACGGCTGTACTATCTCAATGCGCCGTACCGCGACCAGGACGGCATTCCGCTGTTCGATACCCGCGCTTTCAGCTTCAGCTGGGGTCAGCTGTTCCGTGACAATCGCTATTCGGGGCCGGACCGACAGACCGACGCCAACCAGCTCACACTGGCGCTGAGCACGCGCTTCCTGCGCCAATCCGACGGCTTCGAGCGTCTGTCCGCCAGCATCGGCCAGATCATCTATTTCGACGACAGCCGCGTTACCACGACGCCTAACGAGGTCCCAGTCGAACAAAGCAAGTCCGCCTGGGTCGCCGACACCACCTATTCTCCTACCGACCGATGGACCATTGGCGCCTCGTATCAGTGGGACCCCAAGATCCGCCGCGAGAACCTGATCAGCACGCGCGCCCGCTACCTGATTGGCGACGACGGCGTGGTCAACCTGTCCTATCGCAAACGACGGGACCTGTTGGAAGAAGCCGACTTCTCCTTCCTGTACCCGGTCACGCCATCCTGGAGCGTGGTTGGTCGCTATTACCGCTCGCTGGAAACCGACAGCCTGCTGGAAGGCATCGCCGGCGTGCAGTGGGATAGCTGCTGCCTGGCCGTGCGCGCGGTGGTGCGCCGTTACGTGCGCAACCGCGAAGGCGACATGAACAACTCGATCCAGGTCGAGTTCATCCTCAAAGGTCTCGGTTCGGCCGGCCAGAATACGGAGCGCACCTTGCGCCGTGGTATTCTCGGCTACTACCGAGACGACCTATATCTCGTCCCGCCGAGCAATACCAGGCCCGACCCGGACGACGACGACAACTACGCTCCGGATCCAATCCCATGAAAATGAAGTTCCTCCGTTTCCTTGTGGCCGGCCTGTTGGCTGCCACGACTGTCTCACCGGCATTCGCCCAATCACTGCAGCCGTTGGACCGCATCGCCGCAGTAGTCAACGAAGACGTGATCCTGCAGAGCGAACTGGACCGCGCGGTGCAGAACGTCCTGGGCCAGTACGCCAATCGGCCCGAGCAGTTGCCGCCGCGCAATGTGCTGGAACGCCAGGTGCTGGAACGGCTGGTGCTGGTCAAGCTGCAGGTTGCTCGCGCCAACGAAAGCGGCATCCGCGTCAGCGACCAGGAGTTGAACAACGCCGTGGCCAGCGTCGCCCAGCAGAACGGCACCACCGTGGACGGCCTGCGCCAGAGGCTCGAAGCCGACGGCATGTCGTTCGGCGATTTCCGCAATTCGTTGCGCGACGAAATCATCGTCCAGCGCCTGCGTCAGAGTTATGCGCAGAGCCGCGTGCAGGTGAGCGAAAGTGAAGTCGACGCTGCCCTGGCGGCGCAGACTAGCGGCGGCTCGCAATACCACTTGGCCCACATCCTGGTAGGACTCCCGGAAGGCGCCACCGCCGAACAGATCGCCACGGGCGAGCAAAAGATCGCTGGCGTCAAGGCACTGATCGACAAGGGCGAACTCGATTTCTCGGCGGCCGCGGTGCGGTATTCCGACAGTCCCAACGCCCTGGAAGGCGGCGATCTGGGCTGGCGCAGCCTGGATGAAATTCCGGTCGCCTTTTCTCAGATGCTCAAGGATATGTCGCCCGGGCAGGTGGTCGGCCCCCTGCGCGGTCCCAGTGGATTCCAGCTGCTGAAGTTGGTGGAAGTACGCGATGCATCGAAAGCGGAGGCGCGGACGGTCACTGAATTCAACGCCCGTCATATCCTGATCCGAGTCACGGACGTGCAGGACAGCGCCGTGGCCAAGGCCAAGATCGATACCTTGCGCGCCCGCATCGAAGGCGGCGCCGATTTCGTCGAAGTCGCCAAGGAGTCTTCCGAAGACCCCAACAGTCGCGATGAGGGCGGCGACCTGGGCTGGTTCCCGGCCGACGCCTACGGCCCCGACTTTGGCCGGCAGATTTCCAATGTCAGCGACGGCCAAGTGACCGCGCCGTTCCGTACCGATGCTGGCTGGCATATCGTGCAACGCGTTGCCACCCGCCAGACCGACGTCACCGGCGCCAATCAGCGCGCGCAGATCCGTGAAACCATCGGCCGCCGCAAGGCGGAGGATGAGTACAACCGCTTCCTGCAGGAGTTGCGCGGCGAGGCGTACGTCAACTTCCGCAACAGCGATAGCGCTGAAGGCGGCGCTGCCACCAAAGGTAGCTGAGCACCATGAAGCCTCGGCTCGCGCTGGTCCCGGGCGAGCCGGCAGGCATTGGGCCCGAACTCTGCGTCCGGCTGGCACAACAGCCACGCGATGATTGCCGCCTGCTCGCCTTCGGCGATCCCGACACGCTGCTTGCTGCAGCCGGGGCCCTGAAGCTGCCGCTGCGATTGCTGGATGAAGAGGAAACGGCCACCGCACCCGGTGATCTGGCGATCCGCGTGGTCGCCAACGCCGTCTCCAGCCTCTTTGGTCAGACCGATCCCCGCAACGCTGCCGCCGTCATCGAGGCATTGAACCAGGCCTCCGATGCCTGCCTGCACGGTGAACTGGCCGGCTTGGTCACCGGTCCGGTGCACAAAGCCGCCATCAACGCCGGCGGTATTCCCTACACTGGCACCACCGAACTGCTGGCTCAACGCGCGGGTCGCGACGTAGTGATGATGCTCGCCAACGACATTGTCCGCGTTGCCTTGGTCACCACTCATCTGCCGCTACGCGAAGTACCGAACGCACTCACCGCAGACAGTCTGGCGCGCGTTCTACACATCATCCACGCCGCCCTGCGCGACGATTTCGGCATTGATGCTCCCTCCATCGCCGTACTGGGCTTGAACCCGCACGCAGGCGAAGCCGGGCACCTGGGACGGGAGGAGATCGATGTCATCGCCCCGGTATTGCAGCGTTTGTCGGCCGAAGGCATGCGCCTGATCGGTCCGTTGCCGGCCGACACGGCTTTCCTGCCGCAAAAACTGAAAGGCTTCGATGCCGTGCTCGCGATGTATCACGATCAAGGCTTGCCCGTGTTGAAGTACAGCGGCTTCGAGCAGGCGGTGAACCTGACCCTGGGCCTGCCCTATCCGCGAGTCGCGGTGGATCACGGCACCGCCTTGGAGCTGGCGGGTAAGGGCGAGGCCGATCCTTCGAGCTTGTTCGCCGCGGTGAGGATATGCGCGGCGATGGCGGAGAGGCGCATTGCGCAAAAGCGGGAACGGGGAACGGGGAACGGGGAATGAAATTCACCGGCGTTTGCTGGTTCCCCATACTCCCCATTCCTGCGCGGACACCGCCGAACCGATCACTTCATAACGGGAACCTGGAAACGGGGAACGAAAGAGGATCGGTGTCTACCCAGCGCACCATCCACAGACCTAAACGCCGATATTGCGAAACCTAGTCGGCTCAAATCCACGCACGCCGATCTTACATTCCCTGTTCCCCGTTCCCTGGTCCCCGCATAATCACCCCATGTCGCACTTCAAAGCACCGCCCAAGAAATCGCTAGGCCAGCACTTCCTGACCGATCGCAGCTACATCGACAAGATCGTGCTGGCGGTGAATCCGCAGCCCGGCGATCGTCTGGTCGAAATCGGGCCGGGCCAGGGCGCGATCACGCTGCCGCTGCTGAGGAAGCATGGCGAATTGACCGCCATCGAGTTCGACAGGGACCTGATCACGCCGCTGATGGAGTCTTCCGAAGGTGTCGGCCGCCTGACGATCATCCACAAGGATGTACTGGCGGTGGATTTCACCAAGCTGGCGGCTGGCGAAGACAAACTGCGGCTGGTCGGCAACCTGCCGTACAACCTGTCCTCGCCCATTCTTTTTCACGCCATCGAACACGCGGCCGTCATCCGCGATATGGTTTTCATGCTGCAGAAGGAAGTGGTGGACCGCATGGCGGCCGAACCGGGCAGCAAGGTCTATGGCCGCCTCAGTGTCATGCTGCAGGCTTACTGCGCGGTGACACCACTGTTTGTGGTGCCGCCGGGCGCGTTCCGGCCGCCGCCGAAGGTCGATTCCGCGGTGGTGCGATTGATACCGCGAGACCCGGACAGCATCGGCGTCCAAGCGCCTCAGCGTTTTACCGAAGTCGTACGCGCGGCATTCGGCCAACGCCGCAAGACGTTGCGCAACGCACTTTCAAGCGTCTGCAATGTCGAACAAATCGAAGCGGCCGGATTGCGCCCGGATGCCCGCGCCGAGCAAGTGGAAGTTGCCGGCTTCATTCGCTTGGCCAATCTGCCCCCGACCGAGTAGGTCGATCGCCTTGGGCGCCACCCTGATTCGGCGCATGCGCCGCTGCCCGGCACAGATGCTGGCAAGTGCATTCCCTACACAAATTATCGCTTTTGCATAAACTGTCACTATGAACGACGCCGACTACGCCATCGATATCGACGTAGCCACCCGTTTCCTGGCCGATCAATCCGCGCCCGAGGAAGGGCGCTACGTCTTCTCCTATACCATTCGCATCCGCAATACCGGCCGGGTCGGCGCAAGATTGCTGGGACGCCACTGGACGGTCACCGATGCCAACGGCAAGGTGCAGGAAGTGGACGGTGAAGGCGTGGTGGGCGAGCAGCCCTGGCTGCGGCCGGGCCAGGATTTCAAGTACACCTCTGGCGCGGTACTGGAAACCTCACTGGGAACCATGCAAGGAAGCTACGACATGCTGGCCGACGACGGCACGCGCTTCGACGCGCCGATCCCGCAATTCACGCTCTCCATCCCGCGGACGCTGCACTGATGGCGGTCTGGGCAATCGGCGACCTGCAAGGTTGCTACGACGTCACCCAGCGTTTACTGGAACGGATCCGCTTCGACCCGGCAGTGGACAAGCTCTGGTTCTGCGGGGATCTGGTCAATCGCGGTGGCCAGTCGCTGGAAACCCTGCGCCTGGTGCGTTCGCTGCGTGAGCAAAGCGTCGTGGTGCTGGGCAACCATGATCTATCCTTGCTGGCCGTCGGCGAGCGCACGCCGGACGAACAGCGCAAGGTGAATCCAGACCTGCAGCGCGTGGTCTTCGCCGACGATGCGCGCGAACTGCTGGACTGGTTGCGCATGCAGAAACTGCTGCATGCCGACCGGCAGCTGGGATGGATGATGGTCCACGCCGGCCTGGCACCGAAATGGACGATTGCGCTGGCGGAACGACACGCGCGCGAAGTCGAGCAGCAGCTGCACGGCAACAGTTACCGCAAGCTGTTTCGCAACATGTACGGCGACAAGCCGAGCTGGTCGCCCAACCTGTCTGGTTATGAGCGCTCGCGCGCTATCATCAATCTGTTTACCCGTATGCGTTATTGCACCCCGCGTGGTCGCATGGCCATCGAGGAGAAAGGCGCCCCAGGAACGCAGGCGCAGGGACTTTATCCTTGGTACGAGGTTCCAGGCCGGGTGCAGCGCGAATTGAAGATCGTCTGCGGACACTGGTCGACCTTGGGCCTGATGATCGGCCACGGCATTCACGCTATCGATACCGGCGCGGTCTGGGGCGGAAAACTAACCGCTTTACAGCTGGATACCGATGAGCTGCGTGTGGTGCAAGTGCCGGGACGGGAAGTGTCGACACCCGACTGAAACATCCTCATTGTTGCAGCTCGGCTGTTGCAGCCTGGTTGTTACAGCCTGGCGAACACAGTCTAGATCGTACCCACTTACACGGGAGTCTTGGGATTGAGCGACTTGATAGCCAAGGAAACCGCAAATCCGTTGCACCACATGCGCGCCCGCTCGGGCGTCGCGGTCGTACTGTTGGCCCTGACGCTGGCGAGCTTGTCTGTCGCCTGCCATGCCGATGCCCCGGCGGCGCAGAAGACCGCAGTAGCGAAGCAGGCATCTTCGCCTTCCCGCATGCCTATGCAGGCGCCGCCATCGCCGCCGCTGGTGGCAGCCGCGCGCGGACAGATCAGCGTCACCCGCCTCTATGATCCCGCGTATGTCGAATTGGACTATCCCGGTGGCGACGTGCCCCGCGATCGCGGCGTCTGCACCGACGTGGTTATCCGTGCACTGAGGACGCAAGGCCTGGATCTGCAGCAGACCATCCACGAAGACATGCGCAGGAACTTCGCGGCTTATCCGCAACTCTGGGGGCTGAAGCGGGCGAACCGAAACATCGATCACCGCCGGGTACCGAACCAAATGCATTGGTTCGAACGGCAAGGCTGGGCGCGACCAGTTGATTCCACTCCCGACAGCTACAGCGCGGGCGACATCGTTGCCTGGAAGCTCACGGGCTCCGGCCTGCTGCATATCGGCATCGTTTCCGACCGCACTACCTACGACGGCATACCGTTGATCATCCACAACATCGGCCAGGGCACGCAGGAAGAAAACCTGCTTTTCCAGCACGCCATCATTGGCCACTATCGACCGGCGCTGCCTTTGTAGGATCGTTGCCGGCGTGCCTGCCGGGATTGGGATTGCCGCGGCTTATCGAGCTCTTGCAAGAACATCACGCCCTAACGTAGTCGACAAACTCGAAAGCAAACGCATGCTTGCTATCGGCCGGATGCGGCTCACGATCGACTACTCGCCACTGCGCCGCATCGAAATCCGGAAAGAACGCGTCTGCGTCTTCCACTTGCGTATCTACATGGGTGAGGTGGAGACGATCGGCCAGAGGCAGCGTCTGCGTGTATATCTCCGCCCCACCGATAACGCAGAGTTCTTCGGCGTTTTTCGCTTCCGCCAACGCGCGAGCCTCTTCCAATGAACCGACCGCTCTCATATCCGCGTATGGCGACCGGCCGGATCGCGTCAGCACCAGATTGAGCCGGCCGGGTAAAGCCCGGCCCAGCGATTCGGCCGTTTTGCGACCCATCAACACCGGCTTGCCCAGCGTCAGCGCTTTGAACCGCTTGAGGTCGTCAGGCAATCGCCAGGGCAGATCGTTGCCTTTGCCGATAGCGCGATGACGATCCAATGCGGCGATAAGCGAAATCACCACCGTGTTACACCGCCACCGGCGCCTTGATGGCGGGATGCGGATCGTAGCCGTGTATCTCGATATCGTCGTACGTGAAGGCGAACAGATCGCGCACGTCGGCATTCAGATGCAATCGAGGCAACGCGCGCGGTTCGCGAGACAGCTGTTCGCGTGCCTGTTCGTAGTGGTTGGAATACAGGTGCGCATCGCCCAGCGTGTGTACGAAATCGCCCACGCCCAGCCCCGTCGCCCGCGCCACCATATGCGTCAGCAGCGCATAACTGGCGATGTTGAACGGCACACCCAGAAAGATGTCGCCGCTGCGCTGATACAACTGGCAACTCAGCTTCCCATTCACGACGTAGAACTGGAACATCGTATGGCACGGCATCAGTGCCATCTTCGGCAAGTCCGCAACGTTCCAAGCCGAAACGATCAATCGGCGCGAATCGGGATTGCGCTTGATTTCTTCCACCACCCAGCGGATCTGATCGATCTCGCCGCCTTCGGCGGTCGCCCAACGGCGCCATTGCTTGCCGTAGACCGGGCCCAACTCGCCCTGTTCGTCCGCCCATTCGTCCCAGATGCTGACCTTGTTGTCCTTCAAATACGCGATGTTGGTTTCGCCTTTCAGGAACCACAGCAACTCATGGACGATGGAACGCAGGTGCAGCTTCTTGGTGGTGACCAGCGGAAAGCCATCGTTCAAATCGAAGCGCATCTGCCAGCCGAACACGCTGCGCGTTCCGGTGCCGGTGCGGTCGGATTTCTCCGTGCCGTGTTCCAGCACATGCCGCAACAGATCGAGATATTGCTTCATGCGGACTCCTTGGCAGGTTTCGTCCCGGCGGGAATCACAGGCTGCAGCGTGGGCGACCGACGCGACCGCCACAGCAGATACAGACCCAGCGCAATCAGCGGCACGCTGAGCACTTGCCCCATGGTCAGCCAGCCAAACGCGAGATATTTCAATTGTTCGTCCGGCACCCGCACGAACTCCACCACAAAACGGAAAATGCCGTACAGCAACGCGAACAGACCGGAAACCGCATAGCGCGGACGCGGCTTGCGCGAAAACCACCACAGCACACAAAACATCACCAGCCCTTCCAAAAAGGACTGATAAAGCTGCGAAGGATGACGTGCGAACTGATTCAACGCGCCAGAGGCGTACTGCGCCTGCAACTGCTGCGCATCCAGGCCCAGCTTGACGATATTGGGGTCGGTGGTGGGAAAGATCACACCCCAGCCAGCCTGGGTGTATTTGCCCCAGAGCTCGGCACCAACGAAGTTACCCAGACGTCCGAACCCCAAACCCAGCGGCACCAGTGGGGCCACGAAATCCATGGTGTCGAAGAAGTGCGTGCGATGCCGGCGCGTCCACCACCAGGCCGCGGCCATGACGCCCAACAGGCCACCATGGAAACTCATGCCGCCTTCCCACACCTTGAATATCGACAACGGGTTCTGCACGAAGGCTTCGAAACCATAGAACAGCACGTAACCGAAGCGCCCGCCCAGCACGACCCCCAGCATGGAATAGAACAGCAGGTCGGAGAATCCATTGGCGTCCACGCCCGGCAGGCGGCCAGCCCCGATCCGCAGCCGCCCCAACCACCAGGACGCAAGGAATCCCAACAGATACATCAAGCCGTACCAATGCAGCTTCAACGGGCCCAGCGAAAAGATGATCGGATCGATCTGATGAAGGTAAATCATGCGCCTCGGCTTGACCGTCCAGAGATAGAGGCTATTTTGCCCGAGTAGGGAGCCGGCTGCTTGTCGGATGCCATCCGCCGAAACCCGAATGGGAGCGCTTCTCGTAGAGCGGAGCTGCGCCTCGTGATAGCACCGAATCAGAAGCAATGAGGCCGTCGCAACGGCAGGAGGAGAACGAATGGCCCTTAAGCCCCATTAAGAGCAGCGGAGCAAGCGCCGCTCTACGAAACCGCCTTATCCCGCACATGTGAGCAAAAATGCCGGCATGGGCGGGCGACGAAGGCATCCAGCTCAGCGCCGTCCGCCTTCAGGCCTTCAGCAAGTCACCACTCGCCGGCGCCGGGGACATGCCGGCGCGCCGCACGGCGGCGCATCAGCAGGTTCAGCCATTCCACCATCACCGAGAAACCCATGGCGAAATAGACGTAGGGCTTGGGCACATGCACTTCCAAACCGTCCAGGATCAACACCGCGCCGATCAGCACAATGAAGGCCAGCGCCAGCATCTTGATGGTGGGATTGGCGTCGATGAAACGGCCCAGCGGATTGGCCGCCAGCAGCATCACCGCAACGGCCAACAGGATGGCGGCAACCATCACCGGGATGTGCTCGGCCATGCCGACGGCGGTAATGACCGAGTCCAGCGAAAACACGATGTCAATGATGGCAATCTGGGCAATGACCATCCCGAATACGGCCGAGGTCTTGGTGGTGGAAGGATCTTCATCGTCGCCACCGCCGATCAGCTCCTTGATCTCCATGGCGCCCTTCACCAGCAGGAAGATGCCGCCCAGGACCAGCACCAGATCGCGCACTGAAATGCCCATGCCGAACAGGGTGAACAGGTCGTACTGCATCTTCGCCAGGAAGGCCAGCGACACCAGCAGCGCGATCCGCGTGATACAGGCCACCGCGATGCCGATCCGGCGCGCCAGCGGCCGCTGGAGAGGGGGCAGCTTGGCGACGGCGATGGAAATGAACACCAGGTTGTCGATGCCCAGCACGATCTCCAGTGCGCTCAGGGTCACCAGCGTCAGCCAGACGTTGGGGTCGGCCAGGAATTCAAAACTCATTTGGGTGCGATCCTTTCTTTTTGGTTATGTCGATCAAAACAGCCGTGGCCCCAGAATGAAGACCCAGCACAGCAATACGTTCATCATCAGCACGAACACCGCGGCCGATCCCATGTCCTTGGCGCGCCCGGCCAGCTCGTGGTACTCCGGCCCGTAACGCTCGATCAGCGCTTCCACCGCCGAATTCAGCAACTCCGCCGCCAACACCAGCAGGCAGCTGCCGATCATCAGGCTGCGCTCGATGCCATCCCGGCCCAGCCAGATCGCCAGCGGCGCGAGGACCACCAGCAAATAGACTTCCAGGCGGAACGACGACTCGTGCAGCCAGGCCGCCTTCAAGCCCTGCATCGACCACACCGTCGCCTTCAGGATGCGGGCGGGGCCGCGTGGCATGTGTCCGATTTCATCGGCCATGAGATGTCATCCGGAAGTCAGGCAAGGCGTACGGCAGCGACGCCGAACAGGGAAGAACAAGCGCCACGAAGCGCATGCGCGATCGGACGGTGGCCTGGCGAAAACAGGTCATGGGACGCCGCGATGGGAAAGCGCATGAGCAGAGCGGGGGATCGTTGGAAAGGGCGATTTTGCCATAAGGAGGCCACCAGCACCCGCCACGCCGGGTTTACAAGCGGCTGTCAGGGCTGTTTCACTAAACGAGTAGACACAGATCGCCGCAATATGCCGCCCATTCCCGCATTCCGCCTCGTTTTCCTGACCTCGGCACTGCTTCTGACCGCATGCGCCGGAATCTCCGCCAGGCCAGAAAGCCCACCCCGGGTGCCTGAGCAGGTATCGAATGCGGCCTTTGAGCAGGAGATACGGCAGTTTGAGGCGACCGATGCGATATCGCCGCCGCCCAAAGGCGCGGTGCTGTTCATCGGCAGTTCCTCGATCCGCTTGTGGGGCACATTGGCCGCCGATTTCCCAGGTGTGCCCGTGATCAATCGGGGCTTCGGGGGCTCAGAGCTGCGCGACAGCACCTACTACGCCGACCGCATTATCGTGCCCTACGCGCCACGCAAGATCCTCATCTATGCCGGCGACAACGACCTGGGCAGCGGACGCAGCCCGCAACAACTGCGCGAGGATTTTCGCGCCTTCGTCCGGCGCGTACGGCACGATCTACCAAACGTAGAGATCGCCTGCATCGCCATCAAACCCAGCCCTTCCCGCGCCCATCTGCTGGATGCGCAGCGGCAGGCGAACGCACTGATCGCGGCGGATGCCAAAATGCTGGGGGTGGAGTTCATCGATATCTTCACCCCCATGCTGGATGCCACTGGCCAACCGCGCGAAGAACTTTTCGTGAAAGACCGGCTGCATATGAACCGCGCGGGCTATGACATATGGCGGAGTGTCATTTCGCCTTATCTTCGCTAAAAAACGGCGGGCTATTCGAAGTCGCCCGCCTCTACGCGTTCCCTCGTCCAAGCCTGTCATTACGGACATTCTTCCCGCCCATGCAGAAAAGCGAAGCCTGAAACCTCAGGTTCTCCTGCGCTGGGCACCTGCTAGCTGATACAGGCTGAGCACATTGCGGTCCGGGTCAACGAAATCCAGCGTCAATCCGCCGCTTGGCGCTTCGCTGACCGGCACGATGATCTCCACGCCGCGCGCGACCAGTGCGTCGGCATAGTCATCGATGCCGCCATCAAGATGGAACACGACCACCGGTGAGTCGCCGACGGTAGCGGTCCGCGGAATGAACACCAACGTCAACCCACCCATGTCGGCAGTGGCCCACGGACCGTCGTGGCCATCCAGCGATTGGACCGGCAATCCCAATGTATCGCCATAGAAGGCGACCGAGCGGGCCAGATCCGCGACGAAGAAAACGATGGCGCCTATTTTGCAGTTGCTCAGCATGGGAGATCTCCTCTTGTGGTTCCCAGCTATTCGTTGCCGGGCGGGGCCGATGTGTGAGCTCCCGTGTTGATGACCAGCAAATGGCCGTCGGCATCGTGCGTACCCAGGCCTTCCCCCACCCGCATGGCGGCTTTCAACGCGCGCCGCACCAACCCGAACTGCAGGTCGACGCTGCGGGCCGGATTTCGCACATATGCCAGGGCGAGGCTTTCCGCGCGCAGTTCCGGCGGCAGCTCGCCAAGCGCTTTGCGAATGCGTGTCAGGCGCTGGCGCAGAGCGGTGGATTCGATCCGCAATATCCAACGGATTTCATCGGCGGACAATCCATGCAACGCCAGCACCGCGACTCGGCGCGCGGACGGCGGCAATGCCGTCAACCAGGCGCGCGTCACTGGCATGGTTGCTTCTATGGGCACATCCTGTTGCTCGATGCCCCATTCATCGGCCGCAGACTCCACTTCGCGCTTGCGCCGCCGGATCGCGCCGCGCCCCGCCATGGCGGCTTGATTGCGCAGCACGCCGGATAACCACGCGAGATCGGAACGACGCGCCTCCAGTCCGGCCAATAGCGTGTCCTGGACCAGGTCTTCCGCTTCGTCAGCGCGGCGCGTCAGCCGGATCGCCTGTGCGCGCAACTGACGATAGGTCTCCATATCCATGAGCGGATTCTGACACCGAATGCGAGCCCCCTCGGCTACCGATCGTCCGCCGCCCACAGCAATGTAGGATGGGTTGAGCGCAGCGGCTTTCAACGGCATAGCCGGTCTACCATCGTTTGCGATGATGGGTATCGCTGCGCTCAACCCATCCTACGACCCGTGCAGGTCGCCATCCCGATAAATCGCAGTACCGCGCGACCCATCCGGACGTATCCAGCCGCGGTACATGCCCAAGGTATTGAACGCCATCGCGATATTGCCATCGCTGTCCAAGGCGACAGCACCACCGTCGCCGCCATGGCTCGGCACCACGTTCCTGATCACGTCTTCGGCCGCCGCGGTGATGCTGTCTCCGCGATAGGCGACGCGCGCGCAAATGTCATGGGCCACTGCGTTGCGTATGAAGAATTCGCCCCAGCCGGTTCCCGACACGCCACAGCGATCATCGGCCCAGGTTCCTGCGCCGATGATCGGCGAATCGCCCACGCGGCCCCAGCGTTTGTTGGTCATGCCGCCTGTGGAAGTCGCAGCGGCGATACGGCCGTGCGCATCCAATGCGACCGCACCGACCGTGCCGAAATACCGGCCGCGCAAGTCCTGGCTGGTCTGCCATTGCTCCTGTTCCAGTGCCTGCGTCAGCTTCAATTGTTCGCGACGAACGTCGGTATCGAACCAGTGATTGGCGACGCGCTCGATATCCGGCTGAGTATCGGCGAACTGCTCGGCACCTGCGCCAATGAGAAATACATGTGGAGAATCCTCCATCACCGCGCGCGCCAAGCGAACAGGATTGCGCACCGTCCGCACACCCGCCACAGCGCCGGCGCGCCGGCTATGCCCTTCCATGATGGAAGCGTCCAACTCGTGCTCGCCGCTGGCGTCGAAAACCGAGCCCTTGCCCGCGTTGAAACGCGGAGATTCCTCCAGCGCAATGACGGCGGCTTCCACCGCATCCAAGGCACTGCCGCCTTGGGACAGCAGCGCAGCATGGCCGGCTTCCAGGGCTTTGTTCAGATCGGCCAGTATCTCTCGCTCGTCAGCGATGCTGAGTTGGCCGCGCTCGATGACGCCGGCGCCGCCATGGATCACCAAGGCTATCGGGGAGGATTTGCGAGCTGTCATTGCGAGCGCCGGCATCCGTGATTGGGGGTGGTCAGGATACCTTGCCCATAGAGCCGGTGAATCTGATGAAGACACGTGCCAGGACATCTTTGCGCCGAGTCGTGACAGCTTCGTCACTTCAGTGCGGACCTTCACATGGCAGAAACACTGCGTCCCGGCCCGCGCCGGAGGCGCTTTGACCAACTGGATTTAGAAGGAAGTTCGATGCAAAGACGTTCTTGCGACCGACTTGGCTCTGATTCCCGATTCCCGTTTTCCCCATTCCCGATTCCCGCCATTCACTGCGAACGCAAGGCTTCGATCGGATCCAGCTGCGACGCCTTGCGCGCAGGGTAGTAGCCGAAGAACAGGCCCGTGGCCACCGAGAAACCTGCTGCCAGACCGATCACCTGTCCGTTCAGCGCCACCGGCAAATCGCTGAAGCGCCCCACGAGCAGCGCGCCGGCAATGCCGATCGCGATACCCAGCGCTCCGCCGATCAGCGATATCAGCATCGCTTCGGCAAGGAATTGCCTGCGCACATCGCTAGGGCCAGCACCCACCGCCATGCGCAAGCCGATTTCGCGGATGCGCTCAGTCACCGAGACCAGCATGATGTTCATGATGCCGATGCCGCCGACGATCAATGAGATCGTCGCCACCGCCCCCAACAGCAACGACATCAACCGAGTCGTCGCGGTGCGGGTAGCCACGATTTCGGAAATGTTGCGCACGTTGAAATCGTCTTCTTCGCCAGGCGATATTTTGTGGCGCTGGCGCAGCAACGCTTCCACTTCACCCTGCACGTAGGATAGATCCTTGGCATTGGCGACCGTCAGCGAGATCTGCATCACCGCGCCGGCGGGCAGACCCATGGCGCCCATCAGTCGGCGGCGCGCGGTCTGCAAGGGCACCATCACCACCTCGTCCTGGTCCTGGCCGAATCCACCCTGCCCTTTCGGCTTCAAGGTTCCGACCACGGTGAACGGAACACGGCCAAGCCGAATGGTCTGACCTATGCCGCTGTCTTCGCCAAACAATGTGCGGCGCACGGTTTCGCCCAGGATCACGACCTTGTCGGCGCCGGTATAGTCCTGTGCATCGAAGCTCTCGCCTTCGTCAATCGTCCAGCTGTTGATGTCGAAGAAGTCCGGCTGCACGCCTTGCCAACTGGTGGACGCGTTGTTTTCAGCGTAGATGACCTGCGTATTGCCTCGTAGCGCGCCGGCCACGTACTGCACTTCCGGAATTTCGTTGCGGATCGCGTCCACATCGCCCTCGTTGAGGGTGAAGAAACTGGCGGAACTGGCCCGCACTGCGCCGCCGGGACCACGACGGGCGCCCGGACTGATGTCCAGGCGCTGCGAGCCCAGGCCGGACACCATCTTGTCGATCTCGGCCTGGGTGCCCTGGCCTACCGACACCATCACGATGACGGCGGCGATGCCGATGATCACGCCCAGAGACGTCAGCGCGCTGCGCATCCAGTTGCCACGCAACGCGAAGATCGCCGTGCGCAAGATGTCGGAGAATTTCATGGCGAGGAGCCGGGAATGGAGAATGGAGAATGGGGAATCGCCAAAGCGCGATCGCCACGTATGTGTCCACGATCGGGCAGATCACCACAGGTAGAAAGTACGCGAGTCATGGCACGTCTTCTCCCATTCCCGTTTCCCGTCTTCCCATTCCCAGCTCTTCATGCAACTCACCGTCACGCATCACCAGCGTGCGGTCCGCGTGCGCCGCTACTTCGGCGTCATGGGTGATCAGGATGACGGTGTGGTCTTGGTCGCGCAGCCGCTTGAACAAGGCGAGGATCTCTTCGCCGGTCTTGCTGTCGAGTGCGCCAGTGGGCTCGTCGGCCAGCAGGATGGGAGGTTGATTGATCAACGCGCGCGCAATCGCGACGCGTTGCTGTTGACCGCCGGAGAGCGCATTGGGACGATGATCCGCACGGTCGGACAATCCCACCGAAGCCAACGCCACGCGCGCGCGCTCCAGTCGTTCGCGCGGCGGCACCTGCGCGTACCCCAGTGGCATGGCGACGTTTTCCAGCGCGCTCATGCGAGACAGCAGGTTGAAGCCCTGAAACACGAATCCGATCTTGTCCCGCCGTAGCCCCGCCAGCTCTTCGGCGTCCAACGTCGAGACATCGATTCCGTCGCAGAAGTAGCTGCCGGAAGAAGGCGTATCCAGGCAGCCGATCAGGTTCATCAGGGTCGACTTGCCGGAACCCGAAGGCCCCATGATGGCGACGAAATCGCCGCGCTGGATGTGCATGTCCACGCCCTTCAGCGCAATCACTTCCGCCTCGCTGCCTGGCGAGTAGACCTTGCCCAGGCCATGAGTCTCGATGACCGTCACGCGGGGGGACACAGCCGTTGCGGTCGTTACCGGCACGCTCATTCCTTGGGCCGCTCGCCGACGATCATCAGGTTGCCTTCCTTGATGTCACCGGACACTTCGGTATTGGTGCCGTCGCTCGCGCCAATGCGCAACGTGACTGGCTGCGGCTTGCCATCGGCCAGCCGATACGCGGTCGCGCGCTTGGCGCTGAGCAAATCCCGAAGTCCGCTGTCCCACCGGCGAGCTTGCTCTTCGTCGAGGCTGGCGCGGAACGCCGCGAAGTCCTGCTGGAAACGCTCGATCATGCGTTGCCGCATCTGGCCCCCGCCAGTAGGCGCGCCAACGGTTCTCATGGACACGCCGCCTCCCGCACCGCCGCCGAACAGGCGATTGCCACCACCGCTCTGCGATGCCTGCGCCGCGCGCGCCGCCTGGCGTTCGCGGACCTTGGCGATGGCCGCATCGAATGCCGCCCGCTGTTCCGGCTTCAACTGCAGGCTCGTCGCCACACGCGCCAGATCTTCGGTCATACCGCCGCCGCGCGGCATCGCCACCGGACCCGCGGATTGAACGCCGGCGGTTGCGGCATCGCCGTTGGCCGGCTTGTAGCGCAGCGCGGCATTGGAAATCTTCAGCACGTTGTCGCGCTTGCTGACTTCTATCTCGGCATTGACGGTCAACCCCGGCAGCAATGTGCCGTCGCTGTTGTCGACGGTCACCACCACCGGATACGTCACCACGTTATTGGTGGTGGTGGCCGCCAAGCGCACCTGTTCCACCGTCCCTCGGAACTGACGGTCGGCGAAAGCATCCGCGGTGAACGATACCGCTTGGCCTACCTTGACCTGGCCGATGTCGGATTCGTCGACGGCCAGCTCTATCTTCATCTTGCCCAGGTCTTCGGCAATGGTGAACAGTTCCGGCGCCTGCAAGCTGGCGGCGACGGTCTGCCCAGGTTCTATGGTGCGGGTCAGCACCACGCCGTTCACCGGCGAACGGATCACCGTGCGGTCCAGATTGACGCGCGTGGTTTGGGTCGAAGCCGTTTGCTGGCGGATCTGCGCCTGCGCGGAATTCACTTGCGCGCGCGCCTGATCCAGCGCCGCACGGGCCAAGTCCACGTCGCTTTGTGCCACCAGTCGCTGCGCACCCAGATCGGCCTTGCGCCGGTAGTCCAGTTCCGCGTTGCGCAACGTCGCTTGCGCTTGCCGCAATGTGGCCTGTGCGTTGGCGATCTGCGCGTTGCCTTGCGCGATCTGCGCCTCGTAGCTACTGGGATCGATGCGAGCCAGCACCTGTCCTTCCTTCACTTCGCTGTTGAAATCAACCAGCACGTCGGTGACCTGCCCGGAAATCTGACTACCCACGGTGACCGTGGATATCGCGCTCAGGGTACCGGTGGCGGAAATGGCAACGCGGATATTGCCCCGCTCCACGGGCGCAGTTCGATAAGCGCTCTGTGCGGCCTCGCTCTTGTGAGCATTCCAATACCAGGCACCGCCAGCGAGAAGTACGACGACCGTGGCGCCGACCAGCAGGTTGGGAAGCAGGGACTTTTTCTTGCGGGGTGCGCTCGGGCGAGGCTGGCTCATCAGTGAGTCGGCAAGGTGGGGGTGTGGTGATTAACGCACGGCAGAAGGCTGGGTTGACAGGCGCGCAATCGGTTCGGTTCCCGTACAGATTCAGGAGACGAAACGAATGGTCGCGCTGGTCCCTTCGCCAAGCACGCTGTCCAGCTCCACCTTCCAGCCGAACCGCTCGCACAGCCGGCTGACGATGGAAAGGCCCAGTCCGCTACCGTGCGGCCGGGAAGGATCCGCCCGGTAAAAAGGTTCGAACACGCGTGACATGGATTCGGCCGACATGCCGATGCCGGTGTCGCGCACCGTCACCCGATCGGCCTCCAGGATCACGTCGATGCGTCCCTTGTCGGTATAGCTGCAGGCGTTGCGCAACAGGTTGCTGACCACCACCTGGAACGCCCGCGGTGGCGCGTGCAGGCGTGGTTTGGCGTTGCAGGTGACTTCCAGGTCCACCGGTTTTCCGATCAGCAATGTGCGCGCGTTTTCTGCTTCGTCCTGCACGATATCGGCGACATCGAAGTCCTCGCGCTGGGGCTCCACTTCCGCTTCGCGCGCCAGGATCAGGAAGGCATCGATCACCGCTTCCATGTCGCGACCGGCACGTTGGATGCGCTGCAGTGCGCGCGCGACGCGCGGCGGCGAGTCCTCGGCCATCGCCATATCGCTGGCCACCCGGATCACCGTCAGCGGCGTCCGCAGTTCGTGGCTGGCATCGCGGGTGAAGTCGCGCTCGCGCGCCACGTGCGCGGTCACGCGCTGGGCCAGGCCGTGCAGAGCCGATGCCAACTGGCGCGCCTCGCCTTGCACTTCCTTCGGCAGACGATCCGAAGCCAACGAGCTGACGTCGGGTCGGCGCGGGTCCCACTCGCCCACCTGGCGGGCCAGCCAGCTGACCGGCGATACCAGCCGCTTGGAGGACCGATAGGTCAGCCAGGACACCAGATAGATCGCGATCAAGGTCATGATGATCGGCAAGGTACCGAAGTAGAACGCCATGCGCTCGGCCTGCGACCGTAGGAAAACCAGATACAGGCGGCCGGCCGGCTTCTCGTCCACCAGCACCAGCATGTCGTCTTCCTTCAGCTCGTGGAAGCCCGGCTTCAGATCACGCAGGTTCGCCGGCAAGACCAGATTCGAATGCCCCTTCATCACCAGATAGCCGCGCAGGTTGAAGGTGTTGGGCGGCGGTTGCGCCTCGGACGCGTTATACAGGTCCCAGAAATGGGCCGCTTCCTCCTGCAGCGCCGTATTCATCAGGCTGTGCTTGATGACGGCGGAAATCAGGTACACGCCCAGCACGATGGCCAGGCTCACCATGACCGCCTGCAGGATGAAGGCGATCCTGAGTTTGCGTGGCAGGCCTTGCGGCATCGGCGCGTCCCTATCCCGGTGGCGTTAACAGGCCCAAGTCGAAGCGCCGATTATGCCGCGATTCCCACCGCTCCCGTCAGCCGATGTCCGCGATGCGGTAACCGGCGCTCTGCACGGTGTGAAGCAGCGGCTTGTCGAACGGTTTGTCGATGACTTTGCGCAAGTTGTACAAGTGGCTGCGCAACGTATCCGAATCGGGTAGGCCGTTGCCCCAAATCTCCCGTTCGATCTCCTGCCGTGTCACCACCCGTGGCGACTCGCGCATCAGGATGGTCAGCAGGCGCAGGCCAATGGGCGAGAGCATCAGCTCGGTGCCACCACGGGTAGCACGCATGCTGACCGGATCCAGCACCAGGTCGGCCACCTTGAGCACCTCCGCCCCGACCTGCCGGCGCTCGCGCCGGATCAGCGCGCGCAGGCGGGCTTCGAGCTCCTGGATGGCGAAAGGCTTGGTGAGGTAATCGTCCGCGCCGGAGCTCAGGCCTGTGAGTTTGTCGTCCAGGGTGTCGCGCGCCGTCAGCATCAGCACGGGGGTCGATTTGCGCGCCTCATTGCGCAGGCGGCGACAGACTTCCATGCCGTCCAGGCGCGGCAACATCAAATCCAGCACCAGCACGTCGTAGCTGTTCTCCACTGCCAGTCGGTAGCCGTCCAGCCCGTCGCTGGCGTAATCCACCTCGAATCCTCGGCCTTCCAGATATTCGCCGATCATTTCCGAGATGTTGCGATTGTCCTCAACTACCAAAACCAGTCCCGCTGTCTCCTGAGTGTGGCGCATGATGTCTCCGACATTTCTTCAGGTTTGTGAACGTACCCCGTTGCGGGTTGACGGCGCGTGAAGAAGCGGAGGTCAGGGGCCAGAGACCGGGGATCAGGGACCTTTTGACTTTTGACTTTTGACTTTTGACTTTTGACCTCTGACCTCTGACCTGGTCTCTGGTCTCTGCTTGATCGGTCGGCACTTGCTACCAAAACGTTTTAGCCTTGGCGCTCCTTCCCTTCCAATCCCGCACCATGACAGCTCGTCTGCTTCCGATATTGCTGCTGCTCGGCTCCAACATCTTCATGACCTTCGCTTGGTATGGGCACCTGAAGTACAAGGCGTCGCCGCTATGGTTGGCGATCATCGCCAGCTGGGGTATCGCTTTTTTCGAGTACACCTTGATGGTGCCCGCCAATCGCTTGGGCAGTTCCGTGTATTCGGTAGTGCAGCTGAAGACCATCCAGGAAGTCCTGACGCTGCTGGTATTCGCCGGCTTTTCGGCCTGGTACCTGGGACAGCCGCTCAAATGGAATCACTACGCGGCATTCGCGCTGATCGTCGGGGCGGCGTTCTTGATGTTCTACGAATAGTAGAAAAATCGGGAACGGGGAACAGGGAACGGGGAATGACACAAGGCTGGCGTGATTGCTTTAGTCATGCTTCCGGCATGCCCACACCCCGCTCAGCAATGACGCGCCGTTGCACTTTCATTCCCCGTTCCCCGTTCCCTGTTCCCTATTCCCCACTCCCTATTCCCGGCTCTTCAAAACTTGATCTTCCCCACCAGGATGTCCTTGAACATCACCCAATCACCAAGAAAAGAATAGAACGGGTGCTTGAAGGTGGCGGGGCGGTTTTTTTCGAAGAAGAAATGCCCCACCCAGGCGAATCCATAGCCGCAAAGCAACGCGCCCAGCAGCCACCACGAATTGCGTTCGATAGCAAAGGCGATCACCAGCGCCAGTACTCCGCAGCTGCCGATGAAATGCAGGCGGCGCGATGTGCGATTGGCGTGTTCGCTCAGATAAAACGGATAGAACTCGCGGAAACTGGCGAAGCGGCTCATGTTCCCTCCTAGGAGCGTGTTCTGGATTTCAGGCGGCTCGCGGCGAGAACATGATGATCGCCATGCCGGCCAGACACAAACCCGCGCCCAGCAGATCCCACCGCGTCGGCTTTACTTCGTCAATCAGCCATAACCAGAGAATGGCGGCCGACACGTAGACACCGCCGTAGGCCGCATAGACCCGGCCAGATGCGGTGGGGTGCAGCGTCAGCAGCCAGGCGAACAGCGCCAGACTGAAGGCCGCCGGCAACAGCAGCCAGGCGCTGCCGCCTTTGCGAAGCCAGAGATAAGGGAGATAGCAACCGACGATCTCGGCCAGTGCGGTGACGGCGAACAGCAGAAAGGTTTTCATGTGCTCGGTTCCTGATCGGCGTCAATTCTCTGTTCCCTTCTCCCTCCGGGAGAAGGTGCCCGAAGGGCGGATGAGGGAATGGCAATGACTCGCCAGCGGCCTTTGCTACAAGCGGACACTCCATTCCCTCATCCGTCGCTGCGCGCCACCTTCTCCCGGAGGGAGAAGGGAACTGAAGCTGCCGCCAATCAGAATCCCACTTACGCAGAACTCTCGGCGCCTTCCATCAACTTGACGCGATCCCAATAGGCATCCTGTTGTTCCAACGACAACGCCGACAGCTCCACACCATCAGAATCAGCCAGCACTTCCATCGCGCGGAAGCGCCGTTCGAATTTCAGATTGGCACGACGCATCGCGGCACCGACGTCGACTTTGGCGTGCCGGGCGAGATTGGCGGCGACGAACAACAGATCGCCGATTTCATCTTCCAGCCGCTCGTGATTCGCTGCTACGTCACCGTGTGCGAACTCTGCACGCACCTCTTCGATTTCTTCATGCAACTTGGCGATTACCGGCTCCGGACCGGGCCAGTCGAAGCCGACTTTGGCCGCACGCGTCTGCAGCTTCACCGCGCGCTGCCATTCGGGCAGTCCGCGGGAAATGCCCGCCAATGCGGAGGCATCTTGTTCGCCGGCGGCTTGCCGCTCGGCTTTCTTGATGTCTTCCCAATGACGTGTCTGTGTTTCGGCGTCGGCAACATCCATATCGCCGAACACGTGTGGATGACGGCGCACCATCTTGCCGCAGATCGCCGCGACCACATCCGGGAAGGCAAAAGCACCCTGCTCCTGCGCCATCTGCGCATGGAACACCACCTGCAGCAGCAGATCGCCCAACTCGTCCTTCAATGCGGGCAGATCGCCACGATCGATCGCGTCGGCGACTTCGTATGCTTCCTCGATGGTGTACGGCGCGATCGTGGAGAAATCCTGTTGCAGATCCCAAGGACAGCCGCCATTGGGATCGCGTAGCTTCGCCATGATGGCCAGCAGCTGGGCGATATCGCCATCAGCCATGTCGCGCATGCCCTGTTCCGCCATGCTCCATTCCGTTCTTGTGTTGCTCGTCATTGGCCAGCCAGTCGCGCCAGGGGAGCGAGGGATCGCCCAACGCGATGAAATCGCCGTTCAACAACGTGTCGCGGCGGTTGTAGCGGAAGGCGCGCCCGTCCGGCGCCAGCAGCGCACCGCCAGCGGCCTCCAGTACGCATTGCGCCGCCGCGGTATCCCATTCCGAAGTTGGGCCGAATCGCGGATAGACGTCCAGCGTGCCTTCGGCGATGCGGCAGAACTTGAGTGAAGAGCCCAGTCCGACGATTTCGATATTGCCCATGCGCTCCAAGAACGCCTGCGTGCTCGCATCGCGATGCGAGCGGCTGGCGGCTACCCGCAATGGCGCCTGCGCCGGAACGCGAGTGCGTAGCAGCACATCTACCTCACCCTGGCGTCGATACGCGTTCCGACCTTGTTCGGCGTGCCACAGCTCGCCGGTGACCGGTGCGTACACTACGCCGAAGATGGGCTCGTTGTGCTTGATCAGAGCGATGTTGACGGTGAACTCGCCGTTGCGCTTTATGAACTCCCGCGTGCCATCCAGCGGGTCCACCAACCAGTAAGTCCCCCATTGGCTGCGCGCCGACCATGGAATATCAGCAGCCTCCTCCGACAGCACCGGCCACTCCGGGGCCAGACGCTGCAGGCCTTCCACGATAGCGTGGTGTGCGGCCATGTCCGCGGCGGTCAAGGGGCTGGCATCTGCCTTGTGCTCCACTGCAAGTGCGTTTTCGTACGACACGTTGTCGTATACGGCCATGATCGCCGCGCCAGCTTCGCGGGCGATGACAATGACGGCTTCGTTGAGATCGGCGGCCATTCGTATCATGGATGGCTACGCAGCCATTCGCGGGCAATGAACAAAGCGGCCAGCGAGCGACCTTCCGAAAAGTCCTCGCGCAGCATCAGGCTATCGAGGGCATCAAGTTTCCACGGCACTACTTCCAACTCCTCAGGTTCGTCCCCGGGCAAGCGCTCCGGGTAAAGATCACGTGCCAATACCAGCCAGGACTGGTGGCTCATGTAAGTGGGCGCCAGACTCAGCGTCCGCAGTACGTCGATGCGGCGGGCGCCGTATCCGGCTTCTTCCTTCATTTCCCGGTCGGCGGCCTGCTCAGGCGTTTCTCCGGCATCGATACGGCCCTTCACCAGCCCCAGTTCGTAACGGTGGACGCCGGCGGCATATTCGCGCACCAGCAGCACGGTGTCGTCATCGAGCATGGGTACGACAACCACGGCGCCATGCCCTTGCGTCTTCAGCCGATGGAAGCGCCGGCGCTCGCCATTGCTGAACTCCAGGTCCAGCTCCTCCACGCTCCGCCCCGGGCCTTCGACGCGCTCGGTAATGCCATGGATGGTGGGCAGACGGCGGCTCACGTGGGGTCTGCAATCAATGGGATAGCCATGCGTCGGCAGAAGAGGCAAGGACGGCCGGTGGGTGCGACCGATATGATGGGGGAATGCAAAAAACGGGTCATGAAGAGAGAATGCTAACAGAGGCCGATGCTTGGCGTAGCCGCGATCTGTCGGTGGTGTGGCACCCCTGCACGCAGATGCGGGAGCATCCTGACACCTTGCCGCTGGTGCCGATCGCCCGCGGCGAAGGCGCCTGGTTGGTCGGCCACGATGGGCGCCGCTATCTGGATGCCGTCAGCAGTTGGTGGACCAATCTGTTCGGCCATGCTGAACCACGCATCGGTGCCGCCATTGCGCGCCAAGCCAGCCAGTTGGAACACGTGATGCTGGCCGGATTCACCCACGAGCCGGCAGTGGAGCTGGCGGAAAAACTGCTGGCCATCGCGCCGCAGCAGCCTGACCGGGCGCCGTTGGCCAAGGTGTTCTATGCCGACAACGGTTCAGCCGGGGTAGAGGTGGCGCTGAAAATGGCCTTCCACTATTTCCACAATCGCGGTGAGACGCGGCGCACCCGGTTCATTGCGCTGGAAAACGGTTACCACGGTGAAACCATCGGTGCACTGGCGGTCGGCGATATCCCGTTGTACCGGCGGGTCTACGCGCCGCTGCTGGCCGAAGCCTTGTTCGCGCCCTCGCCGGATGCCTACTTGGCGGGCGCTGGCGAATCCGCTGAGGATCGCGCACGGCACAGCGCGGATGCGCTCGCCAACCTGTTGGACCAGCACCCCGGCGAAGTCTGCGCGGTCGTGCTGGAGCCGCGCGTGCAGTGCGCCGGCGGCATGCGGATGCACCACCCGGAATACCTGAAGCGAGTACGACAGCTGTGCGATGCCAGTGGCGTCTTCCTGATCGCGGACGAGATCGCGGTGGGCTTCGGGCGCACTGGCACCATGTTCGCCAGCGAACAGAGCGGCGTCATGCCTGACCTGCTCTGTTTATCCAAGGGGTTGACCGGCGGCTTCCTGCCGCTGGCTGCGGTACTGACCACGCAAGCAATCTACGACGCTTTCCTGGACGACTCCCGCGAACGCGCCTTTCTGCACTCGCATAGTTACACCGGCAACCCACTGGCCTGCGCGGCGGCATTGGCTACGTTGAGAATTTTCGAGGAAGACGATGCGCTTGCACGCAATCGGGCTACCGCGAAGAAAATGGCGGCTCTGGCAGCGCCTTTCGGTACACATCCGCATGTCGCCGACGTGCGCCAGGCGGGAATGATCGTGGCGTTCGAACTGACTCAGGACGGTGACAAACGCACGCCGTTTCCCGCGTCCGCCCGGATCGGCCTGCGGGCTTACCGCGCCGCGCTCGCCCGTGGCGTCGTGTTGCGCCCGCTCGGTGACGTGCTGTACTGGATGCCGCCGTATTGCGTGGATGATGAACAACTGACGCTACTGGCGGAAACGACGCACGCTGCCATCGACGAGGCCACGGCATGAGGCTGACGCGGAGCCACGTAGACACGGCGCTTTCCCCAGGCAATCGCGTCACGCTGCCGGAATCCGCCGCCAACCACCTCACCCGCGTACTGCGCCTGCGCGAAGGCGACAACTGCGTGCTGTTCAACGGCGACGGACACGACTATGCCTCGCGAATCGGCAGCGTCGGCAAACGAGAGGTGACCGCCGACGTGCTGTCATCGCAGCCGGTGGACAACGAATCGCCCTTAGCGATCACGCTGATGCAAGGCATCGCACGTGGCGAAAAAATGGATTTGATCCTGCAAAAAGCCACCGAGCTGGGTGTGGTTGCCGTGGTGCCGGTCATCGCTGAGCGTACGGAGGTGAAGCTGGATGCCGAACGCGCCGAGAAACGCGTGGCCCATTGGCGCAGCGTCATGGTGTCGGCTTGCGAGCAGAGCGGCCGCGCGCGCATTCCCAGTCTGTCCGCACCGCTGCCGATTCTTCAGGCGATCAACGAGCCAACGGAGAAATCGCTGCGATTGACGTTGGATCCGTTCGGCGAAACGTCATTGGCGACACTGGCGGTACCTGCGGCTGCGTCGATCACTATCGCGATTGGACCAGAAGGCGGCTGGTCGCCGCGTGACCGCGAAGCCTTGCGCGCGGCGGGCTTCGTCGGGTTACGCCTGGGACCGCGCGTATTGCGTACCGAGACTGCCGGATTGGCGGCTATTGCCGCGTTGCAGTCGCGCTTCGGGGATTTGTAGGCCCGCAGGGTTGGTGTGATGGAAGAGGTGGGGTATTGGTCGATCGTTGGGGAAGAGCTCGCGGCGGGACGCCGCTCCGCGCCCCGGCAGACCTTCGGCGCACGCGATCAAAAGCGCGCCGCAGCGCGCCCGCATGGCGAACACTCGGGCTTCCATTGCTCTTGGCTCTATAGCGGCATGATGGAAGAGCCCACCACAGCAACAGAGACACAAAAATAGAGCCATCTTTCGATGGCTCTAAATTCGCTTCGTTGTAAGTCGAAGAAGTCGTCGTCCCCGCGCCAGTGAATCCAGTGGCTTTGGGATTTAGGAGGATTGGCGCTGGATCCGCCCGCGCAGGGACGACGAACACGAAAACATCTATGGAAGGTCGTTATAGGCAGCGAAACAAGCGTTCGCTGATCGCTGTAGTACGAGTATTGCGGTTCAACGCCAATTTTGTAGCTCAGCTGCCGTGATCTTACCGTCGTGATTGCGGTCCACCAGCTTGAACTCACTGCTCAGCGCATGGTCGGGCGGGACTTCCGCGCGGCTCAGCACCCCGTCACCGTTGCGGTCCAGGTCGGGGACTTTTGTTTGATAGTCAGCGGCGTTCGGCAATGTTTGCGACTGACCCCAAGTCACTGTGACTGGCCCACTGGGTTCTTGCAACGTGACGCTACGGTGGGTGCCGGATGGAGCAGTGGAGCTGGCGGTCGGCTGCGTGGGTGCCTGGGAATGATTTTGCGCAGCCGCGGACGCCGCGATACCAGCGGAAAGCAGAAGCGTCAGGATAGGAACCTTCAGGATGGGAGCATGTTTCATCAGTGCCTCCTCGCTTCAGAAAAACAGCGAGGAGAAAGTTGGCACCGATCAACAGAATCCGCGATGAATCGTCCGATTCACTGCCAGCAGAGGTTCAGCGCGGTGGAGTCGGCGTGAACATCCACCAGGAAGCGTGAAACGGAACCTGTAGGAGCGACATGAGCCGCGACTGAGAAGATGGCAGCGAGCTATCGAACCGCGTAGTCACACGCTACAAAAAACAGTGCTTAGGCCGCCCGCGCCAGAGCGTCCACGATCATGGACTCCACCGTTTCCAGATCCGGCAGAACAGCGGTTTCGTCACCCAGCAATACGCGCACCTGTACGCCGACGGGCAGCTCGTCTTCAGTTGCGTCGGCCAGCAAACCATCGCGCGGCACCGACACCAGCCGTGGGAACGATGGCGTCAGCAAAGCGAAGTAAGGCATCGCCTCGCTGCCGCTGAGCGACTTCAACACCACGATCTTGCTGTTGAGCGAAATAGCGTCGTTGGGATTACCTGTCAGTCGGCCAAAGGCGACCAACGGCACCTGCCAACCTTGCCAGTCGATTTTCCCGGGCAGCCATGCCGGCGTGCCTTCGATCGGTTGCACCGGTGCACGCGACAGCACCTCGGCAACGGTCGCGTTGGGCAGCAGCAAACGGTCCTGTCCGGCCTGGATCAGGACGCCGCGGATTTCGTCGTTGGAATGGGCCATGTGTTTTAGGACCTGTTAACGCTTATGGAGTGTGCCGCGCCGAGCCTGTGGACGCGCGGGGCAAGGAAGAACGAGGGCGCGTATGCCGATACGCAACCGAGTGATGACGCCGTCCTGCGCGTCCACAGGCCAGGCCCGTCGGGTTGTACCCCAATGGCCGCCATGCGGAGCCGCGCGCTTGGCCCCTGCCTTCGCTGCGCTGCGCAACGCACCTGGCGGCCATTGGGGAACAACGCGGCATACTCCATAAGCGTTAGCAGGTCCCTAGATCCAGCGATCGGTAAGGCGTTGCGCGAGCTGTGAAGGCGTGCCGATGTCGCCGCCGAGCGCGGCCAGGGCATTGGATGCCGCCGGATCGTAGCAGCCGTCCGGCGCTTGGCCGGCGACCAGCGCGCCCTGCCTGGCCAGCGCCACCGCAGCCTCGACGTAGGTGGTATCGGTACCGCTGAGCAGCAGCACGCCGCTGTCCTTGGGAGGCAACTGAGCGATCGCTTCGCGCACGTTATCGCCGTTGCGGAAGCTCACTGCTCCATTGTTCACGCCCAGCGTCACGTCGCCGGGCAGCACGTAGATGCGGCCTGCTTCGGCAGCCTTGCCGGCTTCGGCCAGTTCCACCGGCATTGATGCGACGCGCTCCATCTGCCGAATCAGATTGTCGTAGCGGCCGCCATCCAGCCGCAGATGGATCAACACCGCCCGGGGAAAATCGATAGGCAATTCACTCAATAGTTTGCGCACCGCGTCTGGACCGCCGATACCGGCGAATACCAGCACCGCACCGGACTGGCGCGCGGCGGAAGAAGCGCCTCCAACCGGTTCCAGTTCCACCAGCGACAGCTCCAACTTGGAACTGGCCAGAGCGGGTTCGGCCGCTGGCTCAGGAAGCTCCGGCGGCAGTGGCGGCGGCTCCGGCAACGGCGGCGGCGTTGCCACGCGCAGCCAATCGTCGACATCAACCACTTTGTCGAAGTCAGGCTTGGACGATATCTCGGTGAACGCATAGCCATCGCGCGGCAATTCGAACGCCATGTCGGCTGCTTCTTCCAGATGCAGGTCTATCTCGGCATCGGCATGCAACTGCGCGGGCGTAGGCGGCAGGCCCGGTTCCAGCTGCAGTGCGCCACCGGTGTCCTCTTCCTCGCGCCCAGGCGGCAGCACGTCGTGGTGACCGTACAGTTTGGCAGCCAAGTGACGGGCCCAACGCTGTGCCTCCCAACCTTCGCGGCGGGCGGCCAGATCGGCTTCATCGAAGATCACCGCCACGGCCGGATCGTGCAGCACCGCATCGAACCGGGACAGACTGTCCTCGATCGCCGGCTCCAGCGCCACCAGCACTACCTGCGGTGCGCTGTCGCTCAAGGCCTCGCCATCGACAGTGTTGGGGTCGTCTTCCAGCACGATCTCCGCGCCGGCTTCGTGCAGTGCCACGCGCAACCGTTCGCGCGCCTGGCCCGCGCGTGCCAGCAATGCAACACGCCTGGATTCATTCGCGGACACGGGCGATCCCCAGCAGGTCGTAAACGTTCCGCATCAAATCCAATTCCTGATAAGGCTTGCCCATGTAGCGCTGCACGCCGATGTCGAACGCGCGTTGGCGATGCTTGTCGCCGGTACGCGAAGTGATCATCACGATGGGTACGTTCTTGAAGCGCGGATCGGCCTTCATGGCCGTCGCCAGTTCATAGCCATCCATGCGCGGCATCTCGATATCCAACAGCATCAAATCCGGCACGCGCTCTTCCAGCCGCTCCAGCGCCTCGATGCCATCGCGCGCGGCGGTGACTTCCAGATTGTGGCGTTCCAGCACGCGGCTGGTGACCTTGCGCATGGTCAGCGAGTCGTCGACCACCATCACCAGCGGTACGCCGCGCTGTTCCTGCGTCAGTACGCGGGCGGCAGGCTGCTGCGGTTGCGCCTGGTGACGGCGCACCAGCGGTGCCACGTCCAGGATCACCACGATGCTGCCGTCGCCGGTGATCGTGGCGCCGTAGATGCCGGGAATCGAGGCGATCTGCGGGCCCACCGGTTTGACCACGATTTCGCGGTTGCCGAGTACTTGGTCAACCGCGACAGCGACCCGCAGGTCGCCCGCGCTGACCAGCAACAGCGGTACTTGCGGCTGCCCTTCGGCACGTGCCGGCGCATGTCCAACCAACGTGCCCAGGTCGTACAGTGCGTACTCTTCGCCGCCATACATGTAGCTGCCGTCGGCGGCTTCGAAACGCGCGTGGCTGATGCGGCCGATACCGCTGACCGCCGCCACCGGCACCGCAAACTGGGTTTCGCCGATCTGCACGAACACGGCCTGCGTGACCGCCAATGTTTGTGGCAGCCGCAACGTGAAGGTAGCGCCCTGCCCTGGCTTGGACTCGATATCCAGCGTACCGCCCAGCTGGCGCACCTCGTTGTGCACCACATCCATGCCGACGCCACGTCCGGCGAGCTGGCTGACGCTGTCATAAGTACTGAAACCAGGCTCCAGGATCATGCGATCCAGATCCATGTCGGCGATGGTGACGCCCGGCTGGAGCAGGCCGCGCTGTTCGGCGCGGCGGCGGATGGCTTCGCGGTTCAGGCCGGCACCGTCGTCGGTCACCCGCAGCACCATTTCCGACCCCTCGCGGCGCAGGATCACCTGCACCGTGCCTTCTTCCGGCTTGTTCGCCTTGCGGCGCGCCTTGGGCGACTCCAGACCATGCGCGACAGAGTTGCGCAGCAGGTGCTCCAGCGGCGCCGTCATGCGCTCCAACACGTTGCGGTCCATTTCACCGTGAGTGCCGGACAGCTGCAATTTGACCTGCTTGCCGGTGTCGGCGGCAGCCTGGCGAAGCACGCGGCGCAAACGCGGCACGATGCCTTCGAACGGCACCATGCGCGCGCGCATCAGGCCGTCCTGCAATTCGGAACTCACGCGTGACTGCTGATGCAACAAGCTGTCGTACTGGCGGGCCAGATCGTCCAACACACCTTGCAGACCGGTCAAGTCGGCTGCGGATTCGGCAAGTGCGCGACTGAGCTGCTGCAAGGTGGAGAAGCGATCGAGTTCCAGCGGGTCGAACGTCGGATCCTGTTTGTCCTGTTCGCGTTGGTAGCGCGCGACGATCTGGGCTTCGGTTTCCAGATCCAGGCGGCGCAACTGATCGTGCAAACGCGTGTTGGTGCGGTCCAGTTCCGACATGGCGCCGCGGAACGCGCCCAACTGTTGTTCCAGACGCGCGCGATAGATCGCCACTTCGCCGGCATGGTTGACCAGTCGGTCCAGCAGATCGGCGCGAACGCGCACCTGCTCCTGCTGGCCGGTGGGGAAGAACTCTTCTTCCTGCAGGACCGGAGCAAGCTCGGTTTCGACGGGCGCGGAAAGCGGTGCCAATGGCGCCGCGGGCGCGGTGTCCACCGCTTCGACGGCCGGCAGCGCAAGACCGCGGGCGCGGGCATTGAACTCAGCGATCAACGCGTCCGGAATGGCGACAGCACGGCCTGCGGTAACGCGGGCCAACTGACCATGCAAGCCATCGAAGCCACGTTCCAACAGATGGATGGCGTCGCGGTCCAGATCGGTGCGCTGACCGACGATGGATTCCAGCATCGATTCGATGGCGTGACCCAGATCGCCGACCGGGTGAATGCCGGCCATGCGGGCACCGCCCTTCAGCGTATGCAGGTCGCGCTGCAGACCGGTCACCAAGGTGCGATCTTCCGGCGTTTCGCGCAGCTTGGCCAGAAGGTCGTCGGAATGGTCGAGCAGATCGTTGCCTTCCTCGATAAAGATCTCGACGAGATCCATGTCCAGGCCGGTGGTATCGAGCGCGTCATCGGGAAGATCGGCAGCGGCACTGGCGATGACAGGCTCCTCGACTTCGGTATCGTCTTCGGCTTCGAAGGCGCCGACATCAACGTCGGCGTCCGTAGCATCGGTCTGGGTATGCGTCGTGGCAGGTTCTTCGACCGCTTCCGTGATGTCAGTGACTTGGTTGTCTTCCGCTTCCCCAGTCGGCGCCGCTTCGACGGCAGCGGCCTCGAAGGATTCGGATTCGGATTCGGATTCGGATTCGGCTTCGGCTTCAGCTGCTACTTGAGCTTCTGCTTCTTCTTCGACCTCAGCTTCGGCCTCTACTTCTGCAGGAGCTTCGGCTTCGGCTTGAGTTTCGGCTTCGGCTTGAGTTTCGGCTTCGACTTCGGCTGGGGTCGCTGCGTTGTAAGCAAGTTCGGATTCCGACTCGATCTCGGCTGCTGCCGATTCGAGGCCTGCCGGCGCAATGTCTTCGGATTCGGGCGCGACCGCTTCCGTGACCGCTTCCGCGTCCACTTCAATGAGCGCAGAAGCCGGCTCCTGTTGCGGAACGTCGTCGGCCGCCAAGGTATCGGACGATGGAGCACCGATCGAGAGATCGGACGACAGAAGAATTTCGTCGCTCTCTTCCTTGACGGCCGCTTCGTCGTCCGTGGTTTCCAACGTTATTTCTTCCACCTCGAACTCAAGGCTCTCGAAGGAGATGCCCTGATCTTCGGCTGATGCCTCGCTGATCGCCGCTTCATCGGCAGCTGACGATCCCGCGGCGAGAACTTCGCCGTTCATGCGGTCGTCGTCGGATGAGGAGAGAACGATTTCCTCGATTTCCGACAGGTCTTCCGTCACCGCGTCTTCTAGCGACGCGTCTGCTTCTTGCCGCGATACGTCTTCTACTTCCAGTGGCGTTTGGCCAGTCGCCTCGACAGCCGGTTCTTCCGTGGTCAGCGCATCGAGATCCATCGGTTCAGCCGATGCTTCGGCCGGCATCTCATCGACCGGCTGCTGTTCAAGCGTCTGTTGTCCGCTCGCCTGCGACTCCGCGGCTGCGTCATCGATCGGCTGTGGCTTGCTGTCGTCCGCGGCTACTTGTTCGCTGTCGACCGGCGCGTCAACAAAAGCAATGCCTTCTTCCGCGAAGGTTGCTTCATCCCATTCCGCTGTAGCCGGTTCCTGCTCGGGTTCGGGCGCCCACGGTTTGAAGTGGTAGTCGACATCGAAGAACGTGACGCCCTGCTGCGTGGAAGAATCGGGCGGGATGCTTGCAGCCGCATCATCGGACAGCGAGGCTTCGCCGATGCCGGCGGCGGTCGGCTTATCCATGTAAGCGGACAGGTCCAGCGCCGATAGTTCGATATCTTCCGGTGCCAGAGGTGCTGCGATGTTCGGCAGCGTCTCCATGTAAGTGCCCTGGGTATCGGCAACGATCTGGGCGGATGGCTTCACTTCGGGCAGGCTGTCGCACAGTGTCGCCAGCCGTCCGGCCAAGGCCGCGAATACCGGGATACGCGGCGATGGCGCCTGCAGTGCCGCAACACTGCGGCGAACCGCTTGCGCAGCGTCGCCCAGCGCGGCTACGCCGTCCGGTGTTGGAGTCGCCGCTGCCTGCAGCAGGCGCTTGATATATTGCTCGGCCCGCGTGGTGACTTCGGTGATCTCGGGTACGTCGGCCATCGCCAACGCGCCGTTCATGGTGTGCATGGCCCGCAGCAGCGCCTCGCTGGCAGGCTGAGGAGCCGCCTGCGCCTGCATCAACCACACGTCGACCGTATCCAGATGATTGTCGACCTCGACTTCCAGGATTTCGCGCAGCACGGCATCGACCGATGCGGGTGTGCCTTCGATTTCCGTGTCATAGCCGATCGGTGCTACCGCGGCGGGCGTGGCCGCATGCAGGGGCTCTGCCGGCGGTTCCTGCTTTTCTTCAGCGGTACGCGAAGGCGCGGGCGTGGCGCTGTAGTAAACCTCTTCGCCTGCCGCCAAGCGGTCCGCCAAATCCTGCAAACCGGCCAGATCGGCGGTGACGACGCCTTGTCCGCGCAACGCGGCATAGAGTTCCGGCAACGCTTCGCAGGCGAGCTCCAGCAGCGCGGCTACGGCGTGGCTGGGCGGCCGGGTGCGGTCGAGCACGCGGTTAAGCATGTTCTCGACTTTCCAGCTGAACTCACCCAGGACTTTTGCGCCGACCAATCGGCCACTGCCTTTGAGGGTGTGGAACACGCGCCGGATGGGGCGCAACTGCTCAAGATTGTCCAGCTGCGCGCGCCATGCGGGCAGCAGCTGGCGCAGATTGGCGATTTCCTCTTCGAACTCTTCCAGGAAGACTTCGCGGATTTCGTCGTCGATATCAGCGGATTCGCCATCGAAGCCGGCACTGGAGAGCGGAATCGCGGGTGCCGCGGCCACGGGCGAAACAGGAGGCGCGACATCCGGTGCCGTTTCCGGCGTTACGGTCGCCGCCGGCTCTTCCAGGCCCGTTTCGAATGCGATCGGCGGGAGTGATTCGTCGAGCTCAGCGGAGACAAATGGAGCGACCGACTCCTCGGCTTCGAGTGAAGCGACGTCGGAATCGGGTGTTGTTTCCGTCGGCAACTCGAATTCCACCGCGTCATACCGCGGACTGCCGGCGTCCGACCTTGGCGCGTTGGACAACTCGGCTTCGTCGAAACTGACCGGATCGAAGCTGTGGCTGGCCGGAGGAACGGAAGCGACAGGAGCTTCGGCTTCGGACGCAGGAGCACTGGATAGAGATGGCAGCGGCGGTGGCCCGGCGAAAGGCATCGCGGCAGGCGCGGCTTCCGTGATCGCGGATTCTTCCGGCAACGGCCAGTAGCGCAGGTTTTCCAGACTGGCGCGAGTGATCTCCAGGATTTCTTCGCGGTTGGGGCGACGCTCCCGCAGCGCCTCCAGGTAGTACTCCAGGCTGGCCATGGCGTCGGCCAGCGTGTCCAGCTGCTGCCCTCCGGGCACGCGGCGTTTTCCGATGAGTTCGTTATGCACATACAGGCGCACACCGATGAGATAGTCGGAAGCCTGTCCCAGCTCCAGCATGCGCAGCGCGCCGGCCACCTCGTCCAGCAAGCGCGGCACGTCGGCGAGCTCGGTGTGATCCCAGTTGGTTTCGATGAATGCGACGAATTTCTCGCGCGCCGCCGCGAAATTGATGATGGCCTCTTGCGCCAACACTTCAACCGTACGCTGCGATTCGGCAGCGCTGGCGTCGTTGGCGCTTGCGCCTTCCAAATGGCCCAGCCGTGCGACCTGATCGTCCAAGGATGCATCGACGTACAACAGCGCACCGGCGATGTCCAACAACGTGTCTTCGTCGGCCGGACGCGCGCCTTCCGTCACTTCGCGCAAGGTATCGCGTTGCTGCAGCACCACGCTGCGCGCCATGCCCAGGCCCATCATGCCCAAGGTATCGGCGACATTGCCCAGCTCGGCGACCTGCGCTCCCAGTTCCGCCGCATTTCCCTGGGTACGCAGATGCAGGTCCAGCGCATCCTTTACCCGCAGCAGCTCTTCTTTCACCGCGCTACCGACGGTATCCAACAGCTCACGGTTGCGGCCACTGAGGCTACCGCGGGCGTGGTCGATTTCGGCTTCGCTGGGAACCGACCGATCATCGCTGCCCGGCGGGAACAGCATGCTTTCGTTCAAGCCCGGTGCGCCGCGTGCCGCGCGGATTTCGTTGAGCAGCGGCAGCAGCACGATCGGAATATCGCGGTGGCCGTCCTGCAGCCGTTCCAGATAATCCGGCAGCAGCACCGCGCCACGCATCAAGGTGGAACAGGCTTCATCGCGGTCGGCGGTGGCGTCCTCCTGCAATGCCTGCGCCAGCAATTCCAGCTCTTCGGCCACCATCGCCGGTGCGTACAGCTCGACCATGCGCAGCGTGCCCTGCACCTGGTGCATGTATCCAGCGCAGAAACGCATGCGGCTGACATCGGCCGGCGACTCGACGAACGCCTCGATTTCCGAGCGCGCCAAGCGCAGGGTTTCGTCCAGTTCCGGCTTGACCCAGCCGAGAACGGCGTGACTCATGGCTTCGCGCAGCGCACTCATGGGCGCACTCCCGGGGCGACGGGCAAGCCATCGTCCTGACGCAGCCGAGCAAGGAGAATTCGCACTTTCATCCGTGATGTCCGTCCTCAGCCCGGCAGTTTGAAGTCAGCCACCGAGCGGCGCAGGTCCGCGGCGAGCTGTGCCAAGTGGCCGATCGATTCGGCGGTCTGTCCGGCACCCAGCGATGTCTGCGAGGTGATCTGACGAATGACGCCCATGGTCTGAGTGATGTCCGAGGCCGCGGCGGACTGCTGCTGGGCGGCGCCGGAAATGTTCTTGATGAGGTTGTTGAGGTCGTGCGACACGCGCTCGATTTCGCCCAGCGCGGTGCCGGCGTCCTCGGCCAGGCGTGCGCCGGAAACCACTTCCGCGGTGGTCTGCTCCATCGAGCTGACCGCCTCGTTGGTATCGGCCTGAATGGTCTGCACCAACGATTCGATACGGCGTGTCGCGCCGGAGGTGCGTTCGGCCAGGCGCTGCACTTCGTCGGCCACCACCGCGAAACCACGGCCGGCCTCACCCGCCGAGGCCGCCTGCACCGCCGCATTCAACGCCAGGATATTCGTCTGTTCGGAAATGTCGTTGATCAGTTCCACCACCGAACCAATCTCCTGCGAGGACTCGCCCAGGCGCTTGATGCGCTTGGAGGTCTCCTGGATCTGGTCGCGAATCTGGTCCATGCCGCGAATGGTTTCGCGCACCACGCCCGCGCCTTCGGTCGCGATCTGCACCGAGCGCTGCGCCACTTCGGCAGATTCGGTGGAGTTGCGCGACACCTGATCGATGCTGACTGCGATTTCGTTGATGCGTTCGGACGCACTGTTGATCTGATCGGACTGGTGTCCGGCCGCTTCCGCCAGCTGCAATGCGGTGGCCTGGGTCTCCTGGGTGGACGCCGCCACCTGTACCGAGGTGTCGTTGATCGTCGTCACCAGGTTGCGCAGTTCGTCCACGGCGTAGTTGATAGCGTCGGCGATGGCGCCGGTCATGTCTTCCGTCACCGAGGCCTTCACGGTCAGATCGCCTTCACCCAGCGAGCTGATTTCGTCCAGCAACCGCATGATCGCCTGCTGGTTGCGGCTGTTGTATTCCACCTGGGTCTGGTAGCGCATGTCCTGCTCGCGCTGGCGAGCGCGGTAGAAGCTGTAAAGAAAGCCGCCGATGGAGACGAGCAACAGCGCGCCGGCCACCACCGAAATCCAGAAGTTCGGAAAAATACGGGTATCGCGGGCCGAGCCGAACGCGGTGAAGGCGTCGAACAGCTTCTTGCTGTCTTCCAGCATCTGGCCGGCACCATGCGACAGCGAGGTGGCGGCGGATTGCGCGGCGAACAGGTTCTTGGAACTGCCCATGATGGCGTCCAGATCCTTTTTCATGTTGTCCCACAACGTCTGCGACTGCTCCAGCGCCGACAGCGCGGCGGGGGTGCGCACAGCAGCCACGCCAAGGTCAGGATTGCCGTTGCGCAGGCCGTCCAGGACCTGACCGAACAGCACCGCGTCGCGGGCCAGCGCATCGCCGGCATTGGAGGCGCCCGCACCACCGGCACGGATTTCGGTGACGCGGCGGGCCATGGTGCTGGCCAACACCACCTGCTGCAGCGCGCTATAGATCTGGGAAGACGGCGCGCCGCCGGCAGACATCGCGCGCACCACTTCGTTCAACTGCGCTTGGAGCTGGGGAATCTGGGTGGCGAAGCGATCGGCGTTACCCGCCAGCGCCAACACCGCCGACTCACTGCTGAGGATCTGGTCGGCATTCTTGCCCAGCGGGCCCCAGGTGGCGTTGAGTTTCTCCAGCGGTCCGGTCACCGAACCTTCGCTGCCGAAGCGCGACTGCAGGCCGCTGATGGTGGATGTCACCTGCTCCCGGGTACCGCGGAAGACCTTGAAGGCCTCGGCGTCACCGGCCACCGCGTCGCGGCCTTGCACGGCCAACTGCTGCGATAACACCTGCAGGTCGGCCGCACTCGTGCCCGCCCCCGCCAAGCGGCTGCCCTCATAGGTAGCCACGCCGGTATTGGCGCCGAACACGACGACGGATATCGCCAGCATGACCAGCCAGAAGCTGCTGCCGAAACTACCGACTTTAGCGGCGGCGGGAGAATCCGTTGCGGTGCTCATCAATTCAACCCCTGAAAAATTCGAGTGAAACTTCGTTCAATTGCGACCGCGTTCAAAGCGCGGCTTGGCGAAACTCTGGCGTTCGCGCCAGCAAGGACAACGCAAACACACCCCAATCCTGCTCGTCGCTGCGGAACGCGCGATCGATGAAATGCTCGTAGCGGCCCACGGCCAGTTCACCGGGATCGGTCTGCTGCGCTTCGCTGAAACTGCGCTGTCCATACAATTCATCGATGGTCAGCGCCACATCGCCGCCGGGCTGGCGCATGACCAGCACGCGCTGGCCTTCATGCAGCACGGTGCGCTCGCCTTCGAGGAACTGTTTCAGGTCGATCACCGGGAACAGATTGCCACGCAGATTGCCGATACCCAGCAACCACGGCTGCGCACCCGGAACGGGCGTCATGGGCGGCAACGGCACGATTTCGACCACGTCGCCGAAATTGGAAATCAGCCGGCGCTTGCCGACCCGGTAACCGACGCCGCGATACTGGTCCGGCGCGGTTTCCCGTGCCGGCAGCACCACTGCGTGCGCCAGGCTGCGGCGCTCGTATTCGGCCAAAACGTCGAACGGTGTACGAATCACGACCCGCCCCCTGTATGCGATGTCGGAATGAACGGCATGTTCCGTATCTTAAGTCAGGTGCTGACGTGCGAACGGATCGCGTCGAGGAGTTCCTCGCGCGTAAACGGCTTGGTGAGGTACTGCTCCGACCCAACGATACGTCCGCGCGCCTTGTCGAACAGGCTGTCCTTGGACGACAGCATGATGACGGGCGTGGATTTGAACACCTGGTTGTTCTTGATCAACGCGCAGGTCTGATACCCATCCAGACGCGGCATCATGATGTCCACGAAGATGATCTGCGGTTGCTGGTCGGCGATCTTGGCTAAGGCCTCGAAACCGTCCGTTGCGGTCACCACTTCGCAACCTTCACGTTTTAGCAGGGTCTCTGCCGTGCGCCGTATGGTTTTCGAATCATCGATCACCATGACCCTGAGGCCGTTAAGTTCACCGGCCTGGCCTTTGTTCTGCATCATTGACTTTATTTCCCCGTGCGCGCGGCGCTTCTTCGACCTGCCGGCCCCGCTGCGATGTTACCTATATCCCAGCCACGGCGCACACTGTCAAGCGGCGCTTTCGCATACCCCCAAGCTGAATGCCGCGATGCGAACCCCGTCGCACTTGTGCCAGCGGCCCGAAACACAGTGGTTTACCGGCGAACCAGCCAAGCCACCGCGGCCTGCTAACATCGCGCGGTCTTCCGAATGCCCCCGCAAAACACTCCATGCCCCTCGATGTCATCGTCGTCATGGACCCCATCGGGTCCATCAAGATCGCCAAGGACACCACTTTTGCCATGCTGCTGGAAGCCCAGCGGCGCGGCCACCGGCTGCACTACGTGATCCCGGGCCGACTGTCGCTCCGTGACGGCGTGGCGGTCGCCCAGGTCGCCCCGCTGGCGGTCAAGGACGACAAGGCTGGCTGGTTCACCCTGGGCGAGGCGCATGAACTGACGTTTGGCCCCAGCCACGTGGTGCTGATGCGCAAGGACCCCCCGGTGGACGCGGAATATCTCTACGACACCCATGTCCTGGGCGTCGCACAACAGGCGGGCGCGCTGATCGTCAACGATCCGCAGGGCCTGCGCGACTTCAACGAGAAGCTGGCGGCGCTGCTGTTTCCACAGTGCTGCCCGCCCACGCTGGTCAGCCGCGATCCGGCCGCGCTGAAGGCTTTCGTCGCTGAACATGGCGAGGCGGTGCTGAAACCGCTGGACGGCATGGGCGGGCGTTCGATCTTCCGGGTGAAGGCCGGCGACCCCAACACCAACGTGATCCTGGAAACCCTGGTCGGCCCCGGCAAGCTGACGCTGGCCCAGCGCTTCATCCCCGGCATCAAGGACGGAGACAAGCGCGTGCTGCTGATCGACGGCGAGCCGGTGGACTATGTGCTGGCGCGCATTCCGCAGGGCGACGAGTTCCGCGGCAACTTGGCCGCCGGCGGCCGCGGCGAAGGCCGCCCCATATCCGACCGCGACCGCTGGATCGCCCAGCAGGTCGGCCCCGAAATGAAGCGCCGCGGCATGCTGTTCGTCGGTCTGGATGTGATCGGCGACTATCTGACCGAGGTCAACGTCACCAGCCCCACGTGTGTACGCGAGCTCGATGCGCAGTTCGGCCTGAACATCGCCGGCCAGCTGTTCGACGCCATCGAGCGCAAGCTCGCTGTCTGAGAGCCTGTTTAATGTCCGCGGTCGTGGCAGCACCCAGGATTGGCGAGAACGAGCGTCTCAGCGCCACGCTGGCGCTGTCCCTGATCGTGCACGGCATGCTGGTGCTGGGCCTGGGCTTCGCCCTGGACGATGCCGCGCCGGTGGTGCCCACGCTGGACGTGATCCTCAGCCAGACCCAAACCCCGCTGACACCCAAGGAAGCCGACTTCCTGGCCGCGGCCAACCAGCAGGGCGGCGGCGAGTCCGACCAAGCCAAGCGCCCCCGCGACAGCCAGGCCGGCTGGATACCGCAACCAGAAACCGGGCTGGCGCCGCAGCCGTTGCGCGCGCAATCACCGCAGACGGTGCCGCCGCCGGAAACCCGGGTGATTACCGCCCCCCGCAGCGAAACCTCGGTACCGCCGCCGGAAACCCGCCCGCAACCGGACCAGCCGGAGCTTCCTCCCAGCGACCGCAAAGTACAGCGCGACGCGGAAATGGCACGCCTGGCAGCGGAGTACCACCTGCGCTCGGAGCTTTACGCCAAGCGGCCGAAGCGGAAGTTTGTGTCGGCCAGTACGCGCGAATACGAATACGCCAACTACCTGCGCGCCTGGGTGGACCGGGCGGAGCGCGTTGGCAATCTCAACTATCCCGACGAGGCGCGCCGCAAGCGGCTGAGCGGCCAATTGGTGATCAGCGTGGCCGTGCGGCGCGACGGCTCGGTGGAACAGACCCGCATCATCCGCTCAAGCGGCATCGCCTTGCTGGATTCCACTGCACTGCGCATCGTCAAACTGGCCGAGCCTTTCCCGCCGCTGCCGGACGTCGAAGAGAAGATCGACGTCCTGCACGTCACCCGCACCTGGAACTTCCTGGCCGGCGGCGAAGTTCGCGACGAGTGAATGCGTTTTTGAGACAGAACCAGAGCAACGGCGCCGCCGGTAGGAGCGCCGTCCCGGCGCGAGCTTTTGCCTCTGGCGCGATCTGACAGTCAAGAGCTCGCGGCGGGACGCCGCTCCTACGGTCTCTCCGGCTGCCTTCGCGATAGGCGATTCAGCGCGCTACAGCTCTTTCCAGACAAAGCCCTGATCGCGCCGGTAATAGACGGCCACTGCCTTGCCGTAGACCTGATCGGCGGAAACCCAGCCGAAGAAGCGCCCATCGGCGCTGTTGCCGCGGTTATCGCCCAGCACCAGCACCTTGCCCGCCGGCACCACCGATGCGGGAATGTCGGGGCCGCCGCCGCGTCCGAGGTTCAACACGGAATGGCGTTCGCCGAATACTTCCACATCCGGCTGCGTCTCGTTCGAAAGCGCTCGGCCGTTCACACGCAACCTGCCTTGTGCCAACTCAACCGTATCACCCGCTACCGCTACCACGCGTTTGATCAAGCGCGTGCCATCGCCAGGCGAATCGAACACCACGATATCGCCGCGTTCGGGCTGATCCACCGCGATCAGATCTGTTTCCGTAAACGGGAAGCGCACGCCGTACGCCATCATGTTTACGGCTACTCGATCACCGGGAAACAGCGTGTTCTCCATCGAACTGCTGGGCACCTGATAGTGATTGGCGAACGACGCGCGAGCGGCGGTTAGCATCAGAAGCATCAGCAAGAGCTGCCGGACTTCGACGCCCCAACGGCGTGATGGCTGCGTGCCTTCGGAAGAATGAGCGGGCATGGTGCACCTGGGAAAGCCGTCTGTTCGGCCAGGATAGACATCCCGCCCACGCCCACCACCGCCGGAAGTCACGGCGTCCCATTTAGTCGGCTGTTGTAGGAGCGACGTGAGTCGCGATGAGGCTTGACCAGTAGAGCTTCATCGCGACTCACGTCGCTCCTACAACAGGCGATTCGTGTTCGTGGATTACCGCGAAGCGCGTAATGCCTTCTGCTCTTCCAAGGTCAGTGCGACGTTATTGCGCAGGTACGCAGGCTCCACGCGCTCCGGCGCCACCGCTTCGCCGCGTGCGTAGGCCTGCGCCGCCAGCCGCGCCAGGTCGGCGGCATGCGGCAGCGCGGTGGCATCGATATGGACAAAGCGCTCAGCCAGCCGGGTCTGCAACCGTCCTTCGGCGGCAGCAAAGCCGGTACCGACGCCGCACCAGTCCTGCTCGTCCCCCGCCAGCCCATAGTCAGCGGGCGCAATCACCGCCTCCGCTGACGTGGCTTCCAACGTATCGCCGCTACGCAGGAACGTGCCGGTGTAGACCTCACCCATCCGTGCATCGATGGCCGCCAGGATGCGTGCGCCGTCGGATTGCGCCGCCAGCACCGCCAATGTGGAAATGGGCACCAGTGGGCGATCCAGTGCCAGCGCAATGCCTTGCGACAAGGCAATCGCCAGGCGAACGCCGGTAAACGCGCCCGGGCCGCGACTAAAAGCGATGGCATCCAGTTGCGACTTGGCGATGCCCGCTTCGGCTAGTAGTGCATCGGCCCAAGGCAAGGACAACTCGGCGTGGCGGCGCGGTGCTATTTCGAAGCGCTCGATGATCTCGCCATCGGCGTATAGCGCGACGGAACAGGCTTCGGTGGCGGTTTCGAACGCGAGCAGTTTCATCTGGAAGCCGGAGGTCGGAATGTGGGAAGCATAACCGTGCGCGACGATCGCTCTTCAGAACCGCGCCGCGGCATACCAGTCGGTCGGATCCTGCGGTGCATCCTGCGCTTGCCCGTCCGTCTCCGGTACCGTCACGCCGAAGAACGTCTGCACGTCCTCCACGCGCCGGGTGCGGGCGAATGGCGGCAACGAGTCGAGAAATATCCGGCCATAAGGCTTACCGGTAAGCCGGGGATCGCACAGCACCAGCACGCCGCGGTCGGTTTCGCTGCGGATCAGGCGGCCGACACCCTGTTTCAGCGCGATCACCGCCTGCGGCAGTTGTTCATCGCGGAAGGGATTGCCGCCGCTGCGGCGGATCGCTTCCAGGCGTGCTTCGAATACCGGATCGTCCGGCGCCGCGAACGGCAACTTGTCGACGACGACCACCGACAACGCATCGCCAACGACGTCCACCCCTTCCCGGAAACTGGCCGCGCCCAGCAGCACGCCATTGCCCGATTCGCGAAAACGTTGCAGCAGCGTGGCGCGCGGCGCTTCACCTTGCACGAATAGCGGCCAGGGCCCGTCGCGCAGCGTTTCGGCTGCTTCTCGCAAAGCGCGATGCGAAGCGAACAACAAAAAAGCGCGGCCTTGCGAGGCTTCCAGCACCGGCCACAACGCCGCGATCAAAGCGGTGCCGTAGCCGCGCGCGTTGGGGTCTGGTAATCCTGTGGGCAAATAGCACAAGGCTTGGCGTGGCCAATCGAATGGGCTGGGTTGCAACAACGTGTGCGGATCGTCCAATCCCAGGCGCACCGCGATATGGTCGAAACGGCCACCCACCGCCAGCGTGGCGGATGTGAATACCCAGGCGGCATGGGAACGCTCGCGATGCTCGCGCAACGGTCCTGACACGTCCAGCGGCGTGCGTTGGCAGCGGAACCCGCGCTGAGTCAGTTCGTACCACAGGACGTCGCCGGACGTGGCTGCGGTTTCAGGCACATCGGGCTGCCCTGAATCGGCCGGCTCAGCGTCCGTTTGCGGAGATCCTCCTGCCGCTTCAGCTTTGCCCCGCCAACGCGCCAAACGTGTCATCAGATCGCCGATGCGCGCCGCACAGGTCTCCAGGCCGACTGCGCTTTCGGCCAAAGGTGAAAGCGCTTCTGACAACTGGGCCAAAGATGTAGCCAGCGTTTCGAATCCTTCGCAGACTTCCGGCTTGTCGAGCGCACGTTCGCGAGTACCGCGCACCGGCAGGCCTTCCATTGCCGCGCGCAACTCGCGCAGTGCCTGTTCCAGCGCGCGCACCGGTGGTTGCAGCGTGGCCAATGCGCCCGGCACCTCGTTGCTTTCGGTCAGAGCATCGCGTGCCAGTTCCTGCAGCTGGCGCATGCCGAAGCCTTCGCCGAAAAAGTTGGCCGCCAACTCCGGCAGTTGATGCGCTTCGTCGATAACGAACGCTTGTGCGCCCGGCAGGATTTCGCCGAAGCCTTCCTGCTTCAGCGCCAGGTCGGCCAGCAACAAATGATGATTGACCACCACAACGTCCGCGGCTTGCGCGCGTTGACGCGCCTGCACCACGAAACAGTCGTCCCAGAAAGGGCAGTCACTGCCCAGGCAGTTGTCGATGGTCGAGGTGACCAACGGCAGCAACGGCGAATCCTCCGGCAATGCCGAAAGTTCCGCCATATCGCCGAACTTGGTGCGCCCGCTCCATGCAACGACGCGTTGAAACTGGTCGACTTGCTCGCGCGACGTAAAACGCGGTTCACCCTTGGCCTGTTCCAAACGATAGCGGCACAGGTAATTGGCGCGACCTTTCAGCAATGCCGACTTCAGGCCCACGCCCAATGCATCGCGCACGCGCGGCAGATCACGGTGATACAGCTGGTCCTGCAATGCCCGTGTACCGGTGGAAACAATCGTCTTCAAACCCGACAATAGCGCTGGGACCAAGTAGGCGAATGTCTTGCCGGTGCCGGTGCCTGCCTCGGCCAGTAGCACGTCGCGCTGTTCGAACGCATCGGCAATCGCACCCGTTAGCCGCTGCTGTGCAGCGCGCGGCACGAAGGCGTCGAGTTGGGTGGCCAGCGCACCGCCCTCGCTGAGGGCTTCGCGGCTGGCTTGAGCGAGCTGCGGCATGCCTGGGCCTACATTCTGTTGATGCCGGGCACCGTGCATGCATCACGCTGCTCTGCGGCTTGGGCGACTGCAGTCTTCAGGGTGGCGATCGACGTCGCCTGGCGAGCCGCTTCTTCCGCATTTTGTCGCGCTGCCGGAGCCGAAGCGATCTCGAGCCGGCGCTCACGTATCTGGCGAATGGTTTCCCAATGCTGGCGGCACAGCGGTCCGACTTTCGACCCCAGATCGAAAGCCCGCTGCGCCAGTGTTTCAGCGCGGTCGAAATCCCGTTGCAGCAGCGCGACTTCGGCCCTTTCCTGCAGTACGGCCGGATCCTCCGGCACGACCAGGATGGCCTGGTTCAATGCCTCGGCGGCGGCGGCGTAATCGCGAGCGGCCATCGCTTTGACAGCGGCCTCGCGCAGGTCTTCGACCTGCGGATCGCGCAGCGGCTGCACGGCCAATTCTTTGTCGTCAACGCCAGCGGCGGCCCGAATCGCGGCCACACGCTGCTCGGGTGTCGTGGATTCCACTACCGTGGGAGGAGCGGGCTCCTGCATGACAGCGCAGGCGGATACCAGCACCGTCAGCATTGCGATACCTGGAAAACGGAAATCCTTGGTCTTTGTGTTCGGCATGAGCTTACGGTTGTTGTTGCGGCTGCGGTTGCGGTTGCGTTGAAGGCTCGACCGGTGGAGGGGATTCTTCTTTCTTGTCCAAGCCAAACCAGCTACGCCAGCCGCCCTCCTGCTCTTCTTCCGGCACCGGCATCTCGATAATGCACGGCGCATAAGCAGGCGCATAACCGGTCACGAAAGGCAGGCGCCGCGCGCCAGGGCAGTCAGGATCGGTGGTGTTGGAGTCGATTACCCACTGCCAGTCCAGGCCCTTGTTGGAAACTCTCAGCGGCGCGCTGGGCAGTCGGCTGAAGATACCCGACCATACGCGCATGGCGCCGGTGGCGCCGGCAAGACCGGTTTGTTCGTTCTGGTCGTTGCCCATCCACACTACCGCCAAGTGATCACCCGTATAGCCGGCGTACCAACTGTCGCGGCCATCGTTGCTGGTGCCGGTCTTACCCGCCGATTGCAATCGGCCCAGACCGTCGTTCAGCAGCTGTCGCCCGGTGCCGTTACTGACCACCTGCTGCAGGGCGATGCTGATCAAGTTGGCGGCTATCGAGTCGCCCTCCTGCGCAGGCGCAGGCGTCTTGTCGTAGCGCTTCAACAGCTTTCCGTTAGGATCCAGCACACCGCGCACGGCGTGCAGCGGCTGAATCTCTCCGCCAGAAGCGAGGAACTGATAGAGCTGGGCCATGGCATAAGGACTCTGGTCGGTCGCTCCCAGAATCAACGCGGGGTTCGGATCGGCCTTGATGCCGGCCAGTACCCGGATGAGGTCGGCAAGCCGCTCCGGATCCACCTTCATGCCGATGCGTACGGTGGCTTGGTTATAGGAACGCGCCAACGCGTCGACCAGCCGCACCGTGCCGTGGCTGCGCCGGTCGGAATTGGTGGGCGTCCAGCGGCGGTTCTTGCCCAGCTGCACCGTCACCGGAGAGTCGTCCACCCACGTTGCCAACGAATAAGTATCCGGCTGCGCCAAAGCCAGCAGGTACACGAAGGGCTTCAGCAGCGAACCCACCGGCCGTTGCGCTTCGACCGCGCGGTTGAAGCCATGTACCGAGACATCGCGGCCACCGACCACGGCCAGCACATCGCCGTCGTGCACATCGGTCAGCACCAGTCCGGCCTGCAATGGCGCGCGACGGTTGTTTCCCAGTGACTTGATCGTGCGCGTCACCGCGCCTTCGGCGTAGGCCTGGGCGGACGGCGACATGCCGGTTAGCACGGACAGGCCGGCGCCCTGCAGGGCACTCTCCGGATAATCTCGCGCCAACTGACGACGCACCAGGCCGACATAGGCGGGGAAGCGATTCGCCGCGGCCATGCCCGGCGTCTTGGTGACGCCCAGCGGCGCGGCCAAGGCACGCTTGTATTCGGCATCCTCGATCAGGCCGGTTTCGTGCAGCTTGGCCAGCGCGTAATCGCGGCGCTCCTTGGCTCGCTCGGGATTCCTGCGCGGGTCGTAATACGACGGTCCTTTGACGATACCGATCAACAGTGCGATCTGTTCCGTCGACAAGGAATCCAGGTCACGGCCGAACCAGAATTCCGCACCTGCCGAAACGCCATGGATCGCCTGGCTGCCACGCTGACCTAGATAAACCTGATTGAAGTAGGCCTCCAGGATGGTGCGTTTGTCGTAGCGCGCCTCCAGGATCAACGCATACAGGATTTCGTTGAACTTGCGGCTGGGCGTCACTTCCTTGCCGATTCCCAGCAATCCGCTGCGCGCCAATTGCTGTGTCAGCGTGCTGGCGCCCTGACGGGTTTCGCCGCCGGACCGCACCGCGACCCAGATGGCGCGCGCGATGCCGCTGAGGTCGATGCCGTGGTGCCGGCTGAAATCGCGGTCTTCCACTGCCTGCAAGCCGGTGACCAGCAGCTCCGGCACCTCCTCCAGGCGGACCAACCGGCGTTCTTCCTGCTTCTGGCCATACAAGGTGGCGATGCGTGCGGGGTCCAGCCGCGCTGCCTTGAGGTTCTGCTTGCTCTTCACGTCGCGCACGCTGGCGACCTGGCCGCCCGACAACGCTACCTGCAACTGACGCGGAGCTACCTTGCCGTCCACGTCGATGAAGCCGCGGCTGGAGATCGTGAAGCGGTTGCCGTCGCGCGCATACGTGCCGGGCTTGCTGCCGGTGCCGTCATCGAAGTACGACGCGGCATCCAGCTCGGTCTTCAGCGTCCTCGCATCCATCGCCATGCGCGGCGCTAACTGCAACGGACGCGCATAGACGCGGGTTGGAATTTGCCAACGCAGTTCACCGAACCGCTCGGTCACCTGATGGTTCAGGTACAACGTATAGGGGATCAGAAACCCCAGCCCCAGACCGACTGCCGCCAGTCCCCAGGTCAATAGCCGCTGGCGCCAGAATGGCGCGGCCGGCTGCTCGTCGTCGTGGTTGTCTTCGTCGTAGTCGTTGTGGGCCACAGGGGATGCGACAATGGGAATTCAGGCGAGTCTAACGCAGCCGCTCCGATGCGGCCCGGCCTGAACACCTTTTGCTCAGCTGGAGTTGCAACGGAATGTCGATGTCCCTGGCCGATGTACGCTTTCTGTTCGATCGCGTGCGGGGCCTGATTCGTCGCGGCTCGGCCAGCCTGCGCATGCGCGGCTGGCGCGCCACCTGGGACCGCGTCCAGCGGCAGTTCCGGCGCGCGCCTCCCCCTGCCCTGGAGCCGCTGTACTTCCCTGCGCGGAGGCCTTTCACCCCTTTCGCGGTGCCATTCAGCGAGTCCGCCACTGCCAGCATCATCATCCCGGTCTACAACCAGGCGGATCACACGCTGAACTGCCTGTGGGCGTTGGCGGAACATCCGCCGGCCACGAGCTGCGAGATCATCGTGGTGGATGATGGTTCATCGGACGAAACGGTGCGATGGCTGCCGCAAATCGTCGGACTGAGATATCACCGGCGTACGGAGAACGGCGGCTTCATCGCCGCCTGCAATGACGGCGCTTTGTTGGCCCATGGCCGCTTCCTGGTATTCCTCAACAACGACACAGTCCCGCAGCCGGGCTGGCTGGATGCGCTGCTGGATACCTTCCATGCGCATCCGGAGGCTGGCTTGGCCGGTGCGCAACTGCTCTATCCGGATGGGCGTTTGCAGGAAGCTGGCGGCGTGGTGTTCTCGGATGGTTCGGCCTGGAACTACGGGCGCCTGGAATCGCCGGAAGATCCACGCTTCGCGAGCTTGCGTGACGCGGATTACTGCTCGGGCGCGGCGATTGCAATTCCTACCGCTTTGTTTCGCGGCATTGGCGGCTTCGACTCGCGCTACGCGCCGGCATACTACGAAGATACCGATCTGGCGTTCGCCGTGCGTGCGCTCGGCAAGCGCGTTCTCTACCAGCCTCGCGCCCGGGTCGTACATCTGGAAGGCATCACCTCAGGCACCGACACCAGCAGCGGCATCAAGGCATACCAGGTACGCAACCGCTCGATTTTTGCGCAAAAGTGGCAGCAAGCACTGGCGCATCACCTGCCACGCCAAGTACTGCCTTCGCCAACGAATCTGCACGCGAAACAAAGGCAGATACTGATCATTGATGCGACGGTCCCGCAGCCGGACCGGGATTCGGGATCGCTCCGGTTGATGAACCTGCTGCGCCTGCTGATCGAGCAAGGCGCGCATGTGGTGTTCCTGGCCGCTCACGGCTATCGCGACGGCGATTACCCTGCCGCACTGCAAGCGATAGGCGTGGAGACCTGGTTCAAGCCCCACATTGGCAGTGCGACGGCGTGGATGGGCGAACATGGGGCGCGGTTCGACGCGGTCATGCTGTCACGGCACCATATCGCCAACGAGTTCCTGCCATTGGTCCGGCGCCACGCGCCGAGTGCGCGCGTAATCTTCGATACCGTCGACCTGCACTATCTGCGCGAGTCTCGCGGAGCCGATCTCGCGCGCAACACCGCACTGAAACGATCCGCGGAAAGGACACGCGAAAAAGAACTGCAGTTGATCCATGGCAGCGACATCACGTTGGTGGTCAGTCCGCTGGAAAAGCAACTGCTGGCAGATGATGCACCTGACGCACGCGTGGAGATCCTTTCCAACCTGCACGAAGTTGCCGGCAACGGCGGCAGCTACGCGCAACGCAAGGACCTGGTCTTCGTCGGCGGATTTCACCATCCGCCCAATACCGACGCCGTGCGATGGTTCGGCGAGCAAGTCTTTCCGCTCATTCGGCGACGCCTGCCTGAAGTGCGCTTCCATTGCATCGGCAGCGATCCGCCGGAGGCGATCACCGCGCTTGGCGAGCAAGCAGGCATACAGATCCATGGCCACGTTCCCGATTTGTCGCCGTATATGGATGACGTCCGGATAGCCATCGCGCCGCTGCGTTTCGGGGCGGGGGTGAAAGGAAAGGTCAATCTGAGCATGGCGCATGGCCAGCCTGTGGTGGCGACGTCTTGCGCGGTCGAAGGCATGTATCTGCGCGACGGAGTGGATGTACTCGTAGCTGACGAATCACAGGCCTTCGCGGACGCGGTGGTTCGCCTGTATCAGGATGAAGTTTTGTGGAATCACCTAGCGGCTAATGGACTGGAGAATATTCGCCAACACTTTTCGCTGGATGCAGCGCGCGACGTGGTGAAGCGGGTTTTCTTTTCGTCCACCGTAGTGAATCAAAGTGGAGTCATGTAGAGCCGAGTTTGCTCGGCTGCTCTTCGATCCTGACGTGACGTACTAAGAGCAGCGGAGCAAGCTCCGCTCTACGAAACGCCTTCAAACGGCTATTCATTGACGCTTGCCGTTGCGACGGCCTTGTTGCTACTGACTTTGGAACGATCGCGGGGCGCAGCTCCGCTCTACGAAACCGTATCGTGGGAGCGGCCTCGTTGCTATCGACGCCTGGCGCTCCGTTAATTCCCGCCCGCCTGCGCGGTACGCACACGAACCGCGAAATCAGCCACGCCAGGCGCGTATGCATCCAACGTTTGAGCTTCCCGCAACGCATTGGCAGCGAAGTTCACGTCACCCGCTCCCAGCCGCTCATTGCCTACGGCGACCCATTTCTCCGCTAATCGCCTGCGTGTTCCGGCCAACCTGGGATCGCGTGGCTGCAGCGTCTGCCATGCCTGTTGGCAGGCCTGCGCCCGCCGAACCCGGTTGTCGCGCAGTTCGTCCTCGAAGCATCGTTGCACGCCCGGCAACAGACGCGCGGCGGCCTGCCTGACAGCACCATTGCCCGGCGCCAACGCCTGCGCCGCACGCAACTTGTCGTAAGCGCTCTCGCCCGGCGGCGAAAGCCAATCGCCTCGCTCCTCAGCCTGGGCCATTTCCGCCAGCAGGGTTTGTACTCGGCGCTCACGCTCATGGGGAGATGCCGGGGAACCCAACCGCGCCTGCGATTGCCGCGCTCGCGACAGGTGCTGTTCCGCTTCTTTGACGGCCGGCGACTGCGGGGCGATTGCAATGGCCTTGTCCAGAGCCACTCGTGCCTGGTCGAAATCGAAATCCGCCGCTTTGCGGCTGGCGTCCTGTGCGTAGGCAGCCGCGATGCGCTCAATGCCCTGCCTGGCCGCCGCGTCGTCCGGCTTAGCCTCGATCACGGCCTGGTAACCCGTCAGCGCCTCCTCTCGACGCCCGCTACGTAAGTCCTTGTCTGCTTGCTGCCGCCGCTGTTCCAGCGTACTGGCGAGCGTGGCCTGCGCTTCGGGCAGATCGGCGTGCCCCGCATCGAAGCGACGGGCCTGCGCGATCAGTTCGGCGGCCTGAGTCACATCGCCCGCCTTGAGCCGCTCTTCGGCCCGTTTAAGCAGATCAGACAGTGCGTCCTCGCGGCCTTCCAAGGCTTCGGTCTGATTGGATTCCAGTTCCAGCACCCGCTGATACAACGGCAATGCTGCTGCCGGGTCCGGGCCATCGGGCTTGGCGGCCGCCTGCGCGTCCTGGGCTTGTTGCAGCAACGCGTCAACGCCGCCGCTCTGGGACTCCTTCTCTTTCGTCCGCAGCTGTTCGGCGGCGAGGTTGATATTCGCGCGCGGCACCTGCAGGTCGCGCGCCAGCTCCAGATACTGGTGGGCTTCCTCCAACCGGTTTTCGCGGGTGGCGGCCTGCGCCTGTTGCAGCGCCGCATAACCGACCCGCACCAGGCCGGTACGCGCCTCGATCCGATCCGAGTCCAGCGCTTGAGCGGCCTCGAAACGTTCGCGCGCGCCGCTACCGTCTTCGGCGGTCAGGCGACCTCGCTTCAGCGCAGCTTCCGCGTCGTCCAGCAGGCGCTGCACGCGGGTGTCGGGCCACAAGGCCTCAGCCAGTGGCTGGCGGAAAACGGCCAGCGCGACGGCAAGCGCCACCAAAGCAAGTGCAGCCCACGGCCATATGCGTCGCCGCTCCTGCCAATCCGGTGGAGGATCCTCCGGCGGCTCTCGCCCATCGGCACGAAATTCCACCTCGTCCCAGCGCAAGACTGGGTCGATACGACCTTTCTGCCCTTCGCCGTCAGGTTCGCGCTCTCGCATCTCTCAAAGCATACCTCAGAGCGTGTTATGGCCTTTGGGGTGAGTGCGAAGGTGTCCGTCGCGGTGCCAGGCAAGGCGTGCGCCGCCGGGCAAGCCGGCCGTGTGGCCAAGGCGCAACAGAGCATGGCGCCGCGATAGGCACCTTCCCGAAGGGTCTCATCCCAAAGGCCATAACACGCTCTAGCCTGAACGTCGCGCGTCTTCCACCCCGGGCAGGGCGTCCAGCTTGCCCAGCAGCGTGGACAGCTGGCCGAAATCCGAGACCCGCAGGCGTAACCGCAGATGCACCCGGCCGCTGCCGGCGACGTTGTTGCTGTTGATATCCAGCACGTTGGCGTCTTCCTGGGCGATCAACGTGGTTACGTCCTTGAGCAGCCATTTGCGGTCGATGGCGGCAATCTGCACGTCGACCTCGTAGCCGCCACCGGACTGCCCCCATTCCACCGGCAGCACGCGCTGCGGGTTGGCCGCTGCCAGGCGCGCGAATGCAGCGCAGTGGCTGCGATGCACGGTGACGCCGCGTCCGCGGGTCAGGTAGCCGGCGATGGGTTCACCAGGAACCGGCTGGCAGCACCGTGCCAGTTGCACCAACAGATTGCCGACCCCTTGCACGGTGAACTTGGATTTCGACACCGGCGGCGGCCGCTTGGGAGGACGGCGTTGCGGCAGACCCGAGGGTGGTGGCGCCTGCGTCTGTGCGCGCTGCTCTTCATGCAGTGCACGGCCGATCTGATTCGGCCCCACATCGCCCAGTGCCACTTGGATATACAGATCGTCCACGCTCTCGGCGTGGAATTTCTTCGCCATCGGCTGCAGATCAGCGTGATGCAGGCCAATGCGCCTGAGTTCGCGTTCCAGCAGTTCCCGGCCGGCTTGCACGTTGCGTGCGCGGTCCAGTTTGTGGAACCAGGCCCGCACCTTGTCGCGGGACCGTCCGCTGGCCAAGAAACCGTTGGCCGGCAGCAACCAGTCGCGGCGCGGCTCGCCCGTCTTGGACGTCAGTATTTCGACGCGATCCCCGCTGTGGAGTTTGTAATGCAGCGGCACGATGCGGCCATTGACCTTGGCGCCGCGCGTGCGGTGTCCGACCATGGTGTGGACGTGATAAGCGAAATCCAGCACCGTGCCGCCCTGCGGAAGATCGATCACTTCGCCTTTCGGCGTCAGCGTATAGACACGCTCTTCGACCAACTCGGCACCCAGGTCGCCCGCCAACCTCTCATCGCCGTCATGGCCGCTTTCGCCGGCGTTGTCCAGCAACCGTCTCATCCAGGCGATTTTGCGATCGAACGCCTTGTCGGCGCCGCCTTCCTTGTAGCGCCAATGCGCGGCCACGCCCAGTTCGGCCTGGGCGTGCATCTCGTGCGTCCGTATCTGTACCTCCAGCGTTCGGCCTTCCGGGCCGATCACCGCGGTGTGCAGCGAGCGATAGTCGTTCGCCTTGGGACGGGCGATGTAGTCGTCAAATTCACTGGGGATGGGAACCCACAGGGCATGCACGACGCCCAGTGCCGCGTAACAAGCCGCCACATCATCGACTGCGATACGCACCGCCCGCAGGTCGTAGAGCTCATCGAACGATACTTGCTTCTTCTGCATCTTCCGCCAGATGCTGTAGATGTGCTTTGGCCTGCCGCTGATTTCTGCGCGAATGCCCTGCTCGTTCAGCGCATTACGCAATGTCGCCTTCACCGATTCGATATAGCGTTCGCGCCGGATGCGCGTTTCGTGCAGCTGTGCGGCTATCTGGCGGTAGGTCTCGGGTTCCAGATAGCGAAACGCCAGGTCTTCCAGCTCCCATTTCAGCTGCCAGATGCCCAGGCGATTCGCCAACGGCGCGTGGATATCACGGGTGAGCTGCGCCAAACCGCGCCGCTGGCTTTCCGGCAGCCGGTCCGCTTCACGCATGCGTGCAAGTTGCCGCGCCAGCAGGATCGGCACCACACGCAGATCCCTGACGATGGCCAGCAACAATCGGCGCAGACCTTCGGTATTCGCTCCCCGGGATTGCTCCGCGTGCAGCGCCCATACCTGGGCGGCGGCGTTCTGGCCTTCGATCAAACCGGCGATACCCGGATACGTTTTACCGATGAGCTCGGCCAGCTTCTGACGGCAGCGCGGCATGCCGAACAACAGCGCTGCCGCCATCACCTCACCTTCGGCGGAGAGCTCCGCCAAGGTGTCCAAGGTATCGGCCACTACCGACAATGTATCCGGCAGCTCCTCCAGCGCGCCCGATTCGCGCAGCGCTTCTTCCAGCGCGCCGCGGAGCGCAGGCGCGATAGCGCCGGCAGCGGGACGCAGGAGCACGGTGGCGATGTCGGGAGCAGCGGTACTCATGGGGCGCTATGAAGCGGCGGCACAGCGCCGCCAGTTGCGACTACACTACCGGCCAGCCGCCTTCAGGAACAGTCATGAATACGATCCGCTTGTTTCTATTTTCCCTTCTGTTCACCGTCGCGCTTGATGCCTCAGCGCAGGAAAGCGCCACCCAACGCGATCTGCAACAGGCGATGACGGAGGCGGAATTCAAGGCCGCCGGACTCGACAAACTTTCCGCCACCGAGCTCGCCGCGCTCAACGCGTGGCTGCAGCGCAAAGTGATTCAAGAGACCGAAGTAGCTGTGGCTGCGGCAAAGGAAACCACACGCAAGGAAGTGCAGCAGGAGAACCGTGGCTTCTTCGATTTCGGATCCAAAGAGCCGATCGAGAGCAGCATCGCCGGTGAGTTTGCGGGGTTCGCGAAAGGCAGACAGTACACGCTGGCAAACGGCCAGGTGTGGGAGCAGGTCGAGCCGGCCTCGCTGGCGGGCGTGCGCAAATCCAATCCGGCCGTGGTGATCAAACCATCGGTCATCGGCAACAGATGGTTCATGCGGATCGAGGGCTATAACACCGCGGCACCGGTTCGCCGCATCAAATAGGTTATTCGGTTTCCACGACAGGCCCTAACATGCGCATCTTTCTCGCCCTTGCTGCCGCCCTACTCATGCACACTGCCGATGCCCGGGCGGAACGCGATTACGTACCCATCGAAAAGCGCCTGAGTGCGGAGCAGTTGAAAGCCACGGGCCTGGACCAACTATCTTCCACCCAACTGGAACTACTGAACTCGCTGCTGAGCGAAGAACAGAAGACCGTTGTCCAGGCCATCAAGGCCGAAAGCAAAGGACGTCCGTCCGGCAGCTTGCTTGGCGGCGGAACCGAGCCCATCAGCACAGCCTTGAAGGGCGAATTCAAAGGCTGGTCGAAAGGCACGGTCTTTAATCTTGAAAACGGCCAGCGCTGGCGTGTCATCGACGGCGACTACTATGTCGGAAAAGCGGTCGCCTCCCCAAGGGTGCAAGTGACGCCCGGCAAGATAAGTGGCTGGTATCTGAAGGTCGAAGGCCACAACCCCAGCGCAAAAGTGCAACCGCTCGACTGAGCTAAGCGCGAGGGGCTCATTACCCGCGCAGTGCCTGAAGGCGCTGCGCAAGCTTTTTGGGCGATATGCCGGCGCGAGCACCCAGCTCCTGCGCGAAGATCGATACGCGCAGTTCTTCCAGATCCCAACGTAGCGCCTGCCACTCCGGGTCGGCCTGCCTGCCAAGTGCCGCCGAATCTTCCAACGCATCGACGAATGGCTTGATCTCCAGCATGCGTGCCTGGTCTCTGACCGGATCCCGTTTGGCGCGCTCGGCGCGCAGCGACATCGCCTTCAAGTAGCGCGGCAATTGCGCCAAAGCATCCGCCGGCGTCTCACGCAGGAAGCCGGGATGGATCAACGCATCCAACTGCGCGCGCATGTCATCCAGGTTGCCACGCGCCCAACCCATCAGCGGTGACTCCAACTGTGGCTTCACTTCCGCTACGGCCGAGAGGATCGTTTCTGCAAGCTTCAGGCGCTCCATGGCCTCCCCGAACAGCCGTTTGCTGGCATCGTCGCGGCGCTGCTCGAACGCAGCGCGGTCACGGATGTCGCCCAAGCCATCGGCGAGCAGTGCGTTGAGCGCCGCATCCACCAGATCGCCACGCAGCCGTTCCTGCGATTCGATCGCCGCGTACAACAAGCCGGTCTTGGGAGGTATCGGCAATTGCTTGCGCGCCTGCTTGGCTTTGTCGGCCATGGCGAGTTCCAACAGTCGGCGCACACCCTGGGGGTGTGCCGCGTCGGCCTCCGCGCGGTCGGCAAAAACGCGCAGCGCGGCGGAATCTTCCTGATCGACCAATGCGGGATACGCCGGCACGCCCGCTTCGCCGGGTACTTGGACAGGAATTGCGTCCGGTGGGAATTCGCGCAAACCCTCGGCGGCCAATTCACGGCCCGCGCGTGCGGCAAAGGCTTGCCCAGCGCGTTCGCCGAAACGTGCGCGGAGTGCGTCCAAATCACGGGATTCGGCCAGTATGTTGCCGTCGCGTTCCCGCAGCCGGAGATTCATGCGCAGATGCGGTTCCAACGCACTCTCGTCAAAATCGATCGCGGTGACCGCCACGCCGGTAGCGCGTGAAAGGAAACGTGCCAGTTCACCACGGATATCGTCCGCGCTGGGTTGCGGATAGGCCTCAAAGAAGGCGCGCCCGAAATCCGGAGCTGGCACGTAATTGCGCCGCATCGCTTTGGGCAGCGTACGGATCAGACCCGCTGCTTTCTCAGCGATGAAACCAGGTGCCAGCCACGACAAGCGGGCCGGGTCCAGCGCGTTCAACAGGTGAATCGGTACATCCAGAGTCACGCCATCATCCGACGCACCGGGTTCGAACTTGTAGTGCAGTGGCAGCCGTGCGTCGCCCAAAACGAAATACTTGGGGAACCGGTCTTCCTCGCTGCCCTCGCCCGGTAGTAGGTCGGACAGTTGCCATCGCAGCTTCTGGCGCGCTTCCGGCGACAGATTTTTGTACCAGGCGTCCAGCCCAACCGCCGAATGGATGTCGCCCGGGACGCGATCCAGATACCAGCGCGCCTGCCAGTCCTCATCGGCGATCAACCCCGCACGGCGCAGCTTGGCTTCTTCCTCGCGTGCTTGTGCCAGCGTCTTCAGATTGTCGGAAACGAAACTCGCACGCGTGTTGATCTCGCCAGTGACCAACGCCTGTCGCACGAAAATGTCATGCGCTTCGACCGGCGCGATGCGGCCGTAGTGAACCGGCTTCTTAGGCGCCAGCACCAAACCAAACAGGCTAATCTGTTCCGATGCCAGCACGTGCCCTTGCGCGCGTGACCAGTGCGGGTCGAAATGCTTGCGCGCCAGCAGGTGCGGGACTTCAGCGATTACCCAATCCGGCTCGATGGCAGCATTGGTAAGGCCCCACACGCGCTGAGTGTCGAGCAATGTGGCACTAAGCAGCCACGGCGGCGGCTTCTTTGCCAATGCCGAACCGGGGAACACATGGAACCGGCGTTGCCTCGGCGCTTGGAAATCGCCTTTTTCGGTGCGGTGGCCGACCTGTGTCGGGAGGCCGGCTATCAGGGCACGGTGCAGCGCGACATAAGCCGCTTGTCGCTGCTTTTCCGATAGCGTATCGACGGTTCCCGGTTGCTCGTTCCTTCTGGAGACGGGAAGGGTATTGCGCGAGGCTGCGTGTGGATTTGCTTCTGTTTTGATTGCCTTTTGCGCGGAAAGCAAATCCCCCCTGCCCCGCTTTTGCAAAGAGGGGATGTTCCTCTGTCCACTGTTCTTATTTCTTGAGGACGGATTTTCTGTCTCAGGGTTACCAGTGGCAGGCGCGTCCTGCGTCCAGCCTAATTCCTCGCACAACAGCAACAGCTGGCGGTGCAGTTCGCGCCACTCGCGCATGCGCAGGAAGCCAAGGAAGTGGCGTTCGCACCAATCGCGCAATTTCGACTGGGTCAGGTCCTCATGGGCTTGGCGATAGGCGTCCCACAACTTCACGATGCCGAGGAATTCGGAACGCGTATCGGCGAATTTCGCATGCGCGTTGTCGGCGGCTTCGCGCGCTTCAGGCGGACGTTCGCGTGGATCCTGGATGCCGAGGAAGGCGGCAATGACGATCATCTCGCGCAAACAACGATGTTGCTGCGCGGCCACCAGCATGCGGGCCAGTTTGACGTCCACGGGCAGGCGCGCCATTTGCCGGCCGATGGCGGTGAGCTTCCTGTCCTTGTCGATGGCGCCCAGTTCGGCCAGTTGCTGCCAACCGTCAGCGACAGCGCGTTCGTCCGGCGGTTCCAGGAAGGGAAAATCCTCGATCCTTCCCAGTCCCAGTTGGAGCATTCGCAAAATGACGCCCGCCAGACTGGAGCGGCGGATTTCCGGGTCAGTGAACTCCGAGCGCGACTGGAAGTCGGCTTCCGAATACAGCCGGTAACAAATGCCTTCGGCGATGCGGCCGCAGCGGCCTTTGCGTTGGTTGGCACTGGCTTGGGAGACCGGTTCGATATGCAGCCGGTCCAGTTTCTGGCGTGGACTGTAGCGCTTGACGCGCGCGTAGCCCGGATCGACCACGTAGCGGATGCGCGGCACGGTGAGCGAGGTCTCGGCCACGTTGGTCGCCAGCACCAGCCGGCGTTTCGGTCCGGGATTGAACACACGGTCCTGGTCCTTCGCCGACAGCCGCGCATACAGCGGCAGCACTTCGGTCTCGCGATACTTGCGCCGCTCCAACGCCTGATGGACGTCGCGAATCTCGCGCTCGCCGGGCAGGAACATCAGCACGTCGCCGCGCGGATCCAGGCGGGTGATTTCATCGACGGCCGCCACAATGGCATCTTGGGTCGACACAGGATCGGATTCCTTTTCCACCGCTCCGCCGCGCTTGCTGTCGGGCGGCGGAGAAGATTCCGGCCGATCTTCGCCCGGCGGGCGATAGCGCACTTCGACCGGATAGGTGCGGCCTTCCACGCTGATGACCGGCGCGTCGTCGAAATGGCGCGCGAAACGCTCGGTATCGATGGTGGCCGAGGTCACGACCACCTTCAGATCACGACGCTTGCGCAGCAGCTGTTTCAGATAGCCCAGCAGGAAATCGATGTTGAGGCTGCGTTCGTGCGCTTCATCGATGATGATCGTGTCGTAAGCCGACAACCAGCGGTCGCTGGCTATCTCCGCCAGCAGGATGCCATCGGTCATGAACTTGATGCGGGTGTCCTGGCCGACCTGATCGGTGAAGCGCACCTGGTAGCCGACCGCGCCGCCAATCTCCGAATTCAATTCCTCCGCCACCCGGCGCGCCACCGCACGGGCCGCGATGCGGCGTGGCTGCGTGCAACCGATCATGCCGGCCGCGCCACGGCCGGCCGCCAGGCACAGCTTGGGCAACTGGGTGGTCTTGCCGGAGCCTGTTTCGCCGGCGATCACCACCACCGGGTGGCGGCGGATGGCTTCGACAATGCGCTCGCCTTCCCGCGCGATGGGCAGCGACTCGTCCAACGTGATCGCCGGCACCGAGGCGGCCCGCGCCTCGCGTGCTGCGGACGATGCGGCCAGCGCTTGCCCGAATGCGGCGCGCGCGGCAGCATCGCCAGGCTTGGCCTGCCAGCGCGACCACAGGCCATGCAGACGGCCGCGATCACGGCTGAGGGCGCCATCAATGGCGCGCCGGCCGGCGTCCAGATCGGCCGGCGATGGGGTTTCAATAGACTTCATCAATTAGGGGGTTGTGAAACGTTCGATTACACAAGATGGTTTAGCTTGGCTATTGTGAACCCAACGGATGACCCGACCTATACCCCTGAAGGAGAGTGCCTGTATGGCTAAGACCAAAACCAAGACAAAAAGCAAACCCACCCCGCTGGTTCAGGCGGCCACTTCGCCGAACATCGATATCGGGATCAGTACGCCGGATCGCAAGAAGATCGCCGAAGGACTGTCGCGCTTCCTGGCTGACGCCTACACCTTGTACCTGAAGACCCACAACTTCCATTGGAACGTGACCGGGCCGATGTTCAATTCGCTGCACACCATGTTCGAAACCCAGTACACCGAGCAATGGACAGCCTTGGACGAGATCGCCGAACGCATCCGCGCGCTGGGCTACAACGCGCCAGGTTCCTATGGCGAGTTCGTGAAGTTGTCCTCTATCCAGGAAGAGCCCGGCGCCACCGGCGTGCCGGCCTGGCAAGGCATGGTCCAGCAGCTGGTCACCGGCAACGAAGCTGTCTGCCGCACGGCCCGCAAGGTCCTGCAAGTGGCTGACGAGGCCGGCGATGATCCGTCGGTGGATCTGCTGACGCAGCGCCTGCAGACGCACGAGAAGTACGCCTGGATGTTGCGTTCGCTGCTGGAGTGAATGCTCTCGCTTTCACCCCCGAAAAACGCCCGGCTTGAGTCGGGCGTTTTTTTGTATTGGCACTGGAGATTCTCTTCCTTGAAAGTACAAAGCATCGGCGCACGTTTGTGCGCTGGCGCGGACGGCTCATTGGTGCTGACGGCTTACGCGCTTGCAGCGGGCGTCACTTTTCTTTGCTCGTGCAAAGAACAAGTAACCAAAAGAAACACGCCCCAGGCGGCGCGCCCCTTCGGGGTCCGCAATCGGGCCGGGATTTTCGGAAGGCACATCCATGTGCCTGCCGAAAACGACGCACATCCTGTGCGCCGCCCCTGCGGGGTTTTACCCGTCCCGCTTGCCGCACCTAGACGGGGCCCCGAAGATCAAAAGCCAATGCCAAAGCCACAGCAACTGCACGAGCAAAGGCAAAAATGCAGATGCCTTGCCTTTCGCTCTTGCTCTCGCTGCTGCCCTTCGCTTTTCGGGGTCCCCTTTAAGGCGCGGTGGCGCCGGTGGGTACAACCCCTTGGGGCGCCGCGCACGACGCGCGGCGTTTTCGGCAGGTACATGGATGTGCCTTCCGAAAATTCCCGCCGGCGACACGTACCCCGAAGGGGCGCGCTGCCAGGGGTGGCCTTCTTTTGGTTACTTTTCTTGGCCACACAAGAAAAGTGACGCCCGCTGCAAGCGCGGAAACCGCCCGTTCAGATCATCTATCCGAAAGCCTCCGCTACGACGAAACCCGAAGCAAAAACAGGCACTAGCCTGCTACCCTATCCCCATGTCAGAACTCCCTCAGGACCTGCTGCAGCGGGTCTTCGGCTACACGCAATTCCGCGGCCCCCAGCAAGCCATCGTCGAACACCTGGTCGCCGGCAACGACGCCTTGGTGCTGATGCCCACCGGCGGCGGCAAATCCCTTTGCTATCAGGTGCCTGCACTGCTGCGCGACGGCGTTGGCATTGTGATATCGCCGCTGATCGCACTGATGCAGGACCAGGTGGAAGCCCTCCGCCAAGTCGGCGTGCGCGCCGAATTCCTGAATTCATCGCTGGACGCGGAATCTGCGGCTCGAGTGGAGCAAGCGCTACTGCGCGGCGAGCTTGACCTGCTGTACGTGGCGCCGGAGCGATTGCTGACCAACCGCTTCCTGTCCCTGCTGGAACGCAGCCGCATCGCTTTGTTCGCCATCGACGAAGCCCATTGCGTATCCGCGTGGGGTCATGATTTCCGCCGCGAATACCTGGAACTGACGATCCTGCACGAGCGCTGGCCTGACGTGCCGCGCATCGCCTTGACCGCGACCGCCGACCCGCCCACCCAGCGCGAGATCGCCGAACGGCTCAACCTGACCGAAGCGCGTCGTTTCGTCAGCTCCTTCGATCGGCCCAATATCCGTTACACCGTGGTGCAGAAGGACAACAGCAAGCGCCAGCTGCGCGATTTCCTGCAAACCCACCGCGGCGAGGCGGGCATCGTCTACTGCCTGTCGCGCAAGCGCGTGGACCAGACGGCGGAATTCTTGGCGGAACAAGGCTTCAATGCCCTGCCGTATCACGCGGGGCTGGATGCAAAGGTCCGCGCGCACAACCAGCGCCGCTTTCTGCGCGAAGACGGCATCGTCATGGTCGCCACCATCGCTTTCGGCATGGGCATCGACAAGCCGGATGTCCGGTTCGTGGCGCATACCGATCTGCCCAAGTCGCTTGAGGGCTATTACCAGGAAACCGGCCGCGCGGGCCGTGATGGCGAAGCCGCCGACGCATGGTTGTGCTATGGATTGGGCGACGTGGTGCTGCTGAAGCAAATGATCGAGCAGTCCGAAGCCGGCGAAGAACGCAAACGACTGGAGCGCAAAAAGCTTGACCAACTGCTGGGCTATTGCGAATCGATGCAATGCCGCCGGCAGGTACTGCTGGCTGGCTTCGGCGAGGCCTACGCGCATCAGTGCGGCAACTGCGACAACTGCCTGTCGCCGGCACAGACCTGGGACGCCACGCTGGCCGCCCAAAAAGCCCTGAGCTGCGTCTACCGCAGCGGGCAGCGCTTCGGCGTGCAGCACATCATCGATGTGCTGCGCGGCAGCGATGGCGAACGCATCAAACAATGCGGTCACGACCAGCTGACCACCTACGGCATCGGCAAAGACTTGGACGCCAGAACCTGGCGTAGCGTATTCCGCCAACTGGTGGCTTCCGGCTTGTTGGAAGTCGACGCCGAAGGCTACGGTGGCCTGCGCCTTACCGAAGCCAGCCGCTCGCTGCTGCGTGGCGAACGCACGTTGCATCTACGGCAGGAATCCCAGGAGAAGCGTGAACGCGAGCGCGGCCCCCGCAGCGGCGTTGCGGTGCCATCGAACGACCTGCCGGTATTCCAGGCGCTGCGCGAGCTGCGGGCGCAACTGGCACGCGAACAGAACGTGCCCGCCTACGTCATCTTCCACGACAGCACGCTGCGCAACATCGCCGAACACCGCCCCTCTAGCCTGGGCGATCTGGCCCGCGTCGGCGGCATCGGCGGTACCAAGCTGGCCCGCTACGGGCAGCAGGTGCTGGACGCCGTACAAGGCGCCGGCTGAAGTTGTTGCAGGAGCGCTTGCAAGGCGCTTTTCCAGGAGTTCCCGTCAAGGCGATGAACCCATCAGCCCGCGTTCAAACGCCGGTTGGTAGCTTTCGATGCATCGCGCACGCGTTAACGCGCCCTCCTGCATCGAGACCGTCATGAAAACCTTGCCCCTCGCGCTGCTGGTCGCCCTCACCGCGTCGCCGGCCTGGGCGCAATCGGAGGCCGAAAAGCTGGACCTGACGCTGCCGCGCGAGGCGGTGCCTTATACGGCGGATCCGCCCGGCACCTACTACGGCGACAAAAGTGGGCCGCCTCTGGCGACAGTGGCCGATGACGGCGAGCGCGACCCCTGCGTCATCATGCACAACGACCGCGACGGCGATGGCGTGACCGGCAGCTTCACCACCGGCATCGGCTATAGCAAAGGCTACGGCCGCAGCACGTATAACGCGGCCACGATCAATCTTTGCAAATCCTACAACAACGATAACGGCGATGCCCGCACGTTCAATCTGAACATCCACGTCGACCGTTCAGATGGGCCTGGCTTCTATGGCCCCTATCCCGGTTACTACGGGCCCCATCGCTAAGCCTATGTAGAGCGGAGCTTTGCCCCGCAACGGCGCCGAGTCAGTAGCAATGAGGCCGTCGCAACGGCAAGCAAAAACGGCTGCGAGCTTCTCGTAGAGCGGAGCTTGCTCCGCTGCTTTTTGCCTGACGCACACGCTGATCGATGGGGAGGCGAAGAGCAGCCGAGCAAGTTCGGCTCCAGAAGGCATGGATCAACTCCTTGTGGGAGCGACGTGAGTCGCGACCGGAAAACATCAGCGTCATGACCGTCGCTCCCACACAAGTCAGTGCATGCGCGTAGAGCTGAGCTTGCTCCGCTGCCTTGGCATTTTCTGCACGACCCAATAGAAGAGCAGCCGAGCAAGCTCAGATCTACAAGGCGCACATCATCGCGTCACTGCGCGCGCAGTCATCGCGACCGCCACCAACAACGCGGCCAGCAATCCCAGTGCAAACGACAGCGTGGTGGCCTTGGCGACAAAGCCCAACAACGCCGGCCCCAGCAGGACTCCGGCATACCCCATCGTGGTGATCGCCGCGACCGCCAGATGGGTGGGCATTACCTGCTGACGACCCGCCGCCGAAAACATCACCGGCACCACATTGGACGCGCCGGCTCCCACCAAGCCGAAGCCTATGATCGACAGCACCCACGACGGCGCGAGAATCGCCAGCAGGAATCCTGAAGCGGCCAGCAGCGCACCGAACAGCACCACCCGCGTGGCGCCCAAACGATGCACTACGCAGTCGCCAGTCAGCCGACCCAGCGTCATCGTGGCGGCGAAGGCGACGTAGCCGAACCCCGCCGTTGCCGGGTCGACGTTACGTACGGCGGTCAGGAATACCGCGCTCCAATCCAGCACCGCGCCTTCGGCCAGGAACAGCGCGAAGCAAATGGCTCCTATCAACAGAACACTTCCACGCGGCAACACGAACGCGGGCGCACCGCTTTCGGCCGCATAGGGCAGCAGCGCCTTTGCGATGGCGGCCAGCGCCACCGCCGCCAGCAGTGCCACCACCACGGCGGCCACCAGCGGCGAGGAGCCCAACGCCATCAATGCAGATGCGCCACCCGCACCAGCAATGCCACCGACGCTGTACATGCCATGGAATCCGGACATCATCGCGCGGTGTGCGGAACGCTCCACGATCACGGCCTGGATATTCATCACGACATCGAAGATGCCGATTCCCGCCCCGAAGATCAGCAGTGCCAACGCCATTCCCAGCATCGTCGGGGCAATGGCGAGGAACGGCAGTGCGATACAGAACATGGCGCCCATGCACAACAACACCCTGCGACAGCCGAAGCGTGCTGCCAATCCGCCTGCCAACGGCATGCCGGCGACCGATCCAATGCCCAGACACAGGAGCAGCAAGCCGAGCTGGGCGTCATCGACGTGTAGCCGCTGCCGTGCATAAGGAATCAGCGGCGCCCAGGCGGACACCGCCAGGCCCGCAATGAGGAACGCTATCCGTGTGGAGAACTGCTCGCGCGCTCCTGGCGCGGTTCCTGCCTTGTGACCGCTGAAATGCGGTGTCGAACGATGCTCTTCCAAAAGACCAACTCTCGCGTATGCAAAACGGACCGGACGCGCGGGCGCTACGGCGCCAGGAGTTCGAACGCCACCGCTTCACCGGCGGCCGACGAAGGCGCTATCCAGGCATCGAACCATCCGGGTTCTGCGATTGGCTGGTTGTCTGTTCCGTAGAAAACGAAGTCCTGTCGCGACAACGTGAACACCACGTCGTGCGATTCTCCCGCTGCCAGCGTTATTTTCTCGAACCGCTTCAGCTCGCGCACGGGCCGCACGCGGCTGGCGACACGGTCGCGGATGTACAGCTGCACGACTTCCTCACCATCGCGATTGCCGGCATTGGTAATGCGGGCACGCAATGTCAGCGTGCCATCCCACGTGAGTTGCTCGTCGCTGAGTGCAGGCCGGTCGTACTCGAACCGGGTGTAGCTCAAGCCGTGGCCGAACGGGAACAGCGCCGTATGCGTAACCTCGCGCCAGCGAGTCTGGAAAAATCGCGGCTGACCCGGCGTGTTGGGGCGACCCGTGCTGGGATGGTTGTAGTAGAACGGCTGCTGCCCCGCATCCTGCGGAAAACTGACAGGCAATTTTGCCGAAGGGTTGTAGTCGCCAAAAACGACGTCCGCTACGGCCGGGCCCGTCTGCGTGCCCAGAAACCAGGTAACCAGAATCGCCTGCGCATCGCGGACAGCACCGGTCAGCGCCAAGGCACGACCATTGCGCAGCAGTACCACGACGGGCTTGCCGACGGTAGCGACAGCTTCCGCCAATGCCTGTTGCGCAGGGGGAATGATGATCTGCGTGCGCGACTGCGCTTCGCCGCTGAAATCGGAAGGCTCGCCGATCGCCAGCAGCACCACGTCGGCCTGGCGCGCGGCTTCCACTGCCGCTTCGATGCCGCCTTCGACGGGTGCTTCGAAATCGCAGCCCTGGGCCACCATCAACAGATCGGGATCGGTCATTGCAGCGCGCAGGCCGGTTTCCAGATCGATCTCGCGCGCTTTGTCGCCGAAGATGTTCCAACAACCGCCAAGATTGCTGCGATCACTGGCGAACGGTCCGATCAAGGCGATGCGCTGGCCTGACTTCTTCAACGGCAGCACTTCGCCTTCGTTTTTCAACAACACGATGGAACGGCGCGAACAGTCGCGCGCCAGCGCATCGTGGTCCGCGAGGTGCGACGTATCCTGTTCACGCTGCGGATCCAGTGAACGATACGGATTCTCGAACAAACCAATCGCTGCCTTGACGGCCAGCACCCGTCTCACGGCTTCGTCTACCACCGCCATCGGTACTTCACCACGCTCCACCAGGTCGGCCATATGCGCGGCGTACAAGCCGCTCTGCAGGCTCATATCCAAACCGGAAACCAACGCCTTCTTCGCTGCGTCGGCCTCGTCCTCGGCAAAACCATGAGCGATCAGTTCGAAGTCGGAGGTGTAATCGGACACAACGAAACCGCGGAAGCCCCATTCGTCCCGAAGGACATCGGTCAACAACTCGCGGTTGGCCGAAGCCGGCACACCGTTGATGTCGTTGAACGAGCTCATCAAAGTCAATGCGCCCGCTTCGATAGCGGCCTTGAACGGTGGCAGGTGCACTTCGCGCAGCGTCTGCGGCGAGATATCCACCTGGTTGTAGTCCAGCCCTGCCGCGACCGCCCCATAGGCGGCGAAATGCTTGGGGGTGGCCAGCAGCGAATCCGGTGCAGTCAGATCGTCGCCCTGGAATCCCCGCACCCGCGCCGCGGCAAAGACGTTGGACAGATGCACGTCTTCGCCGGAGGTTTCAGCCACCCGGCCCCAGCGCTGGTCGCGGGCCACATCGACCATCGGCGCGAAGGTCCAGTGGATGCCCGCGGCAGTGGCCTCGACGGCGGTGGCGCGAGCGGTGCGTTCGGCCAGGTCCGGCTCGAAACTCGCCGCCTCGCCCAGCGGAATCGGGAACACGGTCCGCATGCCGTGGATCACGTCGGCAGCCAGCAGCAACGGAATGCCCAAACGGCTTTCTTCCACTGCGATGCGCTGGGCCTCACGCCCCTCAGCCGCCCCCACCCCGTTGAACAACGCCCCGACCCTACCGGCACGAATCTGCTGACGCACCTGCTCCGCATCGCGTGCAAAGGTTTCCGGGTTCACCTCGAACGCGAACGGGCGCAGCGCATCGGCGAACGCGCCCAGCTGGCCGATTTTTTCCTCCAGCGTCATCCGTGAAATCAGGCCTTGGATCCGGTCCTGATGAGGCATGAGTAGCTCCCGGGGATGCGGCAAAGAATAGGAAGGCCATTATGAAAACGTTTACATTGACGGTCAAACGGAGAACAGCAGCGCCTATTCGTTCCGCCACTGGTACGCCAATGGTCCGCGCATGACGCGAACCTTTCTTCGGTCAACGTTCTCCCGTCAGACTATGCCGCATCTCTTTCCCAGAAACCCAGCATGAGCAATGCCGAAAACCATCACCGCATCGACTATGTGGAGTTCAAGGTCGCCTCGATTGCCGCTGCCAAGGCGTTCTACGGCCAAGCGTTCGGCTGGACCTTCCAAGATTACGGTCCCGATTATTGCGAATTCCGTGATGGTCGCCTGACAGGCGGCTTCGCCCATGGCGAACCCAATCCCGGCGGCGCGCTGATGGTCATCTATTCGACTGACCTGGAAGCCACTCTTGAGCGAATCGAAGCGGTTGGCGGTGCCATCGCGCAACCCATCTTCGCTTTCCCCGGTGGCCGCCGATTCCACTTCCGCGATCAGGACGGGTATGAATTGGCAGTGTGGTCTGACAATGAAGTCGTTCGGCAGACATGATGGAACCGGCCGGCACAGATGGTGATGTGATGATTCGTTGAACCAGCGAGCCGTTATCTAACGATCCATACTTTCTGCTAGATCATCCAGGCGAACGTCGCCTTGGGTCGGCCAAACTCTCGTGCGGAATGCCGAATCATTGCCACGGGCATGGGAATGAAGAAACTCATGATTCGCTCATTGGAAACAGTAAACGCTATCGCTTATTCCTGACTGTCGCGTGGCTCACACTTGCGGGTTTCTTCGCGCTCACGTCGGCGGAACGACTGTATCGCCAGCGCTCCAGCAGAGTTTCCGATCGGCTTGTTTCGTTCTAGTTGGCGCGGTTTGACCAAATGTTTTAAAGCTACCGACGAAATTCGAACTCTTGTTATCTACAGGCGCCACTGACGTCGTGGATATTCCTCTTGGATTTCGTTTTTACCCCATTGTCGTAGGGATTTGCGCCGTCACGCTGCTATCACTTACATTAATGCGGCCGGGAGAAAAGCTAGTTTCTGCAGCTCCCTTGGCGAAAAGCGCTCCAGAAAGATTGCAAACCTTGCAACCGCCTGATCAATATATGACACCTTTATGACGTGTCCGTCACCCAGCCTTGCGGACGACAGGTCTTCCCTCAGGAGGTCATATGTACGTCGCGACGGGCTACCGGGCCTATTCGATCCCCTACCTCGCTCCTCGTTGCATGCGGCTCGCGCGGAATTTTTTGATTCTTCCGGATCGTTTGCATCGATGGACTGTCGCAGTCGTGATCGGTGTGATCGGGATCTTGATCACCTGCTTCGTCAGGTATGCGTATGTGGAAAAGCACAACCTGACGAATAGCTTCTTCTATGACCGCCTGCAGTTTTCGTTCGTCGATGGAGGCTTTCCCGAAACCTTCGGTTACGGCTTGGAGCTGGCGGCGTGCGTCTTGTTTGCCATGTTCGCCTGGACGCGCCGCAAACGGCATTGGTACGCCTGCGCAGCGATCTTGCTGCTGACGTTTGTCGACGACGCGTTCGGGCTGCATGAAACGATTGGCGCGATGTTGACAGCGGAATTCGGCTTGTCGCCAGTGGCCGGCGAGGTGATCGGATTCGCTTCATTGGGATTATTATCGGCGGCACTCTGGCTCGCCGGCGCACGCCTGATTCGCGACGAGGACGACTGGCTTCCCTATCTCGTTTTCACCGCCTATCTAGGAATACTGGTTTTCTTTGGCGTCGGCGTGGATGTCGTGCATGGAACGGTGGCAAAGAATGCGTCGCAAACGTTGCTGACCTTGATTGAAGATGGCGGCGAACTCGCTACCACTGCCCTCATCAGTCTGTCGGCATTCGGGATGTGGCTGCAGCCCAAGCGTGCCATGATGGCCAGCAATTTGCCGATCAGTTCTGCATTGCCGAATCCTTGAACGCAGAGACCTGACTGATTCGACGTGCGCGATTGCCGAGAATAGTGAAGTTTGCCGTTCTGTTCGATATCGAAAGATAAAGACACCGGGCATTGCATACGACAGCTGCGCGGTGAACTAATGCGCCAGCGTTTCCGGCTTCTTCAAACCTTTGGCGATGAACTTGGCGCTTAACTTTGATTGGTGGGTCGTGAAAGATTCGAACCTTCGACCAAAAGATTAAAAGTCTGGCGATTTTTGCCGTGGTAACAAGCACTTAGCCTGGCGAATTTTTCCGAAATCACCCCGTGAAACCCGCTTTTAGCCAAACGGGCTGGGCTTATTTTTCCGACCGTTCTGCGCCGACGCTGGTCGGTTTGCCCCTTTGCTCGCGAGGGCCGCCTGGGCCCGGCTATACGCCAGGTTGTTAGCCGGACCGCAGCGACATAAGATCAATCCGAATCAAAGGGATAGGGCACCATACGGCGCTCTGTGGATAAGTCGTATAACCGGACCTCGGGCTCCGGCTATTAGGTAGTTAGGCGGCGTTGGAGATTTCAGTGAAACTGATACTTGTATTGGTCGCAGTGGCTGCACTTATCAACATCGCTGCATCCGTCGTAGTGCTTCGAGTCTCGGCCTTTTCCTCATCTCAACGTTTACTGCAACTAGCTTTCATTTGGCTCGTGCCAATCATTGGGGCGGCGGTGTGCGTGGCGTTCGCCTCGTCCCAGGCACTTGGCTCGACTTCGCCCAGAGCAATAGACCCGCTTTATCTGCCATCTAATGGTGGCGTAGCGGACGGTCCAGGTATCGGGATCTGTGGATGCAGCGGTACTGATGGTGGTGGAGACGGCGGCGGTGATTAATGTCGTCGCCGCCTAACAATTCGCGCAGCGCAGGCCGCTGCTCCAGCGTGCGGGCAAAGGCCTTGCGGGAGAGCCGCTTGCGCTCAATCACCTGGCCCTGGGCGTCGGCGAAAGCCAGTTCAAAAACGTCTTTTGCCAAATCGATGGCGACGGTCGTAGCATGCATGTCGTGGACTCCTCTCGTGATCCCGTGTCCTGATGCTAAACATCAGTCTGGCTCTTCGAAGCCGTTTGGCGACGCGGGAGGAGTCCATCTCATCATTCAATCCGACGCCGCTTCGCGGCGCGGCTTAACTAAGGCGTTAGGCCCCGCATCAAGCTAGTCGGATTCTCAATAGCAGAAGGCTCAGGAGAAGTACTCAATGACGCTCAAGTGCATTAATCCTGCTGATCTACCGCCGCAGCAAACGTACACCCATGTCGTCGTGGCGACGGGCAGCAAGTTGGTATTCATCGCGGGGCAGGAGCCCGAAGACATACACGGCCAGCTCGTTGGCCGTGGTGATCTTGCGGCTCAGGCGCGCCAGGTGTATGCCAATCTCGGCCGTGCACTTGCCGCTGCGGGTGCCAGGCCGGACCAGGTCGCTAGAATCACGATCTATGTCGTCAATTACGAACGCGACACATGTTTGCCGATTATCGAAGCTGCCCGGACTGCGTTATTCGGCGCTCACAAGCCCGCTGACGTAGTGCTCGGCGTAACAGCGCTGTCCCCGGGCTACCTGATCGAGGTTGATGCGATTGCGGTCTTGGATTGAATTCGGCAACAACGATTCTGACAGGCACGTGAGAGACCTGGGCGGCTGCAGTGACGACCCTGAGATCGTTGACCTACAGAAAAAGATCTATTGGACTTGCTAGGACATGAGTTCGGTGCCTAACAATACCGTAAGGAGCTTTCCGTCAACTCCGGGTACATGATGCTCTTGCTTGTAGCTTGAAGGCGATTACTGGGTTGCATGTTGTCATGCGGTATTGCGTGTTGCAGGGTACTCGTCAGTGCGATGGCGGCAACCGACGCCAGACTGCATTTCCGTAATCTGTCTTGTTGGGTGGCGGTTGCTTACCCGGACGCTCGGTATAAACCGCACCCGAAGGCCTCATTCAAACCGACATCGCTTTGCGGCGCGGCTTAATTGTGGCGTTACCGTGGAACAAATAGCACGCGTCTTCGTGCTACGAAAAGACCGGTTTCGGAAAAATTCGCAGAGCCGGTGATACGCAAAAATCTCACAAGCTGTTGATTTGATTGGTGGGTCGTGAAGGATTCGAACCTTCGACCAAAAGATTAAAAGTCTTCTGCTCTACCGACTGAGCTAACGACCCACATTAGCACCCCGGCTTTGCGCCGGGGTGTGCATTCTAACCTAGGAGACGCTGGCTGCGAAATCCACGACTGAATTTGCTGGAACGGGAGGGCTGAGCAGTCGAAACCGCTAGAGGTAGCGGGTGGGATCGGCCACGCCGGCATCGGCGAATCCGGCTGCGCGCAGTTGGCAGGCGTCGCAATGACCGCAGGCACGGCCCTGGTCGTCGGCGCGGTAACACGACACCGTCTGCGCAAAATCCACGCCCAGCCGCACGCCCTCGCGCACGATATCGGCCTTGCTGAGCTTCAGCAGTGGCGCGTGGATGCGTAGGCCTGCCCCTTCCACGCCTGCCTTGGTCGCCAGATTGGCCAAGTTCTCGAAAGCTTCGATGAACTCGGGACGGCAATCCGGGTAACCCGAATAATCCACCGCGTTGACGCCGCAGAAGATATCCGCGGAGCCCAATACCTCCGCCCAGCCCAATGCGACCGACAGCATGATGGTGTTGCGCGCGGGCACATAGGTCACCGGAATGCCGGCACCGCCTGCTTCCGGCACTTCGATATCGTCGGTCAGCGCTGAACCACCGATGCTGCGCAGGTCCACATGCACGGTCTTGTGTGCCGCGGCTCCCAGCGATTTTGCTACGCGTTCGGCCGCATCCAGCTCGGACGTGTGGCGTTGGCCGTAGCGCACGCTCAATGCATGCACGGCGAAACCTTGTTCGCGGGCAATGGCGACTACGACGGCGGAATCCATGCCACCAGAGAGAAGGACGACGGCTTTTTTCATGGGTGAATGTGGAAAGGGAAAAGGGAAAAGGGAAAAGGAGGCATGCGGCTGTAGCCCCCTTTTTAAAGGGGGCTACCGGGGATTTGCTCTTGCTGTCGCTTCCAAGATCAAAAGCAAATCCCCCTCAAATGCTTTTCAACCGCCGAATGGCGGGTCATCCCCTTTTTTAAGGGGGAAGTAAAGCAAGAGCCTTCCCGCTCATTACCCACGCTTCCCGCTCCTGGCTCATCGCCCCGGCTCGTCATTCCATAGCAGCTTGTGCAGCTGCATCTGGAAACGCACCGGCAGGCGATCCTGCACGATCCAGTCAGCCAGGTCACGCGGATCCAGCTCGGATTTGCTGGGTGAGAACAGCACGTCGCAGCGCTCAGGTAGGCGGTGTTCGGTCAGCATGTCGCGCGCCCATTCGTAGTCGGCGCGACCGCAAAGCACGAACTTCACTTGGTCCCGGGCGGTCAGCAACGGCAGGTTTTCCAACCGGTTGCGAGCCATTTCCTTTGATCCAGGCGTCTTCAGATCGACCACGCGGGACACGCGCGGGTCGACCTCGGCGATGTCAATCGCGCCAGAAGTTTCCAGCGACACCTCGTAGCCAGCATCGCAGAGCTTTTTTAGAAGGATCAGGCAGCGCTTCTGAGACAAGGGCTCGCCACCGGTGACGCAGACATGGCGCACGCCGTGTTTGGCGACTTCCGCCAGGATCGCGTCGATGTCCCACCACTGGCCGCCATAGAACGCATATTCGGTATCGCAGTACTGGCAACGCAGCGGACAACCCGTCAAGCGCACGAACACAGTTGGCCAGCCGACCGTATTCGCTTCGCCTTGCAGCGACAGGAAGATTTCGGTCAGCTTCAGGCGTTCCTGGGCTGCGGTAGGGTTTTCGCGGACGGCGACGTTCATGACGTGCGTATTATGAGGCTTCGCGGTGATATCGGCTTTCGGCCGGCTCCAGGCCCAGCCGAAAAGCACGACGGCGCGACGTAGGGGCGCCGTCTCGGCGCGAGCTTTTCGGCGAGGATGCGGGGGCGCGAGGGCATCTTGGGAAGAGCTCGCGGCGGGACGCCGCTCCTACAGGAGCGAAAAGCCGACCCTACACCGCATGAGCCACTCTTCCGGGAGGTTAGGCGACTCGCCTCAGCGCAAGCGGCCGAGCTGCATCGACCGGAGGTGGCCGCTGGCGATATTGGCCACATCGCTGCCAGGATAACGGGCAACCACGTCGGCCAGGATACGTTCGGCTTCGTCCATCTTGCCCAGGCCGAACTCCGACAGACCCAGCTTGAGCAAAGCGCCCGCCGCCTTTTCGTGAGTGGGGTAGCGATCGATCAAGGCGCTGAACTGTTGCGACGCCATCTGATAATTCTGAGTGACGTAGTAGCTCTCGCCCAGCCAATACAAAGCATTCGGCGCATAAACGCCGTTGGGGTACAGCGTCAGGAAACTGGTGAACAGCTCAGCGGAATCGGCGTACTTCCCTGCTTTCAGCTGATCGAACGCAGCGTTGTAAGCGGCGCGCTCGTCGCCAGCAGAGGCCATTGCACCGACATCGCCGTGCACCGTGGGCGCAGGCTCGGCGACCGTGGGCGCAGCGGAAGCCGGGGCAGCAGCCGGTGCCGGAGCATTCGCGCCGCTCACCGGTGGCGAAATCGGAGGAGTTGCAGCCGGGGCACCGCTTTCCAGGCGCTCCAGACGGCTATCCAGATCGAGGTACTGATCGCGGTTGCGCTGCTTCAGTTGTTCGTTTTCGTTCTGCAGCTGTTCCAGCTGTGAACGCAACTCTCGCAGTTCCGTCTGCTGTTGCTCGATCCGGTTCAACAAATCCAGGTTGGCCTGGGGATTGTTGGCCTTGGCTTCGAGTGCGGCCACGCGGTCGGCCAGACTCTGGCGCTGTGCGTGGGCGGGTGCGGCGGCCACGAGGGCCGCCGCGATTACCAGCATGTACTTCTTGAAAATCATCAGAGCGATGACGGCTTACTTGGCGGTGTAGACGATTTCGACGCGACGGTTCTGCGACCAGCACGATTCGTCGGACTGGGTGCAAACCGGACGCTCTTCACCGTAGCTGACCACGGTCAGCTGGCTGGCGGAGCCGCCGTTGGCCTGCAACGCGGATGACACGCCGTTACCACGACGCTCGCCCAGACCCAGGTTGTACTCGCGGCTGCCGCGCTCGTCGGCATGGCCTTCCAGCGTGATGCGCGAGGACGGACGGTCACGCATGTACTTGGCGTGGCAACCCATGATGGCCTGAAATTCCGGCTTCAGAGTGTCCTGGTCCAGGTCGAAGTAGACAACGCGCTGACGCAGGCAGGCGTCGGTGTCGAGGTCTTCCGGACCATAGGCGCCGGCCGTGGTGGGAGCGGTCGGGGTGGTCGGGGCAGTGGTGGTGGTGTCGGTCGGCGCTTCGGGCTTGACGGCCTTTTTGCAACCGGCCAGGACGGCCACGGACATCAGGGACAGCATCAAGATACGGGCAGTGTTGTTCATGGTCATTCCTTAGTTGTGCGGGGGGTTACAGGCGCGACATTCTAGACGGAAACTTAACGCGGTGTCCTATAGGGCGACCACGACGGCTCACGAACGTCGCCATCGGCCAATACCAATCGCTGCCGGACGCGGGCGTCGGCAGATACAGCGTACAGAACGCCGCGTCCACCTTCGCGCGCTGCGTACAGCACCATGCTGGCATTGGGCGCGAAGCTGGGAGATTCATCCAATGAGCCCGGCGACAGCGAGGACCACCGCGGCGAGCCCAGACTGCTGTCCATCATCGCAATGCGATACGTGTTGCCACTGCCCTGCGCCACCGCGATCTTCTTGCTGTCGTAGGACACGGTAGCGGTGGCGTTGTAGCTTCCTTCGAACGTCACTCTTGATGCCGAACCGCCACTGGCCGGTACGCGATAGATCTGCGGGCGGCCACCGCGGTCCGAGGTGAAATAGATGCTGCTGCCGTCAGCGCTCCAGGTCGGTTCGGTGTCGATGCTGGACTGGTTGGTCAACTGGCGCAGCTGGCGGCTGCCGATGTCCATGACATAGATTTCCGGGTTGCCGCTGCGCGACAGCGTCAGCGCCAGCTTGCTGCCATCGGGCGAGAACGAGGGCGCACCATTGATACCGCGGAAGCTGGAGACCTTTTCGCGTGCGCCGGTGGCGATGTCCTGGATGAAGATGGCGGAGTTACCACCCTCGAAGCTGACATAGGCCAATCTGCGGCCATCGGGGCTCCACGCCGGAGACAGCAACGGCTCGGCCGAACGCACGATGACCTGCGGGTTGTAGCCGTCCGCATCGGCCACCATCAGCGCGTAGCGCATGTTGCGGCCGCTGCCGCTGGCGGTGACATAGGCGATGCGGGTCCAGAACGCACCACGGACACCCAGGATTTTCTCGTAGACGGCATCAGCGATCTGATGCGCGACATCGCGCATGGCATTGGCGCGCGCCGTCATGGCCAGGCCGAGCAACCGCTCCTGCTTGGCGACATCGAACAATTCGTACTCCACGCGGTAGCTGCCCTCGCCCCCGTCCACCACGCGGCCGACGACGATGAAGTCCTGCCGGAGCGCACGCCAGGTGGGGTATTGGATTTCGCTGCCCCGGGTCGGACGTTCGACGATGCTGGCCTCAGGCAAGGCACGGAAGGCGCCGGAACGCTCCAGATCGGCCCGCACTACCGAGGCGACATCGGTCTGCGGCGCCGTCGCGGAACCCTGGTAGGGCATCGGCACAATGGTGATCGGCAAGGCCGAGGCATTGCCGCCGATGATGTCGATTTCCAGGCCGCGCTGTTGAGCGGAGGCCAACATCGGCAGCAGCAACAGGGTCAGTACGGCAAGCCAGTGCAGCGATCTTTTCATGAGCAAGGGTCAGATCCGTGATGAATAAACAAGAAGGGATAGCAGCTTGCGCGTGAATGCTTTCGCAATTGTGAACGGAATTGCGTTAAAGCGGATGTGAAATCAAGCCTGCCAACGTTTGTCGGGCAAGCCGCGCCCTAACGATCCTGCGCTTCGAAGTTGAGGATCAGGGTCCGGTTGAACACTGACTCAAAGCCACTGTAGGGCAACGGCTGGGCTTTCAGCACCGCCGCTTCCACCGAGCGCTTGCCCATTTCGTCGAAGGGGCAACCAGGCTGAACCTGGGCTTCGATGACCTCGCCGCCCGGGATTTGACGGATAACGATGCGGCAGCGCGTTCCCAACGGAACCGAATCCGGGCGAGTCCATTTGTCGGTGATGGCCTGCTGCAGGGCAGCCTGGTATTTGGCCAGCAGATCGTCAGCCGTGCCGCCCTGCCCCGGCGGCGGACTGCCGGTGGTGCTGGTGGCGGCCGAAGTGCTGGCGGCGGCAACCTGGCGATTACGCGCGTTGGTGATCTGCTGCAAGCGCTGTTCGGCCAGTTGCGTCTCGCGTGCGGCCTGGGCGCGCTTGCGGCGGATCTCTTCCAGCTTCGTCTGGCGATCTGTCTCTTCCTGCTGCTTGGCCAGGCGTTGCTTGCGCTCCGCTTCTTCCTGGCGCTGACGCTCGGTCAGGTCGATCTGCTCCTGGCGCCGCTTCTCTTCTTGTTCTTTCAGCGCCTTCTCTTGCGAGATCGCCAGCCGGCTAGCGGCTTCCTGTTCCTCGGTATCCGGCACCGGGATGCGTTCCTGCGCCTGTTGCTGCTGCGGCACGGGCGAATCCTGGGGGCTCGGTTCGGGAATCGGCTGCGGCGGCGGTACAGTTTCCTCTTCCGCCACTTCCTCGACAGGCTGCGGCAGCGGTTTGGGCGCGTCCTGCATGGCCTGTTCGGCCGCACGGATATCGGCACTGGAAACCACCAGCGACGCTTCGATCACTGGCGAGCCCGCCGCCGGTTCGAAGCTACGCGTCGGCGACCACAGCCAGGCCAGCACGAACAGCAGCGCCACCAGCACATGCACGCCCACCGCGAGGGCGACGGAGACCCACAGATCTTCGTTATTCTTCTGCGGGCGATGGCGGTAGGCGGCGTCAGCGTGCATTGCCACCCGGCTGGCTCATCAGGCCGATCTTCTTCACCTTGGCCTGTTGCAGCATGACCATGGTATCCATCACCCGCTGGTAGTCCGACGCTCCAGGCGCGGCGACGAAAACAGGCACGTCCGGGTTCTGCTCAACAAAGGCCTGCAGCTTGGCCTGCAGGCTCACCCCGTCGATGGGTTCCGGTTTGCCGTTCTGCAAGGTCAGCGTGTAGCGACCCTCGGAATCAACGGCGACGATCACCGGGTCTTTCTTACTTTCCACCGCGCGGGCGCTGGAATCGGGCAGATCGACATCGACGCTGAGCGTCAGCAGCGGTGCGGTCACCATGAAGATGATCAGCAGCACCAGCATCACGTCGATATATGGAACGACGTTGATCTCGGATTTGAGCTTGCGGCGCTTGCGGTGGCGGGCAATGGCGGCGGTCATGGCGAACTCCGCTTATTCGTCGGCCGACGATTGGCGTTGCAGGATGGAACTGAACTCTTCGGCGAAGGTTTCATAGCGCACCGACAGCCGCTCGACGCGGTTGGTGAAGCGGTTGTAGGCCCACACCGCTGGAATCGCCACGAACAAACCGATGGCAGTGGCGAACAACGCTTCAGAGATACCCGGCGCCACTGAGGCGATGCCGGTCTGCTCGCCGCTGTTGAGCATGTCGTGCATGGTCACCATGATGCCGAATACGGTGCCGACCAGGCCTACATAAGGCGCGGTGGACCCGATATTGGCCAGCAATTCCAGATTGCGCTCCAGCTGATCGACTTCACGCGCGTAGGTGGCGCGCATGGCGCGCTGGGCGCCTTCCAGCTGCGCGCGGCCGTCCAACTTGCGTTTGTCGCGCAAACGCGCGAACTCGCGGAAACCGGCTTCGAAGATAGCTTCCAGACCGTTGACCACACGGTTGCGATCGGCCGTGCCTGCGTAAAGCTTGTTCAGTTCGGCGCCGGACCAGAAACGGCTTTCGAAATCGTCGGCATGCCGATTGGCGGCGTTGAAGATGCGCGCCTTGCGGAAAATGATGACCCAGCTGATCAGTGAACCGACCAATAGCAACAGCACTACCAGTTTGACCGGCAGGCTGGCCTTGATCATCAGGTCGAAATAGTTGATGCCGCTATGGACCGTCGCGGCGGTAGCCTCGGCAGCGGCGCCGACGGCTTCTTCCGGCAGGGCTTCCACCACGGTGTCCTGAAAAGCCAGGAGCGTTGCGATCATCCGTTGTTCCTCGGTATCAAATAGGTCTTGTTGCTGGGGCGGGCTTGGGCGAGCTGGTCATGGCTGCGCGGGCAATTCTTGTTGTTTGAACGATTCGTATAACGCATCGGGCAGCGGTTTGGGTTTGAACACGGATGCACTGAGTGCGGCTACTTTCACCTCAGCGCTCAGCAGGATCTCGCCGTTGCGCAGGATGGATTGGGCGAACACCACACTGGCGCGCTTGCATTGTTGCAGACCGGCCGTCACTTGCAGCAGATCGTCCAAACGCGCCGGGCGCAGGAAATCCAAGCGCATGGCACGAACGGCGAACACCAGATCATGATCCTGACGCAAAAGTTCCTGCCCGTGACCGCCAGCACGCAACCATTCGGTACGAGCACGTTCGAGGAAAGCAACATATTGCGCGTGATAGACCACGCCACCAGCGTCGGTATCTTCCCAGTAGACCCTTGTCGGAATGCTGAACATGGTCAAAAAAGCGGGAAACGGGGAGCGGGGAACAGGGAATGCGAGTGCACCGGCACGTTTGTTTCTGTGCTTGGGGACAGGTTTAGGGTGAAGCCAAGGCGGTCTTTCACTCCCAGTCCGAAAAGCGAGGAACAGGGAACCGGGAACAGGGAATGCGGAGGTATCGGCGATTTTATTGCCGCGCTTGGAGAACGGTTCAGGGTAAAGCGGAGGTGGTCTTTCATTCCCCGTTCCCGGTTCCCTGTTCCCCGATTTCATCGAATAGGCTTTCTCGCCCTTTCGGCTTCAGTCCCAAATGGCGATAGGCCTTCGATGTCGCCATGCGGCCACGCGCGGTGCGGATCAGGAAGCCTTGCTGGATCAGGTAGGGTTCGATGACGTCTTCCAGCGTGCCGCGCTCTTCCGACAGCGCGGCGGCCAGCGATTCCACGCCCACCGGACCGCCATCGAAGCTGTCGACGATCGTGCGCAGCATCCGGCGATCCAGCTCATCGAAGCCCTCCGGGTCCACCTTCAGCATCTGCATGGCGGCTTGCGCCACGTCCAGGTCGATGTGGCCTTGCGCCCTGACTTGCGCGTAGTCGCGGACGCGGCGCAACAGCCGGTTGGCGATGCGGGGCGTGCCGCGCGCACGGCGCGCGATTTCCGCGGCGCCCTCGGGTACGCAGTCGATACCCAGGATTTTCGCGGAGCGGCGGACGATCTTGGTCAGTTCTTCCGGCGTATAGAACGCCAGCCGCTGGACGATGCCGAAACGATCGCGCAACGGCGCGGTCAGCAAACCGGCGCGGGTGGTGGCGCCGATCAGGGTGAACGGCGGCAGGTCGAGCTTGATCGAGCGCGCGGCAGGGCCCTCGCCGATCATGATGTCGATCTGGAAATCTTCCATGGCCGGATACAGCACTTCTTCCACCACCGGCGACAACCGGTGGATCTCGTCCACGAACAGCACATCGTGCGGCTGCAGGTTGGTCAGCAGCGCAGCCAGATCGCCGGCTTTTTCGATCACCGGGCCCGAGGTAACCCGCAGGTTGACGCCCAATTCATTGGCAATGACGTGGCTCAAAGTGGTTTTGCCCAAGCCGGGCGGCCCGAAGATCAGGACGTGGTCCAGCGCTTCGCCGCGCCCCTTGGCGGCTTCGATATAGATCGACAGTTGCTCGCGTACGGGTTGTTGGCCCAGGTATTCGTCCAGTCGCTTGGGACGGATGCTGGCTTCGATGGCTTCGTCCTCGCGGGTGGCCCGGGGGGCGATGATGCGGTCTTCGGTCATGCCGACATTATGAGGGACACGATGCGTGAGAGGCGCTCCGATTCGCCTCCCCTTCCGCCAAACTGGCCAAGACAGGCTGTGTGCTCGCCGCACCTGATCACCCATGGCACAATCCGCGGCCGTTCCGCCCATTCCCCACCCGGGAGACATCGCTTGCTACGACGTGGTATCCAACACCCGGCGCGGCTGATTCCACTGACGTTTCTCGGCACCATCCTTCTCGGAACCGTGCTGCTGATGCTGCCAGTGGCGCGGGCGGGCGATGGCTCGGCGCCGTTTCTGACCGCGATCTTCACTTCGACCTCGGCGGTCTGCGTTACCGGCTTGGCCGTGGTCGACACGCCGGTGTACTGGTCGATGTTCGGGCAGGTTGTGATCCTGGGTCTCTGCCATATCGGCGGCTTCGGCATCATGACCGGCGCCACCTTGCTGGGCATGCTGGTCATGCGGCGGCTACGCCTGGGCACGCGACTGATCGCCCAGGCCGAAACCCGCAGCCTGGGCCTGGGCGATGTGACGGCGGTGTTGAAGCTGATCCTGCTGGTGACCTTTAGTGTCGAGGCGCTGGTTGCCGCCGCGCTGACTCTTCGCTTGCACTATGGATATGGGGAATCCTGGGGCCTCGCGTTGTGGAATGGCGTATTCCAGTCGATCTCGGCCTTCAACAATGCCGGCTTCTCCACCTATTCCGACAGTCTGATGGGCTTCGTCACAGACCCACTGATCGTCGTGCCGATCATGCTGGCCATCATCATCGGTGGCCTGGGTTTCCCAGTATTGTTCGAACTCAAGCGCGAGCCGGGCCAGTGGTCGCGATGGTCGATACATACCAAGATCACCTTGCTGGGCAGCGGTATCCTGATCGTCGGCGGCGCCCTGGCGATCCTGCTCTATGAATATGGAAATCCCGCCACGCTGGGTCCGCTGGATACGAGCGGAAAGCTGCTAGGCGCACTGTTCCATTCGGTGACCGCCCGCACCGCCGGCTTCAATACTCTCGACGTCGGCAGCATGGGAACTGAAACGCTGGCGGTGAACTACGTGCTGATGTTCATCGGCGGCGGTAGCGCAGGCACCGCTGGCGGCATCAAGGTCACTACTTTCTTTCTGCTGGGCTTCGTCGTCTGGACCGAAGTGCGCGGCAGCCAGGACACCACGGCTTTCCGGCGGCGTATTTCCGCCGAAACCCAACGCCTGGCGCTCACGGTGGTACTGCTGGGTGTTGGCGCTCTGGCCGTGGCGACTTTGCTGATGTTGAGCGTGACCGACCTGCCGTTGGAGGTCGTCATGTTCGAAACCATCTCGGCTTTCGCCACGGTCGGGCTGTCGACCGGCATTACCGCCGGCCTGCCCCCCATGGGACAATGGATCTTGATCGCCCTGATGTTCGTGGGCCGTGTCGGTACCATTACCGTGGCCACCGCCCTGGCCCTGCGCAGCAAGGCGCCGGCATACCGTTATCCAGAGGAGCGCCCCATCGTTGGCTAAACAACAATCCATTCCCGCCGACAATGTCGTCGTCATCGGCCTGGGACGGTTCGGGGCCGCGGTCGCCACTTCGCTGATCCGCTTGGGCCATGAGGTCTTGGGTATCGACGAGAACCCTGAGATTGTCCAGCGATGGTCCGATGAGTTGACCCATGTGGTCCAGGCCGACTCCACCGACAGCGATGTGCTGCGCCAATTGGGCGTCAGGGATTTCAACCGCGCCGTGGTCGGCATCGGTTCCGACATCGAAGCCAGCGTGCTGACCGTGCTGGCGCTGGAGGAATTGGGCGTCCGCGACATCTGGGCCAAGGCCACCACCACCAAGCACGGACGCATACTCGAGCGCACCGGCGCGCATCACGTCGTGTATCCAGAAGCGGCGATGGGCGAACGCGTCGCGCACCTGGTCACCGGCAAGATGACCGACTTCATGGAATTCGACGATGGCTTCGCCGTCGCAAAAACCGGTGCGCCGCCGGAAAGCTGGGGCAAGACGCTTAGCGAATCCGCCTTGCGCAGCAAGTACGGCGTGACCGTGATTGCGGTCAAACGGACCCGCGCCGATCTGACCTATGCCAAGGCCGATACGATCGTTGAAGCCGGCGACACCCTGCTCGTCACGGGTGCCGCTGCGATTGTGGAGCGTTTTGCGGCGTTGACGTGAGGGAAAAGCCGGGAACAGGGAACGGGGAACAGGGAATGAAACATCGCAGCATCGACACCGAACCGCGGCATCGCAGGGACGCCTCAAGAACGCTTGATGTTTCGCTGAACCCACCGAACCCGAAATGTCGCATTCCCCGTTCCCTGTTCCCCGTTCCCGCTCTTGCTAAGTAAAAAACGGGGACAGGGAAACATCCGTGCGGCATCGACACCGAACCGCGGCATCACAGAGGCACCTCGCGAACGCCTGAGGTTCCACTGAACCTGCCGGTCCAGGAACGCTGCATTCCCCGTTCCCTGTTCCCCGTTCCCGCTCTTGCTATACAGCCCCAAGCCACGCGCGACCAGATCGCGCTGCAACATCAGATCTCGACCTGCGAACCCAGTTCGACCAGCCGGTTGCCGGGAATCCGGAAAAATCCCGTCGCCGAAGCGGCATTGCGGTGCATCAGCGCGAACAGCTTGTCGCGCCAGATCGGCATGCCGCGCCGCGCCGAAGCCACCACGGTTTCGCGGCTGGCGAAATAGGTGGTATCCATGGGATCGAAATAGATGCCGCCGTTGTCGCAACTGCGCATCAACCCCAACGGCACATCCGGCGTTTCCATGAAACCGAAACGCAGCACCACGCGATAGAAACCCTCACCAATCTCATCGATCCGCAATCGCTTATGCGAGTAAGGCACCGTCAGCGTTTCCACGGTGAGGAACACATTGCGTTCGTGCAGCACCTTGTTGTGCTTGAGGTTGTGCAGCATCGCGTGCGGCACCACGCCGGTCTGCGCGGTCAGGAACACCGCCGTGCCCTGCACCCGCACGGGCGGCGCCAGCATCAGCCCGGGAAGGAAAGTGTCCAACTGGATGCCTTCCTTGCGGATCTCGGCACTCAACAGCTCACGCCCGCGCCGCCAGGTGCGCAGCAGCGTGAACAAGGCGATGCCCAGCACGACTGGAAACCACCCGCCCTGCAGGATCTTGGCGCCATTGGCGATCACGAAGGCGATATCACCGACCAGGAACAATACGCACAGCGGCAACACCCAACGCCTGGCGCGCGGCCACAATGCACGTGCAACGATGGCCAGCAGCAATGTATCGATCAGCATCGTCGCCGACACCGAGATGCCGTAGGCGGTCGCCAGCGCCGAGGAACTGCGGAAGCTCAGCACCAGGCCGATCACGATCACCATCATCATCCAGTTGATACCGGGGATGTAGATCTGCCCTTCGGTACTGCTGGACGTGTGCTTGACGTGCATGCGCGGGATGTAGCCCAGTTGCATGGCCTGCCGGGCGACCGAGAAACCGCCAGTGATGACGGCCTGCGAAGCAATGACCGTGGCCGCCGTCGCCAGCACGATCATCGGATATCGTCCCCACTCGGGTACGCCGATATAGAACGGGTTTTTCACCGCGAGCGGGTTTTCCAGCACCAGCGCGCCCTGTCCCAGATAGTTCAGCATCAGCGACGGCAGCACGAACCAGTACCAGCCCAACCGGATCGGGCGCGCACCGAAGTGGCCCATGTCGGTGTAGATGGCCTCGCCACCGGTTACCGCCAGCACCACCGCACCGAGAATGAAGACGCCGTGCCAGCTGTAATCGAAGAAGAAGTACGCCGCCCAGATCGGGTTGATCGCCTGCAATACTTCCGGCTCGTGCAGGATGTTGACCACGCCCAGCACCGCCAGCGTGATGAACCAGATGACGGTAATCGGCCCGAACACCCGTCCGACCTTGGCTGTGCCGTAGCGCTGGGTCGCGAACAGCGATACCAGCACCAGCACGGTGATCGGCACGATCCAGTTGTGCAGCTGCGGCGCGACCACTTCCAGCCCCTCGACCGCCGACAACACCGAGATGGCCGGTGTAATCACGCCGTCGGCGAAGAACAGCGAGGCGCCGAAGATGCCGAGGATGCCGACCAGATACGCCGATTTGGAGCCCTTCGGCAGACTGCGCTGGGCCAGCGCCATCAAGGCCATGATGCCGCCTTCGCCTTCGTTGTCCGCGCGCATGATGATGGTGACGTACTTCAGCGTCACCACCATCATCAGCGACCAGAACACCAGCGACAGCACGCCCAATACGGTGTCGTGGTCGGCGATCAGACCGTAATGGCCGGAGAACGCTTCCTTGATGGTGTAGAGCGGACTGGTGCCGATATCGCCGAAGACAACACCGATCGCACCGACGACCAGCCCCGCCAGCCCCACCTTGCCGCCGCCATGGCCATGAACGCCGGGTTGGCCCGCGTTCGTATTAGAAGAGGATGTTTTGGACATGGCTAAGGAAGGCTAACCCGTGATTTCCGAGAGGGAGCTCTAGACGGTCCGCTTCAACGAAGCGCCGACTGCAAAGCCTTGCGGATGATGGTGGCGACATCGTCGCCGTTGGCGGTGGCCTCGCGCGCCATGCGCACGGCATCGGCGGGCTTGTAGCCCAACTGTTGCAGGGCACTGACGGCTTCCGATTGCGGATCCTGCGGTAACGACGAAGAGCCAGGAGGTCCGCCACCCAGGTTGGCAGCGCGGTCGCGCAGTTCAACTACCATGCGCTCCGCGGTTTTCTTTCCGATTCCGGGAATACGGGTCAGCGCAGTCACATCGCTGGTCTGCACCAGCCGCGCGAACTCATCGACACTGACTCCCGACAGCACGGCCAAGGCGATCTTCGCGCCGATGCCGCTGACTTTCTGCACGTCGCGGAACAGCCTGCGCTCGTTCTCACGCAAAAAGCCATACAGCGACACGCTGTCTTCCTTTTGCGCGTAGTGGGTGAACAGCGTCACCTCACGGCCGACCTCGGGCAGATCGTAGAAAGTGCTCATCGGCGCTTCCAACTCATAACCCACGCCGCCCACGTCGATGACCAGCCAGGGCGGCGACTTGTAGGCCAAGACGCCGCGCAGACGGCCGATCATGGGTTGGCACTCTGTGCCAACGGGGAACGGGGAACGGGGGACGGGGAATGAAAAATCACCGCCGTCGACCGGCAACGTGTCTGCGCCAGCGATACGTCATTCCCCGTTCCCTGTTCCCTGTTCCCGCTTTTACTTTTCATTTCCTGCTCCAGGCCGCCCGGACGTCGACGCCGATCCGATTGGCGGTGGCGCGCACGTGCGCATGAGTGATGGCGATCGCCAAGGCATCGGCCGCGTCGGCCTGCAACTTGCCCTGCAATCCCAGCATGATGCCGACCATATGTTGAATCTGTGTTTTTTCCGCGCCACCGCGGCCGACCACCGCCAGCTTCACTTCCTTGGCCGCGTATTCGTGCACAGGCAGGTCGCGCAGCACCACTGCACAAATCGCCGCGCCGCGCGCCTGGCCCAGCTTCAGCGCCGAATCGGGGTTGCGCGCCATGAAGACTTTTTCAATGGCCACTTCCTGCGGCTTCCAGGTCTCGATGATCTCACCTAGTCCATCGAGCAAGCGCTTGAGGCGCTGTGGAAAATCATCCGCGCCCAACAGTACCAGCGGCGCATGGAAGACATGCGTCGTCTTGCCGGCATCATCGATATCGATGATGCCGACGCCGGTGCGTTGGGAACCCGGATCGATGCCGAGGATGCGGGTCATTGAAGCGGGGAACAGGGAACGGGAAACAGGGAATGAAACATCCATGCAGCTTCACTATCGCCGCGTGGCATCGGCTGAGAAGCTGCCCGCGAAGGCGTGGGATCCCGTTGAACCTGCCGAAGCGGGAATTCCACATTCCCTGTTCCCCGTTCCCCGTTTCCGCGTTCGCTACGTAGAAGCGGGGAACGGGAAACAGGGAACGGGGAATGAAGCGTCCAAGCAACTTCACTATCAATGCGCGGCATCAGCCAGGAAGCGCCGTGGGAAAGCTTGAGGTTCCGCCGAACCTGCCGAACCGGGAATCCCACATTCCCTGTTCCCCGTTCCCCGTTCCCGCTGTTGCTACGTAGAAGCGGGGAACGGGGAACGGGGAACGGGGAATGAAGCGTCCAAGCAACTTCACTATCAATGCGCGGCATCAGCCAAGAAGCGCTGTGGGAAAGCTTGAGGTTCCGCCGAACCTGCCGAACCGGAAATTCCACATTCCCTGTTCCCGGTTCCCCGTTCCCGCTGTTGCTATGCATAAGCATCCGCTTTCAATTCGGCATTCGAATAAACGCTCTGCACATCGTCCAGGTCTTCCAGCATCTCCAGCAGCTTGACGACCTGCTTGGCGGTGTCGCCTTCGACAGCGATATCGTTGTCGGCGCGCATGGTCACTTCCGCTTCGTCGGCGGTCAGGCCCGCGGCCTCCATGGCGTCCTTCACGGCTTGGAAACTCTCCGGCGCGGTCACTACGTCGATGGAACTATCGTCCGGATAGACGATCACGTCCTCGGCACCGGCCTCAATGGCGGCACCGGTGATCCGGCCTTCGTCCGCACCCGGCGCGTAGCTGAGCACGCCCAACCGCTTGAACATGAAAGCCACCGAACCCTCCGTACCCATGTTGCCGCCGCACTTGCTGAAGGCATGGCGCACATCGGCCACGGTACGGACGCGATTGTCGGTGAGGCAGTCGACGATGACCGCCACGCCGCCGGGCGCGTAGCCCTCGTAGCGGACTTCCTCGTACACCACGCCTTCCAGCTCGCCGGTCGCTTTCTTGATCGCCCGCTCGATCACGTCCTTGGACATGTTGGCGGACAACCCTTTATCCATTGCTGTGCGCAGGCGCGGGTTGTTGGCCGGATCGCCTCCGCTAGCGCGCGCGGCCACTCCGATTTCACGGATGATCTTGGTGAAGATCTTGCCGCGCTTGGCGTCGGTAGCGTTCTTGCGGGCTTCGATAGACGGTCCACGACCCATGGGGTTTCCGGATGCTGCGTTGGTGAAGCCGCGAATTATAGCGCTGCGGCCACGGGAGCGCCCTGCGCCCCAAAAAGCAGTCAGTGCGCGCGAACAAGAACGCGCCGCGGCGCGCGCGGCCACATGGCGAACAGGAGGGGATTCAATCCCTTACAGGGATTGACGGGAAGAGCCCACGCTCACGGACGCTCTCATTGCACGTCGAAGTGGCCTTCCCTGAGGAAACACGCAGCCTGGCGCGCAGCATCAGCCGAGAACACCAGCCCGGTATGGCTGGCGGCGACCGTGCAATGGTCCGCCAAGCCAGGCAATCGGGTTTCGGCGACTGCCACTGTGCCATCGGATTCGCCGTCGAAACGGACGAACAGCCGCCCCATACCCCGCGCGATAGTGCCGGCCACCATGCCCACCCGGGTTTGCCCCTGCCAGGGTTCGCAGCCTTGTTGCAGCAGGCTTGCACTGCGCCCCAACAAGGGAGAGTGGCGGCTCAAGCGGCGCGCGGCTTCACTGCCGCATAAGGGCGAACCAATACAGACCATGCGCGGTACGGGCAGATCAGGCTGCCGCCGCAATGCCTCCAAACCGACCAAACCGCCGAGGCTATGCCCCACCAGATTGATCGGTTCCGATACGGATAACCGTTCGATCAGCCGGGTGATGGCGATTTCCGGCCCACCGAAGACGCTGGGATAGCCGAATACATCGACGTCGAAACCTTCAGTGCGCAGCCGCCGGGCCAACGGCGCCAGCCATGATTTCGCGTTCCAGATGCCATGCAGAAGCAAGATGCGGTTGTTCATGCTGAGAGCATAGCGGTGAACGGTGAACGGTGAACGGAAAAGGCTCTGCTTTTACTTCCCCCTTGACCAGCCATTCGGCTGTTAAAAGCGCAAAAGGGGGATGACCCGCCATTCGGCGGTTGAAAAGCATTTGAGGGGGATTTGCTGTTGCTCTTAAAAAGCGACAGCAAAAGCAAAAGCAAATCCCCCGTCGTCCGCTGCGCGGACGCCCGCCCCCTTTTTTTAAGGGGGGTTTCTATTCCGGTCTTTTTTTAGATGGATGTATGCGAACGCGCCATCAAGACTTAGCAGCAACGCTCGGCTTGACCCTCACCCGGCTCCCCGCCGCCAGCAACGCATTCGGCGACAACACAACCGTTTCGCCCGCCGCCAGCCCTTCCACGACTTCCACCTCGTTGCCGAGATTGCGTCCCAGCCGGACCGGCCGATAGTTCACCACCGAGTCCTTGAGCAACGCGACCCTGGCACCATCGGCGCCTTGCAACACCGCACTGATCGGCAGCACCACGGCAGGCGCGGTGCGCGGCACGCTCAGGCGAACCTGCCCCACCATGCCGGCAGGAATCCGGCCCTCCGGGTTGGGCAACCGCAGTTCCACCCGCATGCCACCGACCGCGTCGGAGATACTTTGCGCGGAACGCACCACTTCTGCTTTGAAGCGTTCGCCCGGCATTTCCACAAAATCCACATCGGCCTGCAAGCCGGGGCGCACCTGCAAAGCCACGCTTTGCGGCACATCCACCACGATCCGCAATGGATCCAGCGCATTGATTTCGAACAACGGCGCTGTTGCCGCTGCGGAATCGCCGACCACGCGATCGCCACGCTCGACGTTGCGCTGAGAGATCACGCCTGCGAACGGTGCACGCATCACTTGGAAACCCTGCCGTTCACGCGCACTGGCCCAACGCGCCTCGGCTGAAGCCAGCGCGGCGCGACTCGCATCGCGCGCGGCAAGCCGGTCGCTATAGAGTTCGCGCGAGATCACTTGCGATTGCACCAGCCGTTCCGCACGTTCGTAGTTGGTTCGCGCCAGCTCCAGATCGGCACGCGCCTGCAGGACATCCGCCTGGGTTTCGCGCACCGCCTGGTCGATCTCCGGTGCGGAGATCACTGCCAGCACTTGGCCTGCGGTGACGCGATCGCCCAAGTCCACACGACGCTCGCTGACGAAGCCGGTGGCACGCGGGAACAAACGCGCGGTCTCGCCGGCCACGGTGCGTGCCGGCAATCGCAGTTCATAGGAATCGCCCGCTGGCTTGGCCTGCGCCGTCAGTACTTCCGGCGGCGCTGTGTCGCCGGATTGCTGAGCGGCGCTGCGGTTGCAGCCAGTGAGCGAAATACTGGCGGCAACCCCGAACAAGGCCCACAAGATATTTCTTCCGCGTGTCGTGCTTTTCATCGAATGACTCCTGTACCGGGTGCGGTGTCTGGATTGCCGGGTGCAATGGCAGCCGATGCTTCTGAAGCCGATGCGGCACGGTTGTGGCGCCGGCCCAGCACCGCGAGCAGGGAAGGCACCAGCACCAACGTGGCTGGAGTGCCGAACAGCAAGCCACCGATCACCGCGCGGCCCAATGGCGCGTTCTGTTCGCCGCCCTCGCCCCAGCCCAGCGCCATCGGCACGATGCCCAGCACCATGGCGCTGGCGGTCATCAGCACCGGGCGCAGACGCACGGCCGCGGCTTCGTACGCAGCCACTTCCGGGTCGTGACCGGCGGCGATCAAGTCGCGCACAAAACTGGTGACCAGCACGCTATTGGCGGTGGATACGCCAATCACCATCATCACGCCCATCAACGCGGGTACGCTCAACGGCGTACCGGTCACGAACAGCGCCACCGCCGCGCCAGAGATCGCCAACGGCAATCCGCACATCGCGGCCAACGGCAGGATCCACGACTGGAAATTCACCACCAGCACCAGGAACACCAGCACCGCCGCCATCAATAGTCCGCCCGCCAGTTCGCTGTAAGCGCTCTGCATCTCGCCCGCCTGGCCGGCGATTTCGATGCGATTGCCAGGCTGTAATGTGGGTTGCAACTCCGCGGTGATCTCGGTCAGGCGATCGTATACGGCACCCAGATCACGGCCCTGCACATTGGCCACCACGCTGATCGTCGGCGCCAGGGTGCTGCGACCGATGCTGGCCGGCACGCTGCGTGTGGTCGCCGTCGCGACATTGCGCAGCAAGACGGTGCGGCCGTCGGTGTCGACGCGCAGCGGCGTGTTGAGCAGTGTTTCGACGTCGCTCAGGTCGGCCGGTGGCGCCTGTACCTGCACGGTGTACGACATGGCGTTGGCGGTATCGACCCAGTACACCGGCGTAACCGTGCCCGCCGAACCCAACACCGCCAGCACCGCGCGGCTCGCATCCTGCGCGCTCACGCCCAGTTGCGCCGCACGGCTGCGGTCGATCGCAATGCGGTATTCCGGCAGATCCAGAACTTGGCGCAAGGTCACGTCGACCGCGCCCGGAACTTCGCGCAGCCGCGATTCGATCTGTTGCGCCGCAGCCAGATTTCCGGCCACATCGCGACCGGTCACCTGTACTTCGAATGCACCCACGGCGGAGCCGGCCAATGTGCGGCTGGTCGCATCGGGTGGACGCTCGAAGATTTTGACTTCCGGGAATTTTTCGGCGATCCGCTCGCGTATCTGCGCCAGGTAATCGGCACTGGGCGCATGTGGGCTGCGTAGCTGCAGCATCAGCTCCGCTTCGAACGACCCCACCACCGCGCTATCCACCAACGCCAGGTTGATCGCATCCGGTGTGCCGATCTGTTCGTAGACCGTTTGCAGTTCGGCCGCTGGAATGATGGCGCGGATCTCGCGCTGTATGTCGGTCAAGCGTGCCGCTGTCTGCTCCAGGCGTGTGCCAGCCGGCAAGCGGACTTGAAGGCGTATCTGCCCTGCGTCGACCTGCGGAAAATATTCACGGCCTAGCGATACCGCCGACAGCGCACCCACTCCAATCAGCACGCATGCCGCCAGCGTCAACACACCGCCGTGGTGACCCAGCTTGACCAGCAGCGCATGGTGGCGCTCGCGCAGCCCCTCCAGCGTGTGTTCGACCCGATGATTGATTGCCAGCAATCGGCGCTCCACTGCCCAGCGCGGATTGCGACGGCTTTCCACATCGGCCGGCAGCAACAGCGAGCACAACACCGGAATCAGTGTGCGCGAGAGCAGGAACGATGCGGCCATGGCGAAAATCACCGCCAATGCCAGCGGCGTGAATACCCACGCTGAAAGACCGGTCATCAGCAGAATGGGCGTCAGCACGATACAGATACAGATCGTTGAAACCAGTTCCGGAAACACCACTTCCTTGGCGCTGTCCAGGATCGCGGCACGCACGTCCTTGCCCAACGCGATATTGCGGTTGGTGTTCTCCACATCCACCACTGCGTTATCGACCAGGATGCCGATCGCCAACGCCAATCCACCCAGCGTCATCACGTTGAAGGTGTAGCCCAGCAGATTGAGCATGGCCACGGATGCCAGCAACGCCAGAGGAATTGCCGACAACACGATCAAGCTGGAACGCCAGGACCCGATGAACACCAGTACCACGAAAGCCACCAGCAGACCGACCAGCAGTGCTTCGTGGCGGATCGACGCGATGGCGTTGTCGACGAATACGGATTGATCGAAGATGGGCTCAATGCGCATGCCCGGCGGCGCGGAGGCGATGATCTCGGGCAGCCTTTCCCGTACGCCGCGGACTATTTCGACTGTCGACGCGCCACCCAGCTTGATCAGCGCCACCGAGACAGCCGTGGCACCATCCAGGCGCGCGACATTGGTCTGCAAGGCGCCACCATCGCGCACGGATGCCACATCGCGCACATAGATGACGTTGCCGCCGCGGCTAGCGATTGGCAGGTCCAGGAAACCCGCCGCCGTTTCAGGGCTGGTTTCCAACGAAATCTGCATCTCGCGAGCGCCTTCGCGGATGTTGCCCGATGGCAGTGTCGGACTGCCGCGTTCCAGCGCGGAGGTGACGTCGGATGGAATCAGGCCATAGGTCTGCAACGCCCGGGGATCCAGATCGACCATGATCTGCCGCGCGGCGCCGCCGTACGGCAGGGTCATGCGAATCCCAGGAACGGTCTGGATCTGCGAGCGCAATTGAAGGCGCGCATAATCGTAGAGCTGCGCCTCGGTCAGCGAATCGGACGACAGCACCAGTTGCATCACCGGCGTGCTGGAGACGTTGTTGCGAATGACCAGCGGCGGCGAAGTGCCGGGCGGCATGCGCCGCAAGATGGTCTGCGAAACAGCGGTGATCTGGCCCAGCGCACGTTCCAGACTGACATTGGGCTGGAAATCGATACGCACGATCGATGTGCCGTTGAGCGACACCGAGCTGACCTCTTTGAGGTCATCGACGGTGTTCATGATCGCCACTTCAGAAAACGACGTGATCTTGGCCGCCATTTCCGCCGCAGGCAGGCCGCTATAGGTCCATATCAGATTGATCGACGGAATGCCGACCTCGGGCAGGATGTCGGTGGGCATGCGGCGCGCGGCCAAGGTGCCGAACAGCAGGATCAGGATGGCCAACACCCCGATGGTGTAGCGGCGGTTCAACGCGTATTGGACGATCCACATGCCTGGATTTCCTCACTTCGCACCAAGACAGCAGCACGGCATGCTTCGATGGCATACCTATGCTGCACTGCAATATAACCCGGCCGGTGCCCGCTTCCCGTGACATGGAACTAACAGACGAGCTGGTGCCGGGCTGTCGATCCGCTATCCGTTCAGCAGCGCCCGGCCGACTTCCGCATAGCGTTCACCCACGACTTGCTGGGTTTGGAGGATTTCTTCGATCTGGCTGCGCTCTCCATCGCGCAGTTGAATCGAGGTAGCGGCGGCGTTTTCCTCCAGCCGCGCGATGCGCCTGGTGCCCGGGATCGGCACTACGTCCGGCGCGCGATCCAGCAGCCAAGCCAGCGCCAGCTGCGCGGGCGTGCAGCCCCGTGCCTGCGCGATCATTCGGATCGCTTCGACCAGATTGGCGTTGCGCTCGAAATTGCCAGGTTGGAACCGCGGGTTCTGGCGGCGGAAGTCGCTGGCATCGAGGTCATTGGTCGATTGGATAGCGCCGGTCAGGAAGCCGCGTCCGAGCGGGCTATAGGCAACTACGCCGATGCCCAGCTCGCGGCAAGCCGGTAGGACTTCGTCTTCAATATCGCGCGACCACAACGAGTATTCGCTTTGAAGCGCGGTGATCGGGTGCACGGCGTAGGCGCGCTTCAACGTGGCCGCCGAGGCTTCCGACAAACCCAGGTGACGCACTTTTCCGGCATGCACCAGCTCGGCCATGGCGCCAACCGTTTCTTCGATCGGCACATTCGGATCGACGCGGTGCTGGTAATAAAGGTCGATGTGGTCAACGCCCAGTCGCGCCAAGCTGGCGTCGGCGGCCTGCTTCACGTATTCGGGCCGGCCATTGATCGGCCGCGCGCCGGGATCGGCCGGGTCGCGCATGAAACCGAACTTGGTCGCCAGCACCACTTCATCGCGGCGCGTGCTCAGAATCTTCGACAGCAAGCGCTCGTTCTCGCCACTGCCGTACATGTCGGCGGTGTCCAGAAAGTTCACGCCAATGTCGAGCGCGCGGTTCAATACCGCCAGCGATTCGGCTTCATCGGACGGACCATAGAATTCGGACATACCCATGCAGCCAAGGCCGATGGCGGACACGGACAAGCCGGAAGCGCCAAGTTGGCGGCGCGGGATTGCGGATGCGGTAGACATCGTGGACTCCGTAGGCGGGGGAAGGAGTACGGATACGGTAAATTCGATGGCACGGCGGGCGTTAGCTCATTGCTGCCGCAGACTTGCCTGATCCTGCAAATCATCACCATGGGCACGCCACGCGCCCATTACCATGCCGATAATCGGCGCAACCGCCCCCACGCGCGAATGCCATGAATCATCTGAGCCCTTCTGAAGTAATTGCGCAACACGCGCTTCACGCGCCGCAAACGGAATTGGCCGACCGGATTGCCCGATTGGCGCCCAGCGACGGAATCCACGACACCGCACTGCCCCAGCTGCAGCTGGTGCGCATCAGTACGCTGACGCCTTGCTCACCCACGGTGTATGAGCCGCGCCTATGTATCGTGGTGCAGGGGCGCAAGATCGCCATGCTGGGCGACCAGACCTATCACTACGATCCACTCAATTATCTGGTGGTGTCGATGACGCTGCCGATGTTGGGCCAAGTGATCGAAGCAACACCTGAGAAGCCTTATCTATGCCTTCGGCTGGATATCGACCCTGAACAGATCGCCGACTTGATCATGGACACCGAAGCCGTCGCCAACGGCGGCGGCGATAACGGTAATGGCACGGGTTCGACCTGCGCTGCCTTCGCCGCGCGCGTCACGCCACCGTTGCTGGACGCGGTGTTGCGCCTGATGCGGCTGCTCGATGACCCGGGGGATCTGCGCATCCTCGGCTCCATGGCCATGCGGGAAATTTTCTACCGGGTGCTGCTGGGCGATCTGGGCCACCACCTGCGCGACTTGGCGGTGCGTGATAGCGGGCCGCAGCGCATCGCCAAGGCGGTGGAGCTGCTGCGGCAACGCTATCTGGAACCACTGCGCATCGAAACGTTGGCACGCTCGGTTCATATGAGCGTCTCCTCGCTACACCACAACTTCAAGGCGGCTACCACGCTGTCGCCGCTTCAGTACCAGAAGCAACTGCGCCTGCATGAGGCCCGTCGCCTGATGTTGGCCGAGGGCTTGGAAGCAGCCACCGCCGCGCACCGTGTCGGCTACGAAAGCCCTTCGCAGTTCAGTCGCGAATACAAGCGACTGTTCGGTGCGCCGCCGCGGTCGGAGATCAGCCAGGTGCGTCTGGCGACGCGGTGATCTTCGCTTCTGGTTCTTGGCTCTCGGCGCTGGCGCTGTCGACTCATCGGATCCGATGAGCTATCCGCGCCAGCGCTAAGAATAAAGATGCGCGAATACTCAAGGCATACGCTTCAAGATGAATTCGTCATCCAAGGTCTTACCGACTGCAAACTTGTACTCACCGACACGCTTAAATCCATGCCGCTCGTAGAAGCGCTGCGCGCCGTGGTTCTGCGACCAGACGCCGATCCATAGCGTGCGTGGTCCATCGCGCTCCAACCAATCCAATGTGGTGCGGAACAAATGTCCGCCCCAGCCGCCGTTCTGCAGCGATTTCAGTACATATAGCCGTTTGAGTTCACCGTCGCCAGGCTGCACGTCCGGATGCGGCAGACCGCACGGACCGGCAGCGGCATGGCCGATGGCGACGCCGTTGTCTTCCAGCAGCCAAACGGCGTAATCAGGATGCGCGAGGATGGTGCGCTGCTTGCCGACTTCGTAGGCGTCGGCGAGGAAGGCCGCGAGGTCCTCAGGTGGATACAAGTGGCCAAACGTTTCGGTGAAAGTGCGAGCAGCCAGGTCCGACAGGACCGGCGCATCTTCGACGGTGGCACGACGGATGATAGGCATGGGGTACTCACATGGGGTCAAGCTCCCTTCTCCCTCCGGGAGAAGGTGGCGCGCAGCGACGGATGAGGGAATGGAGTGTCCGCTTGTAGCAAAGCCGAATGGCAAGTCGCTGCCATTCCCTCATCCGCCCTTCGGGCACCTTCTCCCGATGGGAGAAGGGAAAGAACTTCCGCTTGTGCCGGGGTGACGAGCAAGCGGCATAGCTTCGGCGCTAGTCAGAATCAGAAGACGGCACTTCCGTCAGTCGGATTTCCCAACAGAGTGACGGTTACTTCTCGTCTTCCTCGTCGAGGTCTTCTTCCTCCTCGTCCTCGCCTTCCTCTTCTTCCTCTTCTTCTTCGTACTCGTAGTCGTCTTCGCCGAAGTCCTCGCCGTCCCAACGACCCTCACCATCGGGCACAAAGGTCAGCGCCATCGCTGCGCCGGCGTGGCCCACGCGCACCAGCCAGCCGCCGAACACGCGGGCGCGTTCGGTTACCAAGCCTGCTTCCGTACCCTCATTGCCCAGCTTTTCCCACTCCAGCGCGAATGCATGCTCTGTCATGTCAGTCATCTCTCTCGATCAATGCTCTTCCACGCGCGGAAGAGCGAAATTGGAAAAGTATCGCCTGCCCCTTGCCCCCGTCCCGTTCCCTACCCCCGCAGGCGGAGGTAGGAAGGTGCCATGCGGGAGTCGTTTCGGTGCTGGCGTGTGCATCTTTGTCCGCAGAAGCTTCGGCGACGTTATTTTTTGGGGCGTACCTGGATATGCACTTCCGCCAGTTGCGCTTCCGGGATCGGCGACGGCGCGCCGGTCATCAGGCACTGCGCGGTGGTGGTCTTCGGGAACGGGATCACGTCGCGGATCGATTCGGTGCCCGCCATCAGCGCGGCGATGCGATCGATACCGAACGCGATGCCACCATGCGGCGGCGCGCCGTATTTCAACGCATCCAGCAGGAAGCCGAACTTGGCCTCCGCTTCTTCCGCGCCGATTCCCAGCAGCTCAAATACCGCACTCTGCATTTCGGGGCGGTGAATACGGATCGAACCGCCGCCGATCTCGTTACCGTTCATCACCATGTCGTAGCCACGCGACACGGCCGTCTTGGCGTTGGCACGCAGATCAGCGATGTCATCGACTGCCGGCGCGGTGAACGGGTGATGCAGCGCCACATAACGTTGCGCTTCCTCGTCCCACTCGAACATCGGGAAGTCGGTGACCCACAGTGGGCGCCAGCCTTCGGCGACACGATGTGTATCCTTGCCGACTTTCAAGCGCAGCGCGCCCATGAAGTCGCTGACAGTCTTGTAATCGCCCGCGCCAAAGAAGGCGATATCGCCATTCTGCAGAGCGACTGTTTTGACTAGCGCCGCGAAGGCGTCTTCCGCAAAGAACTTGGCGATCGGCGAGGTCACTTCGCCGTTCTCGCCCAGCTTGATATAAGCCAGGCCTTTGGCGCCGTACTTGGCCGCATGCGCGGCGTAGTCATCGATCTGTTTGCGCGAGAACGCAGCGCCGCCCGGTACGCGCAGCGCGGCCACGCGGCCATCCGGATTGGCGGCGGCATCGGCGAACACCTTGAACTCCGTTGCCTTGACCAGTTCCGCCACATCCACCAGTTCCAGATCGATGCGTAGGTCGGGCTTGTCCGAACCGTAGCGGCGCATGGCTTCTTCATAGCTCATGCGCGGGAAGGGATCGGCGAGTTCGACATCCATCACTTCCTTGAAGATGTCGCGGATCATGCCTTCCACGGTGTCCTGTACATCGCGCTCGCGCACGAACGCGAACTCCATGTCCAGCTGGGTGAATTCGAGCTGGCGATCGGCACGCAGCGCTTCGTCGCGGAAGCAGCGCGCGATCTGGTAATAACGATCGAAGCCGGCCACCATCAGGATCTGCTTGAACAGCTGCGGCGACTGCGGCAACGCGTAGAACTCGCCCGGATGCATGCGCGCCGGCACCAGGAAGTCGCGCGCGCCTTCTGGGGTAGCCTTGGTGAGGATGGGCGTTTCGATATCCTGGAAACCGCGCGCGTCCAGCCAACGGCGCAGCGCCTGTACCAGCTTGATGCGGGTGCGCTGCTTGCGCTGCATTTCCGGCGTGCGCAAATCTAGATAGCGGTATTTCAGGCGAATGTCTTCACCGGCGTTCTCGTGCGCATGGAACGGCAACGGCTCGGCTTTGTTGAGCACTTCGATCTTGGTGGCGACAATCTCGACCTTGCCGGTCTTGATCTTGTCGTTGACGCTGTGGCGCGCCCGCACGACGCCTTCCACGCGCAATACGTCTTCATAGCCCAGGCTGGCCGCCACCGCGAACACATCCACGCTGTCGGGTTCCACCGTCACCTGCACGATGCCTTCGTGGTCGCGCAGATCGATGAAGCAGACGCCGCCGAGATTGCGAGCGACGTCGGTCCAGCCGCAAAGGGTAACGGTCTGACCGATCATGGCCTCATCGATGAGGCCGCAGAAATGGGTACGCATGGGGGCTCCGCAAATATCGTCCGGCGGCTGCCGGACAGTTTCATAACAGCCGTAGGCTGATCAAGCCGCGTAGTTTAACCCGGCGCGGCCCAAATCAGCCTCGGAATGACGCTTGCGCCCGGGAAAGCGATTGGGATTAAGCTATGCCCTCCGAGAGGAGACCGCCATGAATAAGCCGTTGATGCAGTTCGCTTTTGCGCTGTTGCTGGCCCTCATGGCTGGCGGCGTGTCCGCTCAAGCGCAGACCCGCGCCTACGCACCGGAAAACCTGCGCACCCTGTCGGTATCCGATCAAAGCCGGGTGATCGGCCAGGAGTATTCCGAACAGTCGCGAGGACGCCGTATTCCGGACGATCAGCTGCGCTTCTACCTGGACCAGGTCAACCGATCCAACTGGACCTTCAGCCGCATCAAGCAGGACATCGCCACCTCGCTGGGCGGCGGTTCCGGCGGCTGGAATCCGAATCCGGGCAATGGTTATCCGGGCACCGGCCGAGTCATCCGCTGCGAAAGCATCAACATGCGCGAACGTAGCTGCCCAACCGGCTTCCGCAACCGCGCGCGCTTGGTGCGCAATCTGTCGAAAGGCCAGTGCATCGAAGGCAATTCCTGGCGCCAGCAGCCCGGCACCATCTGGGTCCGCAATGGCTGCCGCGGCGAGTTCGAGGAGATCACCGGCGGCGGTGGCTGGAATCCGGGTGGTGGAAACGGCTACAGCGTGACCTGCGTTAGTGAAAGTAACCGCCACCGCACCTGCGCCTGGGACAGTCGCCAGGGCCGTCCGGTGGTCATCCAGAACATCTCCAAAACCCCATGCCGCGAGAACGTCAACTGGGGTTATCAAGGTCAGCAAATCTGGGTGAACCGCGGCTGCCGCGCGCGCTTTGGGGTTCGATGAGCCGCTTAGTTGCGTTTTCGCGTCAGGTCACAACGAACTCGTCATCCCGGCGCAGGCCGGGACCCAGCGACTGTCCGCCATCTAGAACGCAAGGCACTGGGTCCCGGCCTGCGCCGGGATGACACTTTTCAGAGGTTTTTGTTTCCCGACCCAGAAGGACTAGCCCTCCGCGCCCCAAGGTGCCGGTGGCGCGGGCACCGGTTGGGTCAAATCGAACTCCACCTGAAACAGCCGCCCATTCGGGCGGCTAAGTTCGTACACAAAACGCTGCCCCGGCACGATTTCCATCGCCCAGGTATTGGTTACCGACGCCGCCAAACCTTCCCGCTGAAACAGCGCAATGGATTCCGCATCCACCGGGAAGGCCTGCCTAGTGGCGGTTCCGGCGTCAACGGTGTCGCCGCCATACATCGTGGTGGTATCTGGACTGCCGTCTTCATGCCGGTGATCGTGCTTGAGCTGCAGCCCCTGTTGCGTACGGGTCAACACCCAGGTACGCGAACGGTCATCGCCGACATGAAAAGGAATGCGCAGCTGTTTCTGCGGCTCATCGCAGCCGCGCACGTGCATGATCAGCGGCTTGCCTTCGAACGCATCCGGCGTGGACGGCTTGGGCACATTGGCGACCACCCGCCCCGCGAACGCTTGGCCGCAGTGATGGGCGATGGCCGCCATGAACCGATCCGCCGGCGCTGTTGCCGCGGGCCGGGAAAGCGGAGTGTTGGAAGAAGAAGCGCAGCCGGCGAGTAACCATACCGACGCGGCCATCAGGGCGGGCTTGAGGATATTCATGCGCCACCCTACCTGCGACGGCAGGTCGGCATCAAGCCGCCGCTTATTCCAAGCGGCTGCAGACCTCAAACCGCAGGCGTGGACGGCGCCGCCGCAGGTTTTGCTTCGGTCTTGGCCTCTGCCTTAGCCGCAGGCGCCGCTTCCGACGGCTTGCTGTCGCCAGAGGGCTTGGCCGCACCGTCGCCACTGTCGGCGAGGTTGCGCTTCTTGTCGCCATCTTTCTTGAAATCGGTCTCGTACCAGCCGCTGCCGGCCAGCCGGAACGACGGCGCCGTCAGCTGCCGCTTGACCGAAATCATGCTGCATTCCGGACAGGTATCCGGATCCGGGTCAGACAGCTTCTGCAAGCGGTCAAAACTGTGTCCGCACTGGGTGCATTCGAAGGCGTAGATGGGCATGTCAGGGAACGCAGAAAGTGGAAGGAACTAGCGAAGCAATGGGGGTGGAACGGCCAATATCAAGCACGGGCATCACGCGACGTCGTAAAGCGAAGACCAGGCCTGCTCGGCCTCTGCCAACTGGCGCAGCAGCACTTCGCGGTCCCGTCCCAGCTGGGCGAGGCGATCGGCTTGCCCATAGATCTTCGGATCGGCCAGCGCCGCATCCACTTCCGCCACCTTGGCTTCCAGCTCTGCGACGCGCGCTTCGGCTTGGGCCAGTTTGACCGGGTTGATCTTCTTTGCCGGGGTCAGCGGCTTGGCGTGTGGCGGCGGCGTGGGTACGGCTTCGGCCAGCTTCTGCTTGGTGCCTTGGGCCGCGGGGCGCGTGCGCAGCCAGGCGGCGTATTCGTCCAGGTCGCCATCGAAGGGTTCCACCACCCCGTCGGCGACGCGCCAGAAGGTATCGCAGACCAGACCGATCAAATGGCGGTCGTGCGAGACCATGACGATGGCGCCGTCGAAATCGCTGAGCGCTTCGGCCAGCGCCTCGCGCATTTCCAGGTCCAAGTGGTTGGTGGGTTCGTCCAGTAGCAGGACATTGGGTTGCTGCCACGCGATCAGGGCCAATGCCAGGCGCGCGCGTTCGCCACCGGAAAAACCATCGACAACCTCGAACGCACGGTCGCCAGGAAAATTCCATTTGCCCAGGAAGTCGCGGAAGGCCTGGGTAGGCGAATCCGGCGACAGATCGCGGAAGTGATCGATGGGCGATTGCCCTTCGTGCAGCGATTCGACCGTGTGCTGGGCGAAGTAACCAATGCGCAGATCCGGATGCGCGCTGCGCTCGCCAGCGATCAACGGCAAGTCACCCACAAGCGTTTTCACCAGCGTGGTCTTGCCGGCGCCGTTCGGTCCCAGCAAGCCGATGCGATCGCCGGCTTCCAGTCCGAAACCGACGTTGCGAAGAATGACGGTGTCGCCATATCCCGCTTCACCATGGTTGATGCGGATCAGCGAGTGCGGCAGGCGATTGGGTTGCGCGAATTCGACGCGGAATTCGCGCTCGGCGCGCACCGCTTCGGTACCGGCGAGTTTGGCCAGCCGCTTCATGCGGCTCTGCGCCTGCTTGGCCTTGCTGGCTTTGGCCTTGAAGCGGTCAATGAAGCTTTGCAGGTGCGCGCGTTCGGTCTGTTCCTTCTCGTGCGCGATCTGTTGCTGGCGCAGTTGCTCGGCGCGCTGGCGTTCGAAATCGGTGTAACCGCCGGTGTACAGTTTGGCGCCGCCGCCATGCAGGTGCAGCGTATGGGTGGCGACGTTGTCCAGGAATTCCCGGTCGTGCGAAATCAACAGCAACGTACCCGGATATTTCAGCAACCACTGCTCCAGCCACAGCACCGCGTCCAAGTCCAGGTGGTTGGTGGGTTCGTCCAGCAGCAGCAGATCGCTGGGCATCATCAGCGCACGCGCCAGATTCAAGCGCACGCGCCAACCGCCAGAGAATGCCGAAACCGCACGGGTGTGCGTTTCGGCGGGGAACCCAAGGCCGTGCAGCAACTTGCCGGCGCGTGCGGTGGCGTCGTAGCCGTTGACCTCTTCCAGCCGGTGATGGGCATTCGCCACGGCTTCCCAATCTTCCGCCGCCAACGCGTCGGCTTCCGCCTTGAGTGCGGCGGCCACGTCCGCGTCGCCGCCCAGCACGAAGTCCAAGGCCGAATCCGGCAGCGAAGGGGATTCCTGCGCCACGCTGGCGATCCGTAAACGGCCGGACAGCTCCACATCGCCCTTGTCGGCCTCGAGCTCACCCCGGATGGCGGCGAACAGGCTGGATTTGCCGGTGCCGTTGCGGCCGACCACGCCCACCCGGTAGCCGGCATGCAGGGTCAGGTCCACATTGGAAAGAAGCAGGCGTTCGCCCCGGCGCAGGGCGAAATTACGGAGGGAAATCAAGCGGGAACCTATTGCGATCAGCGGGTGCGTGGGGGCGCTAGTTTATCGGTACATGGCCGTCCCAGATTTGTTAATAAATTGTTGACTTCTTTGTCATGGCGCTGTAATCACCTTTGGTGCACCGCAAAAAAGTCCTTTCAAATGAAACGGATGGGCACGCATCAAACCCCGACCTTTCTAGGAGTAGCTATGACCCGTAAGCCTTCTCCACTCGCCCTTGCCGTTGCCTTGGCACTGGCCGCGTCCCCCGCTCTTGCGCAAGACCAACCACAAACCCCCGCGGACACCCGCACGCTGGACACGCTGATCGTGACCGGCACGCGCGTCGCTGATCGCACGGTGGCCGAGTCTGCTTCGCCTATCGACATCATCACCCCCGAGGCGTTGGAAGCCACTGGCACTACCGAGTTGGCGACCGCGTTGTCGCGCATGGTGCCCTCATTGAACTTCCCACGTCCGGCCATTACCGACGGTACCGATGCCGTTCGCCCCGCGCAGCTGCGCGGCCTCTCTCCGGACCAGGTGCTCGTGCTCGTCAACGGCAAGCGCTACCACACCACCGCGCTTATCAATTTGAATGGCAGCCAGGGCCGTGGTTCTTCGCCGGCGGATCTGAACACCATTCCCATCGCCGCTGTCGAACGCATTGAAGTGCTGCGCGACGGCGCGTCCGCCCAGTACGGCTCCGATGCCATCGCAGGCGTCATCAACGTGGTGCTGAAGGGCAGCGGCCAGGGCGGCAGTGTCGCCGCGCGCTATGGTCAATACAGCGCAGGCGATGGCGAGCAGTATCAGCTGTCCGGCGATGCCGGCTTCAGCCTGGGCGAGAAGGGTGCCATCCACCTCGCCGGCCAAGCCGGCCATCAGGACCAGACCGATCGTGCCAAGCCGTATCAGGGCGTGGTGCAACAACGCTATGGCGATCCTGACATCGACCAGGGCGCTGTGTCGTACAACGGCGAATACAGCCCTACGGACTACCTGACCTTCTATTCCTACGGCATGGCCAGCAAGCGCGAAGTGCTGTCCAATGGTTACTTCCGCTGGTCCGGCGACAATCGCAATCGTCCGGAGATCTACCCCAATGGCTTTCTGCCGCAGATCTACAACGTCAGCAAGGACGTGTCATGGGTCGGCGGCTTCAAAGGCAGCACCGAGGGCGGCCTGAATATCGACATCAGCTACAACTATGGCCAGAACAATCTGCGTTTCGAGGTGAAGAACAGCCTCAACAACAGTCTGGGACTGGATAGCCCCACCCAGTTCTATGCCGGTACGTTGGAAGTGACCCAGAACGTGCTCAACGCGGATTTCAGCAAGACATTGGATTGGGGCCTGGCCTATCCGGTCGCATTGGCCTTCGGTGGTGAATGGCGCGGCGAGAAGTTCAATGAATCGCCGGGTGAACTTGCCTCTTACGTCAACGGCGGCGTCCCCTCGGCCGACGGCACGATGCTGCCGGGTGCGCAAGTGTTCGCTGGATTCAAACCGTCCGATGCTGGCCATTTCGACCGTAACAGCTATTCGGCCTACGTCGACCTGGAAGCGGACCTAACCGACAAGCTGTCGGCCGGCCTGGCAGGCCGCTATGAGAACTACAGCGATTTCGGCAATACCACGACAGGCAAGCTGTCCGCGCGCTATGCGTTCACCGAGACAGTCGCGCTGCGTGCCACCGCATCCACCGGCTTCCGTGCACCGTCGTTGCAACAGCAGTACTTCCAGTCGGTCGCCACCAACTTCATCAACGTCACCCAGCCGGATGGAACCATAGCCGCGGTTCCTTTCGAGATTGGTACTTTCCGTACCGACAACCCGGCAGCCGTTGCGTTGGGTGCCGAGCCGTTGACGGCGGAAGAGTCGACCAACTATGGCCTGGGCCTGGTGCTGCAACCCGTCGAGGACCTCTACATCACCGTCGACGCCTATCGCATCGACATCGATGACCGCATCGTGCTTTCGGAGAACCTGACCTCGACGGATGTGCGCAACTATCTGCAGGCCAATGGCTATGCCGGTATCGGCGGCGGCCGCTACTTCACCAACGCCATCGATACCAAGACCACCGGTATCGATGTGGTCGGCACGTACCGGCTGGGCCTGGCCAGCAGCAACCTGGACCTCACGGCGGGCTATAACTACAACAAAACCGATATCGAAAAGATCGCCGAGAATCCGCCTGCACTCGAGGCCATCGATCCTACCGCGGTGCGCATCGGCCGTGCCGAGATCGGCCGCATCACCGAGGGCGCACCACGCGACAAGTTCTTCCTCAGCAGTACGTGGACGCCGGGCGACTGGGCGTTCACCGCAACAACAACGCGCTGGGGCGAGTTCACCACGTTCGGCACCACGGCGGCGGCCGATCAAACCTACAGCGCGAAATGGACGCTCGATCTGGCCGCAACCTACAAGCTCGGCAACTGGAGCTTCACCCTGGGTGGGGACAACGTCCTGGACGAATACCCCGACGACACCATCGCCGGCCAAGGCACGCGCAACTATCTGCCTTACAGCGGTTCCTCGCCGTTCGGTTTCAATGGCGCCTACATGTACGCCAACGCCGGATACAAATGGTGAGCGAAGCGGGTTAGCCCCTGTAAACGCCCCGCTTATGCGGGGCGTTTTTGTATAGGAAGAGTATTTCAACGTCTGTAACGCCAGTTTTTTTCTCCGCATGGGGTTTTGATGTGAGTATCTCTGGTCGGATGAATACGTCGCTCATCTTCCATTTGCCCCCATCGGCCCCATCAGCGACACTCTTTTCCCACCAAGCGGATCATTCTATTTAGATGCACCATGACACCGACCTGATCAACATCATCGCGGTTGGGCTTGCCCTCGCCTTCGTGCTGGGTGCGCTGGCCCATAAGCTGCGCCTGTCGCCGTTGGTCGGTTATCTGCTCGCCGGCATCTTCGTAGGTCCCTTCACGCCAGGCTTCGTCGCCGACCAGGACCTGGCCAATCAGTTGTCCGAACTTGGCGTGATGCTGTTGATGTTCGGTGTGGGCCTGCACTTCTCGCTGGAGGACCTGCTGGAAGTCAAAGCCATCGCCATTCCCGGCGCCCTTGCGCAGATCGCGGTCGCCACGTTGTTGGGCTGGGGCATGGCGTGGGGGATGGGCTGGTCGCCGTTGAACGGCTTCGTCTTCGGGCTGGCGTTGTCGGTGGCCAGCACCGTGGTGTTGTTGCGGGCGATGGAAGACCGCCGCCTCTTGGACACCAAGCGCGGACGCATCGCGGTGGGTTGGCTGATCGTCGAGGACGTGGCCATGGTGCTGGCGTTGGTGTTGCTGCCGGCGCTGGCGGAAGTCGTAAACGGAAAACCGGGCGCGGAAGCGGGCGCCGCGACGACCGGCAACGGCATGGCCATCGCGATGGCGATTGGCTGGACGCTGCTGAAACTGGGTTTGTTCGTGGCCGTGATGCTGGTGGTTGGCCGCCGCGTTATCCCCTGGACCTTGGAGCGCATCGCCGCCACCGGTTCGCGCGAACTGTTCACGCTGTCGATCCTGGCGATTGCATTGGGTGTGGCGTTCGGTTCGGCCATGCTGTTCGGCGTTTCGTTCGCGCTGGGCGCCTTCTTCGCCGGCATGCTGCTCAACGAATCCGAACTCAGCCAGAAGGCCGCCAACGATTCGTTGCCATTGCGCGACGCGTTCGCGGTGTTGTTCTTCGTCTCGGTCGGCATGCTGTTCGACCCGTCGATCCTGCTGGACCAGCCTTGGCAGGTATTGGCGACGTTCCTGATCATCGTGGTCGGCAAGTCGTTGGCGGCGTTCGCCATCGTGCGGCTTTTCAAGCATCCCACCAGCACTGCGCTGACCATCTCGGTCAGCCTGGCGCAGATCGGCGAGTTCTCCTTCATCCTGGCCGGACTGGGAGTAAGCCTGGAGATACTGCCGCCGGAAGGCCGCGATCTGATTCTCGCCGGCGCGTTGCTGTCGATCGTCGCCAATCCTTTTCTGTTCTCCTGGCTGGACCGCTGGCAGGCACGGCAGGCCAAGAAAGTCGCGACCGTCGAGGAATCGGAACCACCACCGGGCCCTTCGCTGGATATCAGCGACCACGCCATCATCATCGGCTATGGCCGCGTTGGGAGCGAGCTGGCGCGCGTTCTGCGCGAGCGTGGCGTGCCGCTGATCGTCATCGACGATAACGGCGATCACGTCTTGCGTGCGCACGCGGCTGGTATTCCCGCCATCCGGGGTAACGCCACCTCCGACAGAGTGCTGGCCGAGGCTCGTCCGGAGAAAGCCAAAATCGTGGTGCTGGCCATCCCGCAGCCGCTGGAAGCCGGCGAAGCGTTGGCCAAGCTGCGCGCGATCAATCCCGAGCTGACCTTGCTGGCGCGTGCGCATAGCGATGCCGAGGTGAAACATCTGCTGGCCCACGGCGCTGATGGTGCCGTCTTGGCCGAGCGCGAACTGGCGTTTTCGCTGGGCGAGATGGTGCTGGCTACGCCGCCGTACCGGGCCAAGCGGGTTTAGCGCTGTCGTTTTTGTAGGAGCGGCGTCCCCGCCGCGAGCTCTTCGCTTCTATTGCGATCTGACAGCAAGAACTCGCGGCGGGACGCCGCTCCTACATTCAGACGATGCTTGTTCGATTCTTTTGTTCACCGTCCCAATTGCGTTCAGCCCCGTTAGCCGACCGCAGACACCTTCGATAGCACCGGCACCGCCTCGGTCAATACATCGGACAACGGACGTGGTGCGCCGTACAGATAACCCTGCACGCGCTGCACGCCCAGTTCGCGCAAACAGTCGGCGGTCGCCTCATCTTCGACGAACTCCGCCACCGTCTCCGCACCGAACGCCTTGGCGATGGCCACCGATGCCTGCACCAGCGCGAAGTCGTTGCCGCGGGCTGTCACGTTGCGGATGAAGGAACCGTCGATCTTGATGATGTCCACCGGCAATTCCTTCAAACGCGAAAAGCTCTGCATGCCAGTGCCGAAATCGTCGATGGCAATGCGGCAACCCTTGGCGCGCAGATCGTTCAACAATTGGCTGGCGGCGGCGGTGCTGGAAATCGCCGCGGTTTCGGTCACTTCGAAACACAGGGAAGACAACGGCAGTGGCGTGTCGGCAAGCAAGGTGCGCAACTCCACCTGGAAACTCGTCGACGCCAGGCTTTGGCCGGTCAGGTTGATGGCTATCTGCCGGCAGTAAGGCAGCGACTCGGGGTACTTGCGCAATTGCCGGAACAAGGCGCGCAGTACCGCCAGATCCAGTTCGGCGCCGCGGCCGGCCGCTTCGATTGGGCCCATGAACCGGGCCGGCGGTATCAGTTCACCGCTTTCACTGCGCAACCTGCACAGCACCTCACCGTAGATGACCGATGACGGCGTATGTACCGCACCTTTGGCCAGCAATGGAGGGATCGGTTGGAAGTACAGGACGACACGCTCGTTGCGCAGGCAAGCCAGCGCTTCAGCTGCGTTCTGCAGCTGTTGGCGCTGCGAGTGGCGCACCAGCAAATCGCCGACTTCGCTGTAGCGCGGGCGGACTTCGCCATGCTGGCGCGCGTTGAAGGCCAGATGGGACGCAGTCTGCAGCGCGGCATCGAACATTTCGGGGCGGCCGCCGGAGAAAGTCGCGATGCCCAGGTAAGGCAGCAGGCGCACAGCTTGTCCGTCCACGTCGATTTCGGCGTGCTCCACGCGCGCCATCAGCATTTCCCAAAGGTCGTCATCAGCGGACGCGCGCGGCAACAGGGCGAACTGGCCGGTACCGACGTAATAGGATTCCACCAGGTCGCTCAGCCGGCGCGCCACCGCGTTCATCGCGGCGGCCTGCGTCTCCAGGCCGAAACCGGCCACCAGCGAATCGGTCTGGTCCAGTAGCAGGTATCCGAGTTCCGTGCGGCGCGGCGCCTGCTGCGCCATTCGCAACCGCAACGCTTTCAGATTGGGCAGGCCGGTGACCGTGTCGCGGCGGGTTTCGTCCGAAAGGCGTTCCGCCAACTCGCGCCGATCGCGGTTGATCAGCCACAGATACAGCATCGCCATCAGCAGGATGTTCACTTCCAACGCAATGTGCAGCAGGTTGACGAAGCCGATTGCGCTGTTGCCGTATTCGGCGGTGCCCGCCACTGCGTACACCAACAGCGCCAAAGCGCCAGACAACGCCAGCATCGACCAATGCGATGGCAAACGCAGCACACACCAGGCCAGCACGATGAACAACGCGAAACGGTAGTCCATCAGCACGATGCGCGGCGCCTGAGCGTCGGTTAGCGTCTCCTGCACATGCACGGTGGTCCACAGGCTGGCCGCCAGCACGCCGCACAACAGCAACGGCCACCACCAACCCCGTTTAGGCAGCCGCGATGGCTGTCGGCCGCGTTCGCACCAGACGATCACCAACGGCATCGTCACCACCGCAACGCCAAACAGTTTGGCGAAGAACGTCTGGAAGACATCGCTCAGCGCCACCTGGGGAGTCGACAGCAGGACAATGCTGGCGCCGAGCACCGCCATCCCCGCCGGATACAGCAAAAGACCCGCGCCGGCGAAACGAACCAGATCGGCCTGCCGGACCCGCCGGGTTTCGGCGGGCCGTGGCCAACCCGCCCAACGTGCGCAGGCGATCGTCCATACGTAGCCCAGCGTCGATACCGCCAAACCCCATAGCAAGGTGATGCTGGGTCCGCCCTCGTCAGCGGATTGGCGGACCGTCCAACCCAGAAAAGTGATGAAGTACGTACCCGCCAGCACCCACCGGTCGCGGTCCAGCATTGCGATGGCCAGCAACACACCAGCCTGCAGGTGGATCAGCGAGGCATCGTCCTGGTTGCCGAAGAAATCGATGCGATAGGGGATAGGGATCTGTTGCAGCAACAGGCATAACAATCCCAGCAGCACAATCTTGCCGGCTCGGCTGTGGATCATTTCTTCAGGCAGGAATCGGGCGATTGGCATGCCTCAGACAGGATTCGTGCTCCCCCAGCACGCCACTATCCTGACATGAAAGATGGACTTGGCAAGAACCGCGCCCTGCGATCGTTCCCGAGCCCGCAGCAATGAGGCCGTCGCAACGGCCGCCTATAGCCGCTTTTCGTAGAGCGGAGCTGCGCCTCGCAATACTACCGGCTCAGTAGCAATGAGGCCGTCGCAACGGCCAGCGATAGCGAATGGCCGCTTATAGCCGCTTTTCGTAGAGCGGAGCTTGCTCCGCTGCTCTTCGTGGGGCCGCGCGACGATTCATGGACGGCGGAGCAAAAGCAGCGGAGCAAGCTCCGCTCTACGACAAGCGCTATCTCGGGGCGCAGCCCCGCTCTTACGAAGTAACCGATTCGGCCTGCCTGTATCAGCTCCGCTTTACGAAGGACAACTGCCCACCCGCCGCTTCAACGACAACGGTGTCGCCCGCGCCGAATTCGCCTGACAGGATCTTCTGCGCCAAGGGATTCTCCAGCTGCGTCTGGATGGCGCGCTTCAACGGCCGCGCGCCATAAACCGGATCGAAGCCCACGTTGCCCAACAGCGTCAGCGCCGATTCGCTCAATTCAAACGCGATCTGCCGATCAGCCAGCCGCTTGGCCAGATACCGTGTCTGGATGCGGGCAATCTCGCGGATCTGCACCTTGTCCAGTGGATGGAAGACCACGATGTCATCCAGCCGGTTGATGAACTCCGGGCGGAAGTGCGCCTGCACCACACCCATCACCGCGGCCTTCATCTGGGTGTAGCTTTCCGGCGTGTCGCCCGACCCGCCACTATCGGACATGTCCTGGATCAGGCTGGAACCCAGATTGGAGGTCATCACGATGACAGTGTTGCGGAAATCCACCGTGCGTCCCTGGCCATCGGTCAGGCGTCCGTCGTCGAGCACCTGCAGCAGAATGTTGAATACATCCGGGTGCGCTTTCTCCACTTCGTCCAACAGAATGACGCTGTAAGGCCGGCGCCGTACCGCTTCGGTCAGATAACCGCCTTCCTCGTATCCCACGTAGCCCGGAGGTGCCCCGACCAAACGGCTGACCGCGTGCTTCTCCATGAACTCGCTCATGTCGATGCGGACCATGGCGTCGCTGCTGTCGAACAGGAACTCGGCCAGCGCTTTGCACAACTCGGTCTTGCCGACGCCGGTGGGGCCGAGGAACAGGAACGAGCCGCTGGGCCGTTCGGGATCCGACAGACCGGCGCGCGAGCGGCGCACCGCATCGGACACCACCTTGATGGCTTCTTCCTGCCCGATCACACGGCCACGCAACGAATCCTCCATCTTCAGCAGCTTTTCGCGCTCGCCTTCCAGCATCTTATTTACCGGAATGCCGGTCCAACGCGACACGACTTCCGCGATCTCCTCGTCGGTTACTTTGTCCTGCAGCAGCCGGAAACCCTTCTGCTCGACTTCCTGCGCGGCCGCCAACTGCTTTTCCAGCTCCGGCAACTGGCCGTACTGGATTTCGCTCATGCGCGCGTAATCCTGCTTGCGTTGCGCGGCCTCCAATTCCAGCTTGGCGCGTTCGATCTGTTCCTTGAGCTTGGTGGCACCCGTCAGCATGGCCTTCTCGGCCTTCCAGATTTCCTCCAGATCGTTGAACCCGCGCTGCAAGGATTCGATTTCGGTCTCGAGATCGGCCAGGCGCTGCTTGGACTGCGCGTCCTTTTCTTTTTTCAGGGCCTCGCGCTGGATCTTCAGCTGGATCAGCCGGCGCTCCATGCGGTCCATTTCTTCCGGCTTGGAGTCGATCTCCATGCGGATGCGGCTGGCGGCTTCGTCCATCAGGTCAATGGCCTTGTCCGGCAGCTGGCGGTCGGCGATGTAGCGGTGCGATAGCGTGGCGGCGGCGACGATGGCCGGGTCGGTGATTTCCACGCCATGATGCACGGCGTATTTTTCCTTTAACCCGCGCAGGATGGCGATGGTGTCCTCCACACTCGGCTCGCCGACGAACACCTTCTGGAAGCGACGTTCCAGTGCAGCGTCTTTTTCGACGTACTTGCGGTATTCGTCCAGCGTAGTGGCGCCAATGCAATGCAGCTCGCCGCGCGCCAGCGCCGGCTTCAGCATGTTGCCGGCATCCATGGAACCTTCCGCCTTGCCGGCGCCGACCATGGTATGCAGCTCATCGATGAAGAGAATGATCTGGCCTTCGTTCTTGGACAGATCGCTGAGCACCGCCTTCAAACGTTCTTCGAACTCACCGCGGAACTTGGCGCCCGCGATCAACGAACCCATGTCCAGCGACAGCACGCGCTTGCCGCGCAGTCCTTCCGGCACTTCGCCGTTGACGATGCGCTGGGCCAGTCCTTCGACGATGGCGGTCTTGCCCACGCCGGGCTCACCGATCAGCACCGGATTGTTCTTGGTGCGGCGTTGCAGGACCTGGATGGTGCGGCGGATCTCTTCGTCGCGTCCGATCACGGGGTCGAGCTTGCCTGATTCGGCCCGCTCGGTCAGATCGATCGTGTACTTCTCCAGCGCCTGACGCTGTTCTTCCGCATTCTCGGATTGCACTTTCTCGCCTCCACGCAGCTTGTCGATGGCAGCGCGGAGCTTCTGCTTGTCGACGCCGCTGGCTTTCAACTCAAGCCCCGCCGCGCTCATGTCGTCCAGCGCAGCCACCAGGAACCACTCGCTGGCGATGTACTGGTCGCCATTGTCCTGCGCCAGTTTGTCGGTGACGTTGAGCAACCGTGCCAGATCGTTGCCGATTGACAGGTTGCCGGCCTGGCCGGACACCTTGGGCAGCTTCTCCAGCGCTTCGCCCAGCCGCTCACGCAGCAGCGGGATGTTCGCGCCCGCTTGTGCCAGCAGCGGACGGGTGCTGCCGCCGCTCTGGTCCAGCAACGCGGTCAGCACGTGGATCGGTTCGATCATGTTGTGGTCGCGGCCCACGGCCAGCGATTGCGCGTCGGCCAGCGCCTGCTGGAAACGCGAGGTGAGCTTGTCCATCCGCATCGGGGATTCCTCAGAAAAGTAAGGCCAGCGTGTCCCGGCAATGCTATCCAGATGCGGTTAAAGGCGAGCGATTCAAGCCCACCGTGGAAAACCATTAGCCCTTGAATGAGCCTTATTCCAGCCTCTCCCTTGGAAAACCTGATTAGCGTCGAGTCTCAGCTTCCTTCTCCCTCTGGGAGAAGGTGCCCGGAGGGCGGATGAGGGAATGGCAGTGACTCGCCAGCGGATTCGTTACAAGCGGACACTCCATGCCCTCATCCGTCGCTGCGCGCCACCTTCTCCCGGAGGGAGAAGGGAAGGAGCCCAGCCGGCGTGATAGCGCCAAATCTCGCAACTAGATACGCGGCTGAGATTTGACGCTAATCAGGCAACAGCCGTCCTTATTGACCCATTTCGGGTTCCACATTCTTCTGCAACGACAACAACCCCAGCAACACCGCCAGCGCCACATAGGCACCAAAGAACTGCCACAGGATGATCTTCGGCAGACCCTCCACCGTCCAGGGCAAGTAGATACTGCCGCGCGCATCCACGGAGTGGATCAAGCCGAACAGGGTCAGCACGGCACCGACCAGCAGAACGCAGGCGGCACGGCGGAAGCGCTGGTCAATCATCGCCACCAGCGCGGTCGACCAGATCATCGCGGTGATGATGAAACCATTGCCCAGCGTGACGATGGCCGCCAGGTCCGGCAAGCCATGCCCTTCAATGCCGTTGTACAGCGCAGCGAAACGATCCGGTGCTATCCAAGCCGGATTACTCACCTTGATGACCAGCAAGTAGGCGATCGACGGCAGGAACGCCAGCGCTACCGCCGGCGCGTGCTTGCGCGGACTGTCGTGGAAGGCCTGCATCGTGATGTCCATGCCTACATAGACGATGATCGGCGCCAGCACGGCGATCGGCAGCCACTGCACCAACCCGGAGACATAACCCAGAACGCCGCCTAGGCCGATGAACAATCCGGTCAGCAGCGTGTAGCCCGTGCGCGCGCCCATGTGCTTGTAGGCAGGCTGGCCGATGTAGGGCGTGGTTTGCGCTACGCCGCCGCAGAATCCCGCGACCAATGTGGAAACAGCTTCGGCCAGCAGCACGTCGCGGGTACGGTAGTCGTCGCCGGCTGCACGCGCGCTTTCGCTGACGTTGATGCCGCCCACCACCATCAGCAAACCGAACGGCAGCAACAGCGGCAGATAAGGCACGGTGTAAGGAAGACCTTCCAGGAAGCCAAGCGTCGGTAGCGGCAAGGTGAAGGTCAGCGGCACCGCTTTAGGCAACGCAAAACCCGGCGCTCCCATTCCGGCCAGGCCCAGTCCGTAATACAACGCGGTGCCAACGATGAAGGCCAGCAGCACGCCGGGAATCTTCACCGGCAACTTGCCTTTCGCGACCAGCACGTACAACAACAGCCCGAAGGTCACCAGCCCGACCACGGGCGAACGCAGCGTTTCGATCAGCGGAAGAAAGCCCAGCAAGGTCAACGCCGCGCCACCGATCGAACCCAGCAACGCCGCGCGCGGTACCGCGCGAGTGATGGCATCGCCGAAGAACGACAGCACCAACTTCAACAAGCCCATCACCACCAGCGAAGCCATGCCCAGTTGCCATGTGGCGATCGCTGCCGCCTGCGCATCCAGTCCTTGCTGCTTGAAAGCGACGAACGATGGACCCAGCACCAACAATGCCATGCCGATGCTGGTAGGCGCATCCAGTCCCAGCGGCATCGCGGTCACGTCGTCACGACCGGTCTTCAATGCAAGCCGGCGTGCCATCCAGGTGTAGATGAGATTCCCCACCAGCACGCCCAGCGCGGTGCCAGGGAACATGCGGGTGAACACTACTTCCGCGGGGAACTGGAAGATGCCGATCAGCGCCGCGGAGATGAAGCCCAGGATGGACAGGTTGTCCACCACCAAGCCAAAGAAGCCATTGAGGTCACCAGCGACGAACCAGCGGGGGCGAGATGGGGAGGAGGTCATGACGGCCTTGGAAGTCAGAGACGGAGTAATGGTGTCATAGGGTGGGCCCTGGCCCACCGTTGCCATGCCGAGAATGCGCAAAAATTACATCGGAGTTGTTCGGCTGGTGGTCGGGAAAATTCGATGATTGCCATCGCTGTTTGAGGCATGGCAATGGTGGGCCGGGGCCCACCCTAGAACGACACTTCCGCTGCCTGTTGCGACCACAGCACCGACTGGTGCTTGGTGGCCTGCTTCCACGCTAAGCGAATGGCTTCGATATCGGCCCGCCGCTGCGGCGTGTTCTCATGCAGGACCACCAGCACTTTGGAGTTCAGCCGCTCCGGCCCCTGCGCTCCGCGAAACAACCATTGCCCGTACGCGTCGAACACCGTCAGCCCATCGGGAAAACGCGGCGTCACTTCCTTGTCCAGGAACGCACGCCATTGCGCCTCGGTGATGGCGTTCTTCTCGTCGCCCTCGGTGCCCACACCGAAATACAACTCGCTACGTACCCAGCCCTGCACCTGCGCCGGACGCGCCGCATCGCCTTGCATCGTCGCGGTGGTTGCGCCTGGAGTAGTTGCATCGGAGCTGGCAGCTACCGGCAGCTGGCTCGCACAACCGCCAAGGCCCAACAACAAAGCCAACAAAACAGCACGCAATGGCATGGAACGACTCCTCTTGTGGAAGCGGCACTCAACTTGTTGAGTGCCTTCATTTTTCCCTCCCTCGCGTTGCGGGGGAGGGCAAGGGTGGGGGGAAATTGATTCGGCCTTTTCCAGGATGGATTTTTTCCGAATCAATTGAAAGCGGGTCACTGTCGGCGCAGCGACGGCCTTCCCCGAAATAACCAATCGGCATGTCCACATAGACAGCCGCCATGGTATGGATACACACGTATGTGTACTGTATTGCTTTATCCGGATGGAAAGATAATCCCCCCGGCTGCGCAAACAAGAAAAAGATCCACTCCGATGCCCATGCTACCGATCCCCCGTCACCCCGCCCGCGCAGCACGCGTGCAGTGCACGGTTGATTGTTGACGACTGCATCCCGCCGGATCGCCGCAGCGGCGGCCGCCTTCACGCAAACAGCCTTTACCTAAGCAACTCGTTGCCATTCCACCCCACAGGAGTCCGCATGTCCCGTTCCTCCATAGCGCCGCTCGGCGTCGCCATTGCCTTGGCGCTCACCAGTCCGGCGTTCGCGCAAAGCACCTCCCCTAGCGCGTCCGGCGATACCATCGATCTGGACAAGGTCATCGTGACCGGCACCCGCGCACGCGACCGCACCGTGCTGGAATCCACTTCGCCCATTGACGTGCTGACAGCCGAGGATATCCGCAAGGCAGGCGTGCTGAATGGGGAGCTGGGCGGTGCGCTGCAGGCACTATTGCCTTCCTTCAATTTCCCGCGCCAATCCAACTCCGGCGGTGCCGACCATGTGCGTGCCGCGCAACTGCGCGGACTCAGCCCCAATCAGGTGCTGGTGCTGGTCAACGGCAAGCGACGCCACACCAGCGCATTGGTCAATACCGACAGCAAGATCGGCAAGGGCAATACGCCGGTCGATTTCAATGCCATCCCCGTCAGCGCGATCAAGCGCATCGAAGTGCTGCGCGACGGTGCCGGCGCACAGTACGGCTCCGATGCCGTGGCCGGCGTGATCAATGTGATTCTCAACGACGCTCCGGAAGGCGGCGCGTGGGAGGCCAGCTATGGCGCGCATCACACTGATGTGGAACCGATCAATCAAACGTTGACCGACGGTCAATCCGCTTTCGTGAGCGGTCAGGTCGGCAGCCGGTTAGGCGACGACGGTGGATTCTTCCGCGTCGGGTTCGAATACAAGAACCGCGAGCCCACCAACCGCGCCGGGTTCGACCAGATCCCGTTCTTCGAAGAACAGACACCCGACAATCTGGCGCTGGCAGGCCGGCGCAACTATGTGCTGGGCGACGGCTCATCCAAAGCCATCAATGCATGGCTCAACAGCGAAATTCCACTGGGCGAACTTACCGAGTTCTACGCCTTCGGCACGTATCACCAGAGCGACACAGAAGGCGCCAACTACTTCCGCTATCCCGATGGCGTGGCCAACTGGAAGGAGGTCTATCCCAATGGCTATCGTCCCATTTCCGAGGGCGAGAACCTGGATATCGCCGGCGTGGCCGGTGTGCGCGGGCAATGGGGCGACTGGGACTACGATGCCAGCCTCAACTACGGCCGTAACGAATTCACCTATCGCCTGCGCAATTCGCTCAATGCCTCGCTGGGTCCGGGAAGCCCCACTCGCTTCAAGACTGGCGACTACGAATTCCAACAAACGTTGTTCAATTTCGATCTGAGCCGCGTTTTTGGCCAGGGCGACAACACACATACCTTCGGCACCGGTGTGGAATTCCGTCGCGAGGATTTCGAAACCGGCGCAGGCGATCCGGCATCGTATGTCGCGGGACCGTTCACCGATCGTCCCACTGGCTCGCAGGCGGGCGGCGGTCTTACTCCGCGGGACACCGCGGACCTGAGCCGCGATGTATCCAGCATCTACGCCAGCCTCAGTAGCCAGTTCGGCGAAAAGTTCTTCACCGACCTCGCCACGCGCTATGAACACTACGACGACTTTGGTGGCGAGCTGACAGGCAAGCTGGCGGCGCGCTATGAATTCGTCCCGGCGTTCGCGATGCGCGGCTCGGTGTCGAACAATTTCCGCGCGCCGTCGCTGAGCCAGATCGGCTTCGAGTCCACTTCCACCGGTTACGACGCGTCCGGCCAACTTCTGCAGGGCCGGTTGTTGTCGGTCAACAACCCTATTGCTCGTGCTCTCGGCGCGCAGGATCTGCAGCCTGAGAAGTCGGTGAACTTCAGCGTGGGCTTCACCAGCCAGATCGGTGAGCACCTGGACCTGTCGCTGGATGTGTTCCGTATCGATATCGACGATCGCGTTGCGTTGACCGAACGTATCACCGGCGAAGCGCTGACCGAGTTCGTACAGGACAACTTCGGCGTGCCTGGTGTGCAGAGCGCCAACTTCTTCATCAACGCCGCCGACACGCGTACCGAAGGCGCCGAATTGGTCGCCAATTGGCGCCAGAAGTTGGGCGGTGGCGACCTGCTATTGACCGGCACCTACAGCTACGCGAAGACCGAAATCAAACGAATCGCCACGACGCCCGACGCATTGCTGACGATCGATCCCAGCTACGTGCTGTTCGGCGTTGAAGAGAGCAATACGCTGACCGATGCCGCGCCGCGCACGCGCGGGGTAATCAGCGCCAACTGGGGCAACGACGACTGGTCGCTACTGGGGCGCGTCAGTCGACATGGCAGCGCCAAGCGCGTGTTCAACTTCGGCGGCGGTTTCGAGCCCGAACAACGTTACGGTGCCGAATGGCAGCTGGATGCAGAGGTGGAATACCGCCTCACGCCGCAACTGAGTCTGGCTATCGGTGGTTTGAACCTGACCGACGAATATCCGGACCTGTCCAACGAAGACATCTACTACTTCCGCAACCTGCCCTACGACGTGCTATCGCCTATCGGCAGCAACGGCGCGTATTACTACACCAGGGTCCGGTATACGTTCTGACAGTGACGTGTTCTTGTAGGAGCGCCGTCCCGGCGCGAGCTCTTCGCTTCTATCGCGATCTGACGGGAAGAGCTCGCGCCGAGACGGCGCTCCTACTATGTGGGGTCAATCTATAAATCTGGCTCTTTGCGCTTCGTCAGGCACGTGGCAAACGGTGGTGCCGAACAAACGATAGCGGTTGCGGGCAATGGCGCGATAGATCGGATCGCGGACAACCCGCGGCACCAGCGAGATCAGCATCGCTACCCGCCAAACTCCACCCAACCCCATCAGCACCCGCCGTATCGCGTCGCTGTCTGTCCAGGCGCGGCCGTCCTCTACCAGGAGGAACGATGCCGGATCGTCGGCATCCAGCCCATGCACCGATAGCAGCGCCTTGCCGCTCTTCGACTGCATCGCCGCAAAGCGATACCTGCCTACAGGATCGTGCCGCAACAGAAAGCGCACCCAACCGTTGCACAACACGCAGATGCCATCGAAGACGATGATGGGGCCGGACGATAACGGTGGATCAAGCGGCATCCAGCCATCCCCGGTAGTGCACCAGCAAACCGGCAATCGGCATCGAAGCCGACACATCGAAATAGTAGCGGCCACGTTCATCAACCGATTCCCGCGCCTGCACCGATCGAAACCAACGAGACGGAAACGGCACGCCCAGGGTATGCACGCTTGCGACTCGCCAAACAATGGCGCCCTCTTCCACCGTCAATCGGAAACCGAAACGCGCCAGGCCCAGTTGTTCGCATAGCAAACCGTCCTGCATCCACAACCGCGACGGCATCGCCGCAGCGCCGATCTTGCGGACCCAGGACTCGCCGTGTTCGTTGGCATCGATGTCGACTTCGATCACGCCACAGCCCGCGGGTGGAAGTCTCGTCGCCCACGCGAGCAGTTGCGCAAGTGGATTGCGATCGCGGTTCACTTCGACCTGTCCACGGTAGCGATGCAGGCCTGCCCGCGAATGCAGCGCCTGCACCACGAGCGGCAGCGTATGGAAGTCATCGCCCAGCACGCGCTGGAACAAAGGCTGGTTTACCGCTGCATCCACACCAAGGTCGCCATGCGGCCCGTGCGCGCGTCGCGCCGGTGCGAATAGAAGCGCTGCGAGTCGGAAATGGTGCAAAGATCGCCGCCGAAAATCCGGGTGACGCCGGCATCGGCCAGACGCTGGCGCGCCAGCGCATACAAATCTACTTTCCAATGCCCTGGGCGTGTGGCGACGAAGGCGGACGCCGCGCGAGCATCGCGCGAAACGAAAGCATCGAACACTTCCTGCCCGATCTCATAAGCCTGCGGTCCCGCAGCCGGCCCTAGCCAAGCGATGAGGCGCTCCGGCGCAACATCCATCGCAGCCACTGTGTTTTCCAGCACACCGCCCGCCAATCCGCGCCAGCCCGCGTGCGCCGCGCCGACCGCACTGCCATCATCAGCGGCGAACACCACCGGCAGGCAATCTGCGGTGAGTATCGCCAGAACGGTGCCGGGGGTGGAGGTTACAGAAGCGTCGGCGATGGGTTCTGCCCCCTCCCCTGCGAAGGCAGGGGAGGGTTGGGGAGGGGTGCTGTTGGATTCACGAGATTCTGAAGCCACCCCCTCCCAGCCTCCCCCTGCCTTCGCAGGGGGAGGGGCGGAAAGCCTGATCACGTCCACCCCATGCACCTGCTGCAGCCAATGCGGCGAGGACGGAAGCGCAAAGCGTTCGACCAGCTCCGCACGATTCGTAGCCACTACCAACGGATCATCGCCACAGCGGGCACCCAGGTTGAAGTGATCGAATGGCGGCAGCGACACGCCCGCGCCATACCGCAACGTGGTGAACGCGTTGATTCCCGGCGGCGCCGGCCAATCCGCGCGGAGTGCCGCATTCATCCGCGATGCGCCTCGCTGTCCGCGCGCAGGGCGGCCATCAGCGTCAGCATGTCGGCGGGTACCGGCGCGGATACGCGGACCGGCTCGCCGGTGCGGGGATGCTTGAACTCCAGCGTTTCGGCATGCAGCGCCTGCCGCTTGAACCCGCGCAAGGCAGCGACCAGTTCTTCGCTGGCACCCTTCGGCAATTTCAACGGTCCGCCATACAACGGGTCGCCGACGATGGGGTACTTGATGTGCGCCATATGCACGCGGATCTGGTGGGTGCGGCCGGTCTCCAGACGGCACTCCAGCGCCGTGTGTGCGCGGAAGCGTTCACGCAGCCGGTAATGAGTGACGGCTTCGCGGCCGTCCTCGCGCACACCCATCTTCAAGCGGTCGCGCGGATGCCGATCGATCGCCATGTTGGCCGTGCCACCACTGACCATCGCGCCGACCACGATCGCCAGATACTGGCGATGCACCTCACGCGACGACAGTTGCGCGACCAGCGCGGTATGCGCCTGCAGGTTGCGCGCCACCACCATCACGCCGGAGGTGTCCTTATCCAGGCGGTGCACGATGCCGGCGCGCGGCAAAGTCTCCAGCGTGGCGTCCCGGTGGAGCAATGCATTGACCAGCGTGCCGGTCGGATTGCCGGCGCCGGGATGCACCACCAGCCCCGCAGGCTTGTTCAATACGAAAACGTCGACGTCTTCGTAAAGGACCTCCAGCGGGATGTCTTCGGCCAGGGCGTGGGTCTGGGTTTCCAGCACTACGTCCAGGCTGGCGACCTGGCCACCATGCACCGGATCGCGCGGTCGGACGGCCTGGCCGTCCAGCCGCGCGTCACCGGACTTGATCCATTCGGCCAGACGGGAGCGGGAGAATTCAGGGAAAAGCTCCGCCAGCACTGCATCGAAGCGGCGGCCGGACGCATTGTCCGGCACCGTGGCGGTGCGCGAGGGGGTCGAAGAATTTGCGTTGGGGGTATCTGTCATGCGGGGAAAGACGGCACGTTGGCCGATTGTTCATGGCTTGGGCGGCGCCTAGGCTATCATCGACACCCTGTTTCCCTGCCGCGGCTTGCCGCCAGCCCATGACCCAGCGCGTCCCAACCCGTTTTACCGCCTCTGCCCGACTCATCGTCCTGATCCTGGCGATCGCCATTACCGGAACCGGCTGCGGCAAGATCTTCAAGCGCGACAAGGACAATGCGGAAGGCCAGCCGGTCGAAGCCCTTTACGAAAAAGCGCACGGCGCCATGACCAAGGGCAACTGGGACCGCGCGGAGACCACTTTCCGCCAGCTGATCGCCCAGTATCCCTACGGGCCGTACACCGAGCAGGCGTTGATGGAAACCGCCTACGCCCAGTACAAGGCCGGCAAGATGGACGATGCGGTGTCGACGATCGACCGTTTTATCCGCACCTACCCGACCCAGCGCAACATCCCGTACATGTACTACCTGCGCGGTCTGGCCAATTCCGGCCGCGATACCGTGTTCCTGCAGAAGGTCTGGAGCCTGGACGCCAGCCGGCGCGACCTGTCCACGCCGATGCAGGGCTATAGCGACCTGAACATCGTCGCCGAGCGCTACCCCAACAGCCGCTATGCCGCCGATGCGCGCAAACGCATGATGGCGCTGCGCGACCAGTTCGCTCAGCACGAGCTGGACTCTGCCGTCTACTACCTGCGTCGCCAAGCCTGGGTGTCGGCCGCCAGCCGCGCTCGCTACCTGCTGGAAACCTATCCGCAAAGCACCCACCAGAACGATGCCGTCGCGGTGCTGGCCGAGGCCTACACCCATCTGGGCAACGAAGCGCTTGCCAATGATGCCAAGCGGGTATTGGAACTCAACGATCCCCAGCATCCCTGGCTGGCCGGAAAGTGGCCGGATTATCCTTGGATGGTCCGCAAGTTGAATCCGTTTGCTGGCGAAAAATCGATCAATACGACCGATCGCAAGCGCGACTGAAATCGCGCAGCGATGAGGTGAGAAAAAGGGCCGCAAGGCCCTTTTTCTTTGTCAACAGACCTGTGAACCGCCCCTTCCCCGCGTGCGGGGGAAGGCTGGGATGGGGGCAAAAGTACGGGGCAGGCTCTTCCCCCCGCACGCGGGGGAAGGGGCTGAATCACGACTCAGGCGGGGTACTTGTTGGTGATCGGATAGCGCCGTTCACGGCCGAAGGCGCGCCGTGACACCTTGGGCCCGGGTGCGGCCTGATGGCGCTTCCACTCATTGATGCGCACCAGCCGCAGCATTCTGTCCACGGTCTCGGCATCGAATCCCGCGGCGACGATTTCGTCGCGCGACTGTTCCTGGTCGACGTAGCGGAACAGGATGGCGTCCAGCACGTCGTACGGCGGCAGCGAATCCTGATCAGTCTGGTTCTCGCGTAGCTCGGCTGATGGTGGCCGAGTGATGACAGCCTCCGGAATCACAGGCGATCCACCAACGGTATTGCGCCAACGCGCCAGCGCAAATACTTCGGTCTTGTACAGATCCTTGATGGGCGCGTAGCCGCCGCACATGTCGCCGTAGATGGTGGCGTACCCCACGGCGTACTCGCTCTTGTTGCCCGTGGTCAGCAACAGCCCGCCTAGTTTGTTGCTGAGCGCCATCATGATCGCGCCACGGCTGCGCGATTGCAGGTTTTCTTCGGTGGCATCCACCTCCAAACCAGCGAAGACCGGCGACAGCGCTTCCATGAAGCCCTTGAACGGCGCCTCGATGGAGATGGTTTCCAGCTTCACGCCCATCGCCTCGCACTGTTCGGCAGCCAGGTCATTGGATAAACCCGCCGTATAACGCGAAGGCAGCCGCACTGCGGTAACGTTTTCGGCGCCTAAGGCATCGACAGCCATCGCCAATACCACGGCCGAATCGATGCCGCCCGACAATCCCAACCAGACTTTCTTGAAGCCGTTCTTGCCACAGTAATCGCGCACACCGCGCACAATGGCACGCCAAGCGAGCGCATCGCGGCTTTCGTCGCCATCGTCCATCCACTGCACCGCGTTGAAACGGCGCGTGGAGGCATCGAAATCCACGACCAACCATTGATCGGTGAACGCCGCGGCCGCTGGATGTACCACCGCGTCACCATCGGCAACGACCGAGGCACCATCGAATACCAGCGCATCCTGTCCACCAACAACGTTCAGATACGCCAATCCCACGCCGGTCTCTTTGATCCGCATGGTTAGCAGCGCGTCCCGTTGCGCGTGCTTGTCGCGTTCGAATGGCGATGCGTTTGGAACCACGACCAGTTCGGCGCCAGCGGTCGCCGTTTCCGCCAAGGGTTCGGGAAACCACAAGTCTTCGCAGATCACCAAGCCCACTTGCACGCCCTTCATCTCGAACACGCACGTGCCGCCGTCGGGGTCTACATCGAAATAGCGGCGCTCGTCGAACACCGCGTAGTTCGGCAATTCGCGCTTACGGTAGGTGGTTTCGATGGCGCCATCGCGCAGCACGCTGGCAGCGTTATAGACCACGCTGCCCACCGATTGCGGCCAGCCGACCACCGCCACGATGCCATGCGTGGTCGCCGCCAAATGACGCAGAGCGCTTTCGCAATCGGACAGGAAACGCGGCCGCAGCAGCAGATCTTCCGGCGGATAACCGCTGATCGCCAACTCAGGAAACATCACCACGTCCGCGCCGTATTCATCGCGCGCCTCGGCGATCATCGCTTCAATGCGCTCGGCGTTCTGCGCCACCGCGCCGACGGGGAAATCGAATTGGGCCAGGGCGATGCGGAGGATACGGGACATGTCAGCCTTCTGGTTCAGCCCCTTCCCCCGTCTGCGGGGGAAGAGCCTGCCCCGTACTTGATACGGGGTTGGGATGGGGGCAAGCCTCCGAAAGCCGCTGCGCGATCACCGCACGGACACCCTCCAGATTCGCCAGGACATCATTATTCCAGAACCTCAGCACTCTAAAGCCTTGCCTCGCCAAGTAGCTGTCGCGAGCAGCGTCGCTCGCCGACTCCAGATGCTGACCGCCGTCCACCTCAATGATCAAACTGGCTGCCAAGCAAGCGAAATCAGCGACATACGGGCCGACAGGCATTTGACACCTGAACCGATATCCGTCGAGTTGCTGTGCTTTAAGTATCGACCATAGCTTGCGCTCGGCCAGCGTCATGTCCTTGCGGAGTTCACATGCGCGATCGCGCTTTTGTCCATTTCGCATACGCACTTCCTGTGCTTTGTCGTCGTTGGCGACATTTTGCCCCCATCCCAGCCTTCCCCCGCAATCGGGGGAAGGGGCGATCCGCCGCGCATGGCATGAAAAGGCCGCCAAAAGGCGGCCTTTTTTGTCTCACATTTGGGAACGCTTACTTCAACCGCGAAGCAATCGCCGCACCCAAGTCACCGGGCGAACGCACCGTAGTGATGCCGGCCGCTTCCATCGCGGCGAATTTGCCTTCCGCGGTGCCCTTGCCGCCCGAGGCGATGGCGCCGGCGTGGCCCATGCGCTTGCCGGCCGGAGCCGAGGCGCCGGCGATGAAGCCGACCACTGGCTTCTTGACGTGCTTGGCGATGTATTCGGCGCCTTCTTCTTCCGCCGAACCGCCGATCTCGCCGACCATGATGATGCCTTCGGTCTGCGGATCTTCGTTGAACAGCTTCAGGCAGTCGACGAAGTTCAGGCCATTGATCGGGTCGCCGCCGATGCCGATGCAGGTGCTCTGGCCCAGGCCGACGGCCGTGGTCTGGTGCACCGCTTCATAGGTCAGCGTGCCCGAACGCGACACGATGCCGATCTTGCCCGGCTTGTGGATGTGGCCCGGCATGATGCCGATCTTGCACTCGCCCGGGGTGATGATGCCGGGGCAGTTGGGACCGATCAGGGTCACGCCCGGGTAACCCTTCAGCGTGTTCTTGACGCGCAGCATGTCCAGCACCGGGATGCCTTCGGTAATCGTCACGATGACCTTGATGCCGGCATCGGCCGCTTCCAGGATGGCATCGGCCGCGAACGGCGGCGGCACGTAGATGACCGAGGCGTCGGCGCCAGTACCTTCGACCGCTTCACGCACGGTGTTGAACACCGGCAGTTCGATATGGGTGGTGCCGCCCTTGCCCGGGGTTACGCCACCGACCACCTGGGTACCGTATTCCACCATCTGGGTGGCGTGGAAGGTGCCCTGCTGGCCGGTGAAGCCCTGGACGATGACCTTCGTGTTCTTGTTGACCAAAACGCTCATGAATTCTTCCTAGTCTGGTTTTGAGCCCTTCCCTCGCTTGCGGGGGGGAAGGGTTGGGATGGGGGCAGCCGTCAAAAGCGCCCCCACCCTAGCCCTCCCCCGCAAGCGGAGGAGGGGACCAAAAAAACGATCAGGCGGCGACCGCAGCGACGGCTTTCTTGGCGCCGTCGTTGATGTCGTCCGCCGGGGTGATGGCCAGGCCGGAGTCACGCAGCAGCGTCTTGCCGGCTTCCACGTTGGTGCCTTCCAGGCGCACGATCACCGGCACCTTGACGCCCACGTCCTTGACCGCGGCGATGATGCCTTCGGCGATCATGTCGCAGCGGACAATGCCGCCGAAGATGTTGACGAAGATCGCCTTCACCTTGTCCGAGGACAGGATCAGCTTGAACGCCGTGGTCACGCGTTCCTTGGTGGCGCCACCGCCGACGTCCAGGAAGTTGGCCGGCTCGCCGCCGTTGAGCTTGATCACGTCCATGGTGGCCATCGCCAGACCCGCGCCATTGACCATGCAGCCGATGTTGCCGTCCATGGTGACGTAGTTGAGGTCATGCTCGGAAGCCAGCACTTCGGTCTCGTCTTCCTGCGCCTTGTCGCGCATGGCGACCAGGTCTGGGTGGCGGAAGCTGGCGTTGTCGTCGGAATTGACCTTGCCATCCAGCACGGCCAGATCGCCGTTGGTAAGGATGGCCAGCGGGTTCAACTCGACCAGCGCCAGGTCCTTTTCATTGAACAGCTTGTACAGGCCCATCATGATCTTGGTCAGCTGGTTGACCTGCTTGGCGTTCAAGCCCAGCTTGAAGCCGATCTCGCGGCACTGGTAAGGCTGCAGGCCCTGGACGAAGTTGACGTCCAGCTGATGAATGAGTTCGGGCGTTTCAGCGGCAACCTTCTCGATTTCCACACCGCCTTCGCTGGAGGTGATGAAGGTGACGGCCTGCGTGGCGCGGTCCACCAGCACCGACAAGTACAGCTCCTTGGCGATATCGGTGCCTTCGGAAATCAGCACGGTGTCGATGGGCAGGGCCACGCCGGCGGACTGATAGGTCGCCATCTTGGTGCCCAGCATCGCGGCGGCGTACTGTTTCACTTCGTCCAGGGTCTTGGCCAGCTTGACGCCGCCGGCTTTACCGCGGCCGCCCGCGTGAATCTGGGCCTTGACCACCCAGAGATCGCCGGGGATGGACTTCGCGGCTTCTACCGCTTCTTCCGGCGTGCGCGCGACGCGCCCGGCCGGGACTGCAATGCCATATTCGGCAAACAGTTGTTTTGCCTGGTATTCGTGGAAATTCATGCGTCACCGTGGGTAGGGAACAGAAGTAAAGCAAGCACTTCGCCCGCAGCCGGACCTGGCAAAACGCCTCCAGGCGGCTCGGGCGAGCCCCCTATTGTGGCCGACCCGGGCGGGTGGCGCAAAACGGGACGCCCGTGGCGCCTTGGGGCCGATAAAGGATGCCTATACTGTCCCCCTCGTTCTGGGGGAAGTACGGGCTTGCGACACGCACAAGCGATCATGGCGCACATCGAGTCGGCTCCGAAGCGCGAGCTCTACTCCTTCGCCCTGTTCCGTCTGCTGGAAGCCGGCGTATTGGCGGCGTTGCTGTTCAGTCCGCTGATCAGCGTACTGGGCCAGGCGCACAACCCGGAACTGGCCACGTGGGTCACCATCGCCTACATGGTCTTGGCGCTGGTGCTGTTTTTCTTCGGGCGCAACGTCCGCTGGCTGATGCCGATCGTGTTCGTCAGTATCTGCATCGACGTCGCGGCGGCGATGCTGATCACCCATGCCCTGCCTTCGGCCACCGCTGGCGTCGCCATGATGCTGCTGTTCAACGTGTCGGCCGCCGCATTGCTGATGCCCTCGTGGCGCTGGGTGGCGGCGGTGGCGGCACTGTCCACGGGAGCATTGTTCGGCGAATTCTTCTGGAGCACCTTCACCGAAACCGATTATTCCCGGCCGATCGCCGAAGTCATGATGTTCGCCATCGGCTATCTGTCGTTGTCATATCTGGCGTTCCAGATCGGGCGCCGTGCGCGTTCCAGCGAGGCCCTGGCGGACAAACGCGGGGTGGAAGTCGCCAACCTGTTCGAAGTCAACGAACTGATCATCCGCCGCATGCGCACCGGCGTATTGGTGGTGGATGCCGACAATCGCATCAAGCTGGCCAATGAAGCCGCCAACCTGCTGCTGGGCGACGGCACCGAAGCCGGCGACGGCAAGAACGATGGCCAGGGAATTTCCTTGAACGACGCGGCTCCGGAACTGGCCCGCCGGCTGCAGCGCTGGCGCAGCGGCTGGCAGACCGACGAGACACCGATGCAGCTTTCGCCCGATCAGCCGGAGGTGCAGCCGCGCTTCGCTCGTTTATTGGCCGACAGCGATACCTCGCTGATTTTCCTGGACGATGCCACCGTGGTTTCGCGGCGCGCCGAATCGCTGACACTGGCCGCGCTGGGCCGGTTTTCCGCCAGCCTGGCGCACGAAATTCGCAACCCTCTGGCGGCCATCAACTACGCGGTACAACTGCTGGAAGAGTCACCCAGCATCGTCGATGGCGATCGCCGCCTGCTGCAGATCATCCATCAGCAATGCCAGCGCACCAACGGCATCGTGGAGAGCGTGCTGGGGCTGGCCCGGCGCGAACGCGCGACGCCCGAGCACGTGGAGCTCGGCACGTTCGCCCGCCGCTTCGTCGAGGAATATCGGCAGAGCCTGTCCATCGAAACCGATACGCTGGAAGTGATCACCGGCGCCAAGTCCGTACCGGCTCTGATCGATACGCGCCACCTGCAGCAGGTGATGACCGTGCTGGTACACAACGCACTGAATTATGGCCGTCTGCCAGGCGAGCCGGCGCGGATCCGGATCCGCGTGTTCCAGTCCGATCACCGCCCCATGATCGATGTGATGGACCGCGGTCCTGGCATCCCCGAGGTGGTCGCGGCGCAGCTGTTCCGGCCGTTCTTCACCACCTCCGAGCACGGCACCGGCCTGGGCCTGTATATCGCCCGCGAACTCTGCCGCGCCAACCAGGCCACATTGGAATATGTCGCCGTACCCGGCGGCGGCAGCTGCTTCCGCGTCACCCTGCCTGGCCCGCACGCGTTGTTGCCTGCGTGAAGGTGTCGCGATGAGTCGGCATCGTTTCCCCGCCCACCTGTAGGAGCGCCGTCCCGGCGCGAGCTCTTCCTGTCAGATCGCGATAAAGGCCAAGAGCTCGCGCCGGGACGGCGCTCCTACGTTGGTGACTGCGCCTACCATCGTTCACACCGAGCCGTTACACTCACGCGACAGGGGCCGAAGGGGGATTCATGAGCGAAAATCGTAGCGCCCTGATTGTCGATGACGAACGCGATATCCGCGAACTGCTGGTATTGACCCTGGGCCGCATGGGCCTGCGTATCGACACCGCTGCCAATCTCGGCGAAGCCCGCGAGCTGCTCGCCCGCAACACCTACGGTCTGTGCTTCACCGATATGCGGCTGCCAGACGGCAACGGCATCGACCTGGTCAGCGAGATCGCCCGCCTGTACCCAAAGATGCCGGTCGCCATGATCACGGCGTTCGGCAATATCGAACTGGCAGTGGAGGCGCTGAAGGCCGGCGCTTTCGACTTCGTCAGCAAGCCGGTCGACCTCACCGTGCTGCGTGGCCTGGTCAAGCACGCCCTGGAACTCAGCAACGCCGACCGCGCGCCGCCCGCCCCACCGCCGCCGGAACAGGCCAGCCGCCTGCTGGGCGGTTCGGCTGCCATGGCCACCCTGCGCGAAACCATCGCCAAGGTGTCGCGCAGCCAGGCGCCGGTCTACATCCTGGGCGAATCCGGCGTGGGCAAGGAACTGGTGGCCCGCACCATCCACGAACAGGGCGCGCGCGCGGTCGGGCCGTTCGTTCCCGTCAACTGCGGCGCGATCCCGGCGGAGCTCATGGAAAGCGAGTTCTTCGGCCACAAGAAGGGCAGCTTCACAGGCGCGCATGCCGACAAGCCTGGCCTGTTCCAGGCGGCCAACGGCGGCACCCTGTTCCTGGACGAAGTCGCCGAGCTACCGCTGCCCATGCAGGTCAAACTGCTGCGCGCCATCCAGGAAAAGTCCGTGCGCCCGGTCGGTGCTTCCACAGAGTCGCTGGTTGACGTCCGCATTCTTTCCGCGACCCACAAGGATTTGGGCGAACTGGCCAGCGACGGACGCTTCCGCCACGACCTGTACTACCGCATCAACGTCATCGAACTGCGGGTCCCACCACTGCGCGAACGCACCGGCGATTTGCCGCAGCTGACGTCGGCCATCCTGGATCGCCTGGCCGAGCAGCACGGACGCAATCCACCCTCGGTTTCACCGGACGCCATGGCGTCACTCGGCCGCTATTCCTTCCCGGGCAACGTGCGCGAGCTGGAAAACATCCTGGAGCGCGCACTGGCCATGGCCGAAGGCCACAGCATCGAAGTCGACGACCTGTACCTGCCGCAAGTCCCAGCCAATGCCCGTAAGTCCGGCAACGACATCGGCGCTGGCGAAGCGATTCCCGACGCGCCCGGCGCCATCGACATCGACCCCGCCAGCGGCGCCCTGCCCTCCTACATCGAACAGCTGGAACGCGCCGCCATCCAGAAAGCCCTGGAAGAAAACCGCTGGAACAAGACCAAGGCTGCCGCGCAATTGGGCATCACGTTTCGTGCGTTGCGGTACAAGCTGAAGAAGCTGGGGATGGAGTAACTGTAGGAGCGTCCCATGGGCGCGAGCTTCTCCGCCGGTATCTCGCAATAAAAGCTCGCGGGCATGGCCCGCTCCTACCAACAACCGTCGTAGGAGCGCCCCATGGGCGCGACCGCAATCCTGCACCGTCCGCTCCCCATCACAGCCATACCGCATCCCAAAACGGGTAATCCCCGATTCGCTCCACCAAACCGGCCCGCAGCGGATTGGCAATGAGATAGCGCGCCACTTTTTGCACATCCTCATCCCGGCGCAGCGCGTGGTCGTGAAAGGAGCGACTACACAGCGGTCCCTCCTGGCCCCGCGCACGGTTCGCACACCGCGCCGTCGCTGACTTTAATCGCGCAACCGCATGCGACAGTGACTCCAACTGTCCTAACTGCAACAGCCAATGCGTGTGGTCCGGCATCAACACCCAAGCCAGCAAACGCGACCCGTTCAAATCCGACTGCCGGTGCAGGCAGCGAGCGGCCGCAACCGCCACGTCGTACTGCTTGAACACAGGGGTACGGCCATGGGTTACCACCGTCACGTGATAGATCTGTCCCGCCGACGAAAATCGTCCGCGCCGCAATGCAGCATGCCCCGATGGAGATGCAAGCTTCCAGACCATGCTGGACAGATTTGCAAATACCCGGCCGCAGCGCCATCGGAAAACCACGTCACGCAAGGTCGGAAATCGCCTTGCAAACCCGTCTCGGTAGGAGCGCCCCATGGGCGCGAAGCTCTTCCCTCACACCCCGCCAAAACCTTCGCGGGCATGGCCCGCTCCTACGCCAGCCGCTCACCATCCGCATCCGCCATTTCCTTGACACCACCCGTAAGCCACACCCCTACAAACTGACCCACAAGGTCACAAAGTGACGCACCTCGTCAGCCTTGCTACCGCTGGCTTTGCGCCGCTTTAAGACGCCGCAACCAACAAGCTTCCAATTCTGTGATGCACCCCAGAATTGCGAACTTTGGCCGATACACAAAGCTAAAAATTGGTGCGATAGTCGCCGCCGACTTCAGCGTCTGGGTCCCCGAAGCATCGGGACAGGGGACCACCAGGGGGCTCTGACAGTTGGCACGCAACATGCTCCAGTTCCTAGGCACGTGCGGCGTATGCACGGCGCCCACGGTCCATTCTTAGGGGCATGGACGCTCACGTGTCCCTAACCATCCACGCCAAATCCTCAAAGGGGAATTGTTTATGAAGAAGAACATGCAGGGCTTCACCCTCATCGAACTGATGATCGTCGTCGCCATCATCGCCATCCTGGCTGCGATCGCGCTGCCGGCTTATCAGGACTACACAGTCAAGGCACGCGTGTCAGAATTGGTGTTGGCCGCCAGCGCCGCCCGCACCTGCGTAACCGAAGCCTCCCAGGTTGCTGGTTCTGCAACGGCTGGCAACTGCCAAGCGCCAGGCACCGGCGGCAAAGTGGCTACCGCCACTATTTCTTCTGCAGGCGTCATCGCCATCACGGGGGCAGCAGGCACCGGCGGCCCCGATGGCACTGGCGGCCAGGTCATCACCCTGACTCCGGCCTGGAATGCTCAATTGGGTTCAGTCACCTGGAGCTGCAGTGCTAGCGTCGCTCGTTATGCTCCGCAGTCGTGTCAGGCTGCTGCTGCTCTGTAATTGACGTCAAGCCAATTTGCGCTTGGACAAGGGGCGTTGAATACGCCCCTTGTCATTTTGAATGATTGCTCTGGTCAGGTAGACATTAACCGCCACCACTAGTGTTGCGCAGACGTCGCGGCGACTTATGCTAAATGCTGAAGACACATTGATAGATTCACTTACGCAGCTGCTCTCCGCTGTATTCGATGCAACCAGGGCCTTGTCGGTGGAAGCGGGTGCTTTCCTATTGCTTTCGGCAATCTTGCATAGAAAGGACCTGATACAGGTGCTACGGAAAATCTCCGGCGCCAGCTTCCGGGTCAACTATCTTTGCTTCCTTCTTGATGCGCTGTTTGTCGGCCCTCTGCTGGTGACACTGGCGTTTTTAATTCAAGACACCGTAGCAACCACGCAAATAAATCGACTCGGCCTTTCATTCTTCGAAGCGTTACCCACCTGGGCAACGCTGCTGATAGCCGTGGCAACAGGGGACTTGATCGGCTATTTTCGCCACCGATTGGAGCACAGCATCTGGCTTTGGCCGATCCATTCCATGCACCACAGCGATCGGGAGATGAATTGGCTTACTGTTTACCGTATCCACCCCTTGAATCGGGTAGTTACTGTTTTGATTGACATGGGGACCCTGTATCTAATTGGCTTTCCGTTCTGGGCACTTATCGCCAACGGCCTCATTCGCCACTACTATGGCCTCCTAACTCACGCGAACGTCCCATGGACGTATGGGCCAGTTGGGCGCATCTTAGTATCGCCCGCCATGCATAGGTGGCACCATGTCAGGGAAGGGCTCGGCATTGGCAACAATTTCGCCACCATCTTTTCCGTGTTTGATCAAGCCTTCAAGACTTACTACGTACCGGGAGTCTGTGATGCAAAGGTAGGAACCGACTGCATCAACCATGCTTCGTTTACACGTCAACTGCTAAATCCAATCGCTCAATGGGCGAGCTTGCTGAGGGAAAAGTCATCGCGTTTATGGAGTAGCTGCTTCGCGGCTAAAAGCTAGGGATTTTATAGTGGCGGGTTCGTATAAAACGACCGCTATCGATGATGGATGAACGAATTTTTACAATGACTTGGCAGTTGGTCTGCTTCCTGCCCGCCTACCAGTTTCGTTTGCGTCACAGAGAGTTTCACTATGAATGCCCAAGTCTCCAATACTGTCAATCTGGTCGGGATTACCGGCATCGCTCGGCGCCTGGTCATCGATAGCGCAATGGACGAAACATCGGCACGCACCGCGATGGCCAACGCCGCCGAGGCGAAAATTCCGTTGGCGCAATGGGTCGCCGAGAAGAAGTTGGCTACTGCGGCACAGCTTGCTGCCGCGAATGCGATCGAGTTTGGCATGCCATTGCTGGATGCCACTGCCTTCGCTCCTGCACATAATGCCATCAAGTTGGTGAGTGATGACTTGTTGCAAAAGCACCGCGTGCTACCGCTGTTCAAACGTGGTAACAAGTTGTTCGTTGGCGTATCCGACCCCACGAATACTCATGCACTAGATGAAGTCAAGTTCCATACCAATTTGGTGGTGGAACCGATCTTAGTTGACGAAGACATGCTGCGGCGCACGCTGGATCAGTGGCTCAATGCTGTCAGCAATCTGACTAATGCTTTCAGTGACGACGATGACGGCTTAGAGAATCTGGAAGTTGGCACCGACGAAGATTTGGCCAATACCGCAGATAGCGCGATGGATAGCAAGGGCGACGATACACCTGTCGTCAAGTTCGTCAACAAGGTACTGATAGATGCCATCAAACGCGGAGCGTCGGACATTCACTTCGAGCCTTATGAGACCGACTACCGAGTCCGCCTGCGTATCGACGGCATCCTGAAACAGGTGGCGAAAGCGCCAGTCAAGTTGAGCCAGCGCATCGCTGCCCGTCTGAAGGTGATGTCGCAATTAGACATCGCCGAAAAGCGTGTGCCACAGGACGGGCGCATCAAGTTGAATCTCAGCAAGACCAAGCAGATCGACTTCCGTGTCAGCACCCTGCCTACCCTGTTCGGTGAAAAAGTGGTGCTGCGTATCCTGGACGGCAGCGCGGCCAAGCTAGGCATCGAAAAACTGGGTTACGAGCCGGACCAGCAGGCGCTCTTCGAGGCGGCTATCCAGAAGCCTTACGGTATGGTACTCGTCACCGGCCCCACCGGCTCCGGTAAAACCGTATCCCTATACACCGCACTGGGCATCCTCAACGACGAAGTCCGTAATATTTCCACCGTGGAAGACCCGGTGGAAATCCGTTTGCCGGGTGTCAATCAGGTGCAGCAGAACATCAAGCGCGGCATGACCTTCGCCGCGGCGTTGCGCAGCTTCCTGCGCCAGGATCCGGACGTGATCATGGTCGGCGAAATTCGCGACTTGGAAACCGCCGAAATCGGCATCAAGGCGGCCCAGACTGGCCATATGGTGCTATCCACGCTGCACACCAACGATGCCCCCCAGACCATTGCCCGCCTGATGAATATGGGTATCGCGCCCTACAACATCACAAGTTCGGTCACCCTGATCATCGCCCAACGCTTGGCTAGGCGGCTGTGCAACCGCTGCAAGCGTGCGGTTGAGTTGCCGGCGCATGCCTTGTTGGCAGAGGGCTTCAACCAGCAGGAAATCGATGCTGGGTTCATTCTCTACGAGCCAGTGGGCTGCGACGAATGCACCGAAGGTTATAAAGGCCGGACCGGCATCTATCAGGTCATGCCGATGAGCGACGAGATCCAAGCCATCGTGCTAGAAGGCGGCAATGCCATGCAGATTGCGGAGGTTGCGCAGAAGGCTGGCATCCGGGACCTGCGGCAGTCCGCTCTTTTAAAGGTCCGCAACGGCGTTACCGGGCTGGCGGAGATCAATCGCGTTACTAAGGATTGAGGCGCGCGCTCCTGGCATCCAGGAAACAGTCCGCCCGCGTAGGAGCACCCCATGGGCGCGAGCTTTTCCAGGGGCGATCTAAGCTCACGCCCATGGGGCGCTCCTACGGTTCGTCGGTTTGGAACCGCAAACCCTGCCGACCGTCACAGCAGGGGTGGTTCCCTTCCCCTGATAACCGGCTACCATGAAGAGAGACGTCCGGCTGGGGAAGCCGGCCAGGGGAAAACAGATGGCTATTACCCGTTCCGCCGCCAAGAAGACAGTCACGCCTGTTCGCGACAACCCGCTGAGCCTATTCGTCTGGGAAGGCGTGGACAAGCGCGGCGTGAAGATGAAGGGCGAGCAGCAGTCCAAGAACGCCAATATGCTGCGCGCCGAGCTGCGCCGGCAGGGCATCACACCCAATGTGGTCAAGGCCAAGCCGAAACCATTGTTCGGACAGGCCGGCAAGCCAATCAGTGTCAAGGAAATCGCATTCTTCAGCCGCCAGATGGCGACCATGATGAAGTCCGGCGTACCTATCGTGAGCGCGCTGGAAATCATCGAAGGCGGACAGAAGAACGTACGGATGAAGAAGATGGTGAGAACCATCCGCAATGATATCGAAGGCGGCTCATCACTGTCCGAGGCCATCAGCAAGCACCCTGTGCAATTCGACGAGTTGTATCGGGGACTGGTACGGGCCGGCGAAAGCGCAGGCGTGCTGGAGATCGTGCTGGATACGATCGCCAACTACAAGGAAAATCTGGAAGCCCTGAAAGGCAAGATCAAGAAGGCGCTGTTCTACCCCGCGATGACCATTGCGGTTGCGATCATTGTCAGTGCGATCCTGCTGATCTTTGTCGTCCCGCAGTTCGAAGAGACGTTCAAAGGATTTGGTGCCGAACTTCCCGCGTTTACGCAGATGATTGTCGGCGCGTCTCGTTTTCTGGTGAGCTGGTGGTGGGTCGCGCTGTTGCTGGTTGTTGGCGGCTTGTTTGCTTTCATCTTCTTCTTCAAACGTTCCCCCGCTTTTCAGCATTTCATCGACAAAGCCATCCTGAAAATTCCAGTGATCGGTGAAATCATGCATAACTCGGCCATTGCCCGGTTCGCCCGGACCACGGCGGTCACCTTCAAGGCCGGTGTGCCACTGGTGGAAGCTTTGGAGACGGTGGCCGGCGCGACCGGTAACACTGTCTATGAAAAAGCAGTCCTCCGTATGCGCGACGATGTGGCCGTAGGCTATCCAGTCAACATGGCGATGAAGCAGACGGCGCTATTCCCGCATATGGTGATCCAGATGACCGCAATCGGCGAAGAAGCCGGTGCGCTGGATACCATGTTGTTCAAAGTGGCCGAGTACTACGAACAGGAAGTCAACAATGCGGTGGATGCGTTGGCAAGTCTGATCGAACCGATGATCATGGTAGTGATTGGTGTCCTAGTTGGCGGCATGGTGATAGGCATGTACCTACCCATCTTCAAGCTGGCTGCTACGATTTGATGTATACCCGCTAGAATCGCCAAATGGCATTCCTCGATCAGCACCCAGAACTGGGCTACCCAGTCGTAGCCGGCCTTGGCCTGCTTGTTGGTAGTTTTCTCAATGTGGTGATCCTGCGGTTGCCGCGGCGGTTGGAGTGGCACTGGAAGCGCGATTCGCGGGAGATCCTGGAGTTGCCGGAGATCTACGACCCGCCTCCACCTGGGATCGTGGTGGAGCGGTCGCACTGCCCGCATTGCAAGCACACGCTGTCGTGGTTCGAGAACATTCCGCTGATCAGCTGGCTGGCGCTGCGTGGGCGTTGCCGCCACTGCAAGGCGCCGATTTCTGCGCAGTATCCGTTGGTGGAGCTCCTGACGGGCTTGCTGGCGGTCGCCGCGGTCTGGCGCTTTGGTTTTGGGTGGCAGGGCTTTGGTGCGGCGTTGCTGAGTTGCTTTCTGGTGGCTTTGTCTGGGATCGACTTTCGCACCCGGTTGCTGCCGGATCAGCTGACCTTGCCTTTGATGTGGCTGGGATTGATCGCCAGCGTGGACAACCTTTATATGCCGGCCAAACCGGCGTTGCTGGGTGCGATTGCCGGCTACACGTCCCTGTGGGTGGTGTGGTGGCTGTTCAAGCAGGTGACTGGCAAGGAAGGCATGGGCCATGGCGATTTCAAGCTATTGGCCGCGATTGGTGCCTGGGTCGGCCTGAAGGGCGTGCTGCCGACGATCTTGTTGTCTTCGGTGGTGGGCGCGGTGGTCGGCTCCATCTGGCTGGCGATGAAGGGGCGTGACCGTGCCACTCCTATTCCTTTTGGCCCCTATTTGGCGATCGCGGGTTGGATTGTTTTCTTTTGGGGCGAAGCGCTGATTGATGGGTATCTTCGGTTTGCTGGGTTGAGGTAGGTCTTTAGACCATTGTGGGAGCGACGTGAGTCGCGACCGGAAAGTGGCCGGCATGGGAAAGCGTCGCGACTCACCCGTACCGGCATGCCGGTACGACTCCCACAATGCAGGAATCGAGACGGCTTCCCCTGTCACTGGGGAACAGGGTCTAATCCCCCTCATGGCCGATTACTTCATTGGACTGACCGGCGGCATCGCTTCGGGCAAGAGTGCGCTGGAGAGAGGCTTCGCCGAGAGAGGCGTTGCGGTGGCCGATGCCGATTTGATTGCCCGTGAGATTGTCGAACCCGGACAGCCCGCCCTGGCTGCCGTTGTGGCGCATTTTGGCGGTCAGGTGCTGCTGGCGGATGGCCGGCTGGATCGGGCCGCTTTACGGGCGCGGGTGTTCCAGAATGATGAGGAGCGGCGTGCGCTGGAAGTGATCCTGCATCCTGCGATTCGGGCACGACTGCACGCCATCTGTGCCGACGCACCGGGTCCGTACGCCATAGCGACGATTCCGCTGCTGACTGAGGCGGGTGGTCGAGCGGGCTATCCATGGCTGGACCGCATTCTGGTGGTGGATGTTTCACCCGCCACGCAGAAGGCGCGCCTGATGCTGCGTGATGGTATCGATGCCGTATTGGCCGACAAGATGATGGCCGCTCAGGCCAGCCGCGCCCAACGCTTGGCGTTGGCTGATGATGTGGTGGTCAACGAGGGGGATATCGAGAATTTGCGGGATGCAGTGGCTGAGTTGGATGGGCGCTATCGGGTGCTGGCGGCGGAAGCTCTTAGCGGCCATGCCCAGTAGCAGCTTGGGCGGCGGCCTTCTGACCGCCGCCGAGGAGCTCGGTCGTGAGCGTTTCCGGCATATGCCGTGAATGATGCTCATATCTGGGGATGCGTGTCGTTTGCGGAGCAAGAGCTCGCGCCGGGGACGGCGCTCCTACAACAGCAACGGCAACGGCAACGGCAACAGCAACAGCAGCGGCAGCGGCAGCGGCAGCGGCAGCGGCTGCAATAGCGACAAGCAAGGTCTCCGGCAGGGGCGCTGGCTGGTGGTAGGAGCGACGTCCCGCCGCGAGCTGTTCGCTTTTGTCGCGACCTGATGGGAAGAGCTCGCGCCGGGACGGCGCTCCTACAACAGCAACAGCAACAATCGAAGCCTGCGGTAGGTCTGGGCTTCCTACATTGTCACGCCGGCCACAACGCCCGAATAGCAGCGATACCCTGGGCTCCATGTTGCCTGGCTTCGGCGATGTCCTGCGGGCGCAGGCCGCCAATGGCGTAGATGGGAAGCGATACGTTTTCACGGAGACGGGCGAAGCCTTCCCAGCCTAAAGGCGATGTGCGGGGATGAGTCGCGGTGGGATTCAGGCTGCCGAGTACGGCGAAATCGCAGCCCAGGGATTCGGCTATCTGCAGGTCATCGGCGGTGTGGCAGGAAGCAGCAACCGGAACATCTTCCGGTAGCGGCCGAGCCGTTACGTCGCGCAGTTGGGAGGCGCGCAGCTGCACGCCGGTGTTTAGCTGGCGGGCCAGATCGATATCGCCGTTGATCAGCACTTCCGCCTTGGCGTCGCGGCAGGCTTGCACGGCGGCGCTGGCGAGCGCCTGCCAGCGCTCACCACTGATACTGCGAGCACGCACCTGCACGCGCTGAACACCGACCGCCAGCGCGCGCCGTAGCGCCGCCAGCCAAGCCGCATCGTCATCGCCTGGCTCTGGCGTCACCAGATAGTGATCAGAATGCAGCAGCGCCGCGACCACCGGCCGGTCCGCGGGCGGCATGGCATAACGGGTCAGTTTGTCGGGCGCCACCCAGGCCAATGCTTGGCCTTCGTGACCGCGTGGCGTGCCCTTCCAGCGGGTCAGTCGGCGCACGTCCAGGCGCAGGCGCTTGTCCGGATATTGCTGGGGCACGCTAATCACGTGCTCGCCCACTTCGATATCGATGCCCAGCTCTTCCTGCAGCTCGCGCGCCAGTGCGGCTTCAGGTGTTTCACCAGGTTCGCGCTTCCCGCCTGGGAATTCCCAACGTCCGGCAAGGTCTCGGCCTTCGGTGCGTCGGGCCAGCAGGATGCGGCCGCGGGCGTCGGTGATGACGGCAGCCATGACGTGAATGGAACGGACAGGAGTCAGCATGGCCGAAGCTTGCCGGGAATCAGGTGGGTAACGCAATTACCTGGTCGCGCCGCGATCGGGTGCCGATTCGGATCGTGTAGGAGCGGCGTCTGGGCGGTTAGGGCACCGTCTCGGGGTAGCAACGGCTGTCTCGACGGTAGGAGCGGCGTCCCGCCGCGAGCTCTTCGCTTTTATCGCGATCTGACGGGAAGAGCTCGCGGCGGGACGCCGCTCCTACATATATGCCGACGGGGATCTATGCTTAGCCCAGCTGACCGTGGCAGTGCTTGTACTTCTTGCCGCTGCCGCAGGGGCAGGGATCGTTGCGCCCAACCTTGGGCGAATCGCGGTGGACGGTTTGCGGAGGGGATTGCACGAAACCGCCCTGCGCCGCCTGGCTCATCGCCTGCTCGCGCGCGGCTTCCTCGTCGGCGCCGTAACCGCCGGCATCTTCGTGCTGGAACTGCAGCTGCCGCGCCTTGGCTTCGGCCAGCGCGCGTTCCTGCGCTTCCAGCGCCGCCACTTCCTCTTCGCTGCGGATGCGCACGCGTGCGAGGATGGTGATGACTTCGCGCTTCACCTGCTCCAGCATGCTGGAGAACAGTTCGAACGCTTCTTTCTTGTATTCCTGCTTGGGCTGCTTTTGCGCATAGCCACGCAGGTGGATGCCCTGGCGCAGGTAGTCCATGCGGGCCAGATGCTCTTTCCAGCTCTTGTCCAGCACGGTCAGCATGATGTGCTTTTCCAGCGCGCGCATGGTGTCGGCGCCAATCACTTCTTCCTTGGCATTGAAGTATTGCGCCATGGCGTCCTGCACACGCTGTTCGATCGCTTCGGCGTCCAGCTCCTCGGTTTCCTGCGGCCAGCGCGTGACCGGCAGCTCCAGGCCCGCTTCCTCGCGCAGTTCATTTTCCAGGCCGGTCAGGTCCCACAGTTCGTCCACCGAATTAGGCGGCACGAAGCGATTTACCAATTCTTCGACCACATCGCCGCGGATGCCATCGATGTTCTCCTTCACCGAATCGGCTTCCAGCAATTCATCGCGCTGGGCGTAGATGACCTTGCGTTGGTCGTTGTTGACGTCGTCGAAATCCAGCAGGTTCTTGCGGATGTCGAAGTTGTGCGCTTCTACCTTGCGCTGTGCCTTTTCGATCTGGCGGCTGACCAGCTTGTCCTCGATGACGTCGTCTTCCTTCATGCCGATCAGCTTCATCGCTTTCTGCACCCAGTCGGATGCGAAGATGCGCATGAGGTTGTCTTCCAGCGACAGGTAGAAGCGGGACGAACCCGGATCGCCCTGGCGGCCGGAGCGGCCGCGCAACTGGTTGTCGATGCGGCGGGATTCATGGCGCTCGGTACCGATGATGTGCAGGCCGCCAGCGGCCTTCACTTCGTCGTGGCGCTTCTGCCATTCGCGCTTCACCCGCAGACGGTCGGCGTCGGTGGCGTCTTCCGGCAGTTGCTCCAACTCCGCTTCCAGCGAACCACCCAGCACGATGTCGGTACCGCGGCCTGCCATATTCGTGGCGATGGTGACCGCCTTGGGACGGCCGGCCTGGGCCACGATCTGCGCTTCGCGCTCGTGCTGCTTGGCGTTGAGCACCTCGTGCGGCACGCCGGCCTTGCGCAGGTGGTCGGACAGCAGTTCCGACGTCTCGATGGAGGTGGTGCCCACCAGCGCCGGCTGGCCGCGGGCGTAGCAATCCTGGATATCGGCCAGCACGGCATTGAACTTGCCGGTGCGGTTGAGGAACACCTGGTCCGGCGAGTCCCTGCGCACGGTTGGGCGATTGGTCGGAATGACGATCACTTCCAGGCCGTAGATGCTCTGGAATTCGTAGGCCTCTGTATCCGCCGTGCCGGTCATGCCGGACAGCTTCTTGTACATGCGGAACAGGTTTTGGAAGGTGATGCTGGCCAGCGTCTGGTTCTCGCGCTGGACCGGCACGCCCTCCTTCGCTTCCACTGCCTGATGCAGGCCATCGGACCAGCGTCGGCCCACCAGCGTGCGACCCGTGAACTCGTCAACGATCACTACTTCTCCATCGCGCACGATGTAGTCCACATCTCGCTGGTAGATGGCGTGCGCGCGCAGGGCGGCGTTGAGGTGATGGACGATCGACAAATTCGTGGCGCCGTACAGGCTGTCCTCTTCGTCTTTCAGGATGCCGGCCTGGCGCAGCAGCTCTTCGGCATGCTCCATACCCGCTTCGGACAGGTGCACCTGCTTGCCCTTCTCGTCCACCCAGTAGTCGCCTTCGCCTTCCTCGGTTTCCTGCTTGATCAGCGAGGGCACGATGCGGTTGACGCGGATATACAGCTCCGGGGATTCGTCGGCCGGGCCGGAGATGATCAGTGGAGTGCGGGCCTCGTCGATCAGGATGGAGTCCACTTCGTCGACGATGGCGTAGTGCAGGCCTCGCTGATAGCGGTCCTGCTTGGCCATGGCCATGTTGTCGCGCAGGTAGTCGAAGCCGAATTCGTTATTGGTGCCGTAGGTGATGTCGGCGGCATAGGCGGCGTGCTTGTCGCTGTGCGGCATGCCCGGGTAGACCACACCCACGGTGAGACCCAGCCAGCTGTACAACTTGCCCATCCAGGCAGCGTCGCGGCGCGCCAGGTAGTCGTTGACGGTAACGACGTGCACGCCCTTGCCTTCCAGCGCGTTGAGGTAGACCGGCAGCGTACCGACCAGTGTCTTGCCTTCACCGGTGCGCATTTCGGCGATCTTGCCCAGGTGCAGCACCATGCCGCCGATCAGCTGCACGTCGTAGTGGCGCATACCCAGCACGCGGCGCGAGGCTTCACGGGCTACGGCAAAGGCTTCCGGCAGAATCTTGTCCAGCGATTCTCCATCGCGGATGCGCTGCTGGAACTCGGGAGTCTTGGCTTTGAGCGCGTCGTCGGAGAGCTTTTCCATCTCCGATTCCAGCGCATTGATTTTGCCGACGCTGCGCTGGAGCTGTTTCAACAGGCGTTCGTTGCGGCTGCCAAAGACACGGGTAAGCAGGTTGTTGATCATGTAAGGAACCGAATGGGAAAGGAGCGCCCGGGGCGAACCGCAGTGAATACCGCAGCGCCCAAAACGAAACAGGGCGCAATGCGCCCTGTTGGCAACGTCGTATTGTAGCTTGGGGCGGCGCCCCGGGGGATCAAGTGGGCGGGACTCACCCGCCATCACCATCCAAGCGGTGAATGCGTCAACTCGGGCGGCGGGTCGAGACCCGCCTACGTCAACCCCGCTTGACCTTGCCTACCGGGGTCGGGCCGTCGCCCAGGAACTTACGCGGATTGACCACGCGGCCGTTTTCCCAGACTTCAAAGTGCACGTGCGCGCCAGTGGAACGGCCGGTGGAACCTGCCTTGGCCACCACACTGCCGACGCGGATCAGATCACCGGCTTTCACCATCAAGCGGGAATTGTGCGCGTAACGAGTGATGTAGCCATTGCCATGGTCCACATCCACTACGTTGCCGTAGCCGCCCTTGACGCCCGCAAAGCTGACCACGCCATCGGCAACCGCCAGGACCGGGTCGCCCACGTTGGCCTTGAAGTCGATGCCTTTGTGATACTGGCCGCCGCCGCCGAACGGATCCGCGCGGCCGCCGAAGCCCGACGTGATGTAGCTGTTGGCGATGGGCATGCGCGAAGGCGTGGCGTTCTTGTCCAGCTCACGATTGAACAGCAACGCCTCCAGCACGGACAGCTGCTGGCCGGAAGCGGCGAACTGGCGCTCCAACTGGTTCACGCCTTCCTTCAATTCGGCCGGCCGCATGTCGAAGGCGACATCGTTGCCGCCAACGCCCACGGGCTCGTTGAAATCGAACTCGCCGTCCTGCAACTGGCCGACTCGGGTCAGGCGCTCGCCCAGGGCATTCAGCCGATTGGCCTGCGCCTGCAGCTCGCCCAACCGCGCCGCCATGGCGTTGATTTCCTGTTGAGCACCGCGGCGCACCTGATCCAGTTCGGTTTGCTGCTGATCCACATTGGCCTGCAGCAACGACACCTGTGCCATTCCCATCGCGCTACGGCCCGCCATGCCGACCACAAGGCCGGTCGCAAGAAGAAAACCTGCGCTGAGGAAGGGACGGGAATGGAAAAAGTGACTTGTCCGGTGGTGGGCATTGGTCAGCGAAAGCGCCAACCTATTGCGTGAATTGTTTACGATGGTCTGAAAGGTCATAAATACCGATGTCTGATTCGAAGTCCAAACCGCGCCGTTCCGGCATCGCACAGCCCGCCTTGCAGGCTGCCATGTCCGATGCCGCTACCGACCCGGTGCGCCGTGCCCTCTGGCTCGACGCGCTGGAACAGCAACTTCGCCCCTGTCTTCCGCCAACCCTGGCCCCGCATTGCCGACTGGCGAACGTGGCGGGCAAGCGGCTCGTTTTTATCGTCGATTCCCCAGTGTGGCGGGCCAAATTGCGCCTAGCCGCACCGGAACTGATCAACGTGGCCCAATCCATCGGACTGGCGATCACCGAAGTCACCGCCAAGACAACGACTGCACCGCTCCACCCTTCCAACACGGTGCAACGCACGGCCAAACCTGTTTCGGAGGCTTCGCGCTCAGCGCTGAAAGCCATCCTCGCGTCCTTGGAAGACTCCGGCTCCGCGGAGTCAGGTAACGCTCCTCAAGACCGGCGTAGCGGGCGGAAACTCTGATTGCCCGACGCACAGGTGCAGGCATAGTACCGATCCAGGCCAGCTGGGTGGTTAGCCAAAAGTTAAATAATGGTTAATATACAGGTTGTGTCGTGACATCCGTCACGCTTCCGAAAAGGTGTAACCGGAATGATCCCCAACGACGGCTGTGTCGGACGACACCGGTAGCCAATAAATCCAGGGATGAGTAAGACGTACAGCAGCTGGATTAGCCGGCTTGCTCAGCCCGCCAGAACGGGATTGCCGTAGCTCACCGGGCCAGGACCGTGCGCGGCCCCGAAAACGACTTCTTCCCAGGCGGAAGTATCGGCGAGCAACGCTCGCACCAGCTTGTTGTTGAGCGCATGCCCGGACTTGTAGCCCTCGTAGGCGCCCAGGATGGGGCGGCCGGCGAGGTAGAGATCGCCGATGGCGTCCAGGATCTTATGACGGACGAACTCGTCCGCGTAGCGCAGGCCGTCGTCGTTGAGTACGCGGAACTCATCCAGCACGATGGCGTTGTCCATCGAACCGCCCAGGCCCAGATTGCGTTCGCGCATGTATTCCAGATCGCGCATGAAGCCGAAGGTGCGCGCACGCGCCACTTCCTTGATGTAGGCGCCGGTGGAAAATTCCACTTCCGCCCGCGACTGCGAGGCCGGAATCATCGGATGGTCGAACTTGACGGTGAAGCCGATGCGGAACCCGTTGTAGGGCTCGAAACGCGCGACTTTGTCGCCGTCGGTGACTTCCACGGTGCGCTTGATGCGGATGAAACGCTTGGGCGCATTCTGTTCCGCGACACCTGCCGACTGCAGCAAGAATACAAACGGGCCAGCGGAGCCGTCCATGATCGGCAATTCCGCCGAGGACAGTTCTACATAGGCGTTATCGATACCCAGGCCGGCCATGGCTGACATCAGGTGTTCCACCGTCTGCACTTTGGCGCCTTCGCGGCTCAAGCCGGTGCACAAGGTGGTTTCGGTTACCAGCTCGGCGTTGGCCGGAATTTCGACCACGGGATCCAGGTCCACACGGCGGAACACTATGCCCGTATCCGGAGCGGCCGGCCGCAGCGTCATGTAGACCTTTTCGCCGCTGTGCAGGCCCACGCCGGTGGCGCGGATCACGTTCTTGAGGGTGCGTTGCTGAGCCATGGGCAAAAAAATAGGCACGGATGCTGAGTGCGAGCGGCGAGAATAGCACGCAATTAGCTGAATCTTAACGGAAGAACCGCTCTGTCCCAGGGCCGAAACAATCGCTTGGCATCCTGGCAGGTTCACCCGCGGGTCCATGAAAAAGCTGCCGGACCGGACAGTCCGGCAGCAAAGGACATGGCGATGTTGCATTGCGCTTTCCCCGGTTCACTGAGGAAAGCTGGGATGAGGCGGCTTTCAAAGAAAACCACGCGACACATTATTCATGCATCCGGAACCGCAAAGCTCCGACCTGCACCTCACCCCCTCCTCCGACCAGCGGAGGAGGATTCCACAGTTACATCAGTCCGCTTGGCGGCGCAGGAACGCCGGGATATCCAGATAGTCGTTGGGCAGATCGGCTGCCACGGGCGCTGAGGCGGGCGAAGAAGCCGGTGCCGCCGAACCCCGGCGCAGGCCCAAGGACCCGACCGCATCGGCCACCGGATCGGCATGCGCCATCGCGTCGTACATCGGCATGCCGGTGGTAGCGTCGCGAACCAGCTTGATGGGTGCCCGCACCGGCTCGCGGTGGCTGCCACCGGACAAGTCGCCGCGCAGCGGCTGGCGGACGGCAGCACGATTGAGGCCGGTGGCGACCACCGTGACCCGCACTTCGTCCTGCATGTCCGGGTCCAGCACGGTGCCCAACACCACGGTGGCGTCCTCGGAAGCGAAGCCTTCGATGGTGCGGCCCACTTCGTCGAACTCGGCCATGGTGAAGTCCGGGCCGGCGGTGATGTTGACCAGGATGCCGTTGGCGCCGGACAGATTAACGTCGTCCAGCAACGGATTCTGGATGGCGCTTTCAGCGGCGGCCTGAGCGCGGTCGTCGCCGCGTGCGCTGCCGGTGCCCATCATCGCCAGGCCCATCTCCGACATCACGGTGCGCACGTCGGCGAAATCGACGTTGATCAGGCCCGGACGCACGATCAGATCGGCGATACCCTGCACGGCACCCAGCAATACGTCATTCGCGGCGCGGAAGGCCTGGATCATGGTGGCATTGCGGCCCAGCACGGTGATCAGCTTTTCGTTGGGGATGGTGATGAGCGAATCGCAGTGCTGCGAAAGTTCCTCGATGCCCTTCAGTGCCACCTGCATGCGGCGGCGGCCTTCAAACGGGAAAGGCTTGGTGACCACAGCAACGGTCAGGATGCCCATTTCCTTGGCCAGCTGCGCGACAACCGGCGCCGCGCCAGTGCCGGTGCCACCGCCCATGCCCGCGGTGATGAACACCATGTCGGCGCCTTCCAGCGCTTCGATGATGCGTTCGCGATCTTCCAGTGCGGCCTGACGACCGACTTCAGGGTTGGCGCCAGCGCCCAAGCCCTTGGTGACGTTGCCGCCCAACTGCAACTGCAACTTGGCGCCACAGTTCTTGATGGCTTGCGAGTCGGTGTTGGCGGTGACGAATTCCACGCCTTCCACGCTGCTGCTGACCATGTGCGCGACCGCGTTGCCGCCGCCGCCGCCCACACCAATCACCTTGATCACCGCATTCGGAGCCATTTTTTCAACCAGTTCGAAATGTGCCATGTCCGTAGTCCTCATTTATTTAGTTATGTGTTGCTTGAAGCGGGAACGGGGAACAGGGAACGGGGAATGACGCTTCCTCGGATGTTCGATGTTCTCTTCCCGAATCGGGTTACCGCTTTACCAACGTTTAGCCTTTGCTTCTCTTACTACTCCGCACGATCCATGCGCGTTCCTACACTTGAATTCCCTGTTCCCGGCTCCCTGTTCCCTGTTCCATGCTCTTCAAAATTCACCGCGATACCAGTTCTGCAATTTCTTCAGCCAACTTCCCGCCTTGCCCGTAGGCAGCGATGGGCGGCGCGGGTGTTCTATCTGGCTGCCCATCAGCAGCAGGCCCACGCCGGTCGCGTGCACCGGGTTGCCCACTACTTCGCCCAAACCGTGTACGTGCTGCGGGATACCCACGCGCACCGGCATCTGCACCATTTCTTCGGCCAGTTCGACCACGCCTTCCATCTTCGAGGCGCCGCCCGTCAGCACCATGCCGGCGCGCACCAGTTCCTCGAAGCCGGAGCGACGTAGTTCCGCTTGCACCATCTCGAAGATTTCCTCGTAACGGCCCTGCACTGCCTGCGCCAGCGAATGGCGCGGCATGCGTCGTGGCGGACGGTCGCCGACGCTGGGTACCTGGATGCTTTCTTCCGCCGTCGCCAGTTGCGCGAGCGCACAGGCGTAGCGAACTTTGATCTGCTCGGCTTCCGGCGTCGGCGTGCGCAGCATGTGCGCGATGTCGTTGGTGACATGGTCGCCGGCGATCGGCAGCGAAGCCGTGTGGCAGATGGCGCCTTGCACGAACACGGCCAAATCGGTGGTGCCTGCGCCCATGTCTACCAGCACCACGCCCAGTTCGCGCTCATCGCTGGTCAGCACCGCCACACTGGAGGCAAGCGACGACAGGATCAGATCATCGATCTGCAAACCGCAACGCTGCACGCACTTACTGATATTGGCAGCGGCCGATTGCGCGCACACCACCAGGTGCGCATGCACTTCCAGGCGCACGCCGGTCATGCCGACGGGATTGCGGATGCCTTCCTGAGAATCGTCCAGCACATACTCGCGCGGAATCGCGTGCAGGATTTTCTGGTCGGCCGGAATGGCGACCGCCTTGGCCGCTTCCAGGACCCGGTCCAGATCGCCCCAGGTCACTTCGCCGTCGCGGATCGGCACGATGCCGGGCGAGTTCTTGCATTGCACATGGTTGCCGGAGATCGACGCATAGACCGAGCGGATCTCGCAGCCGGCCATCAGCTCCGCTTCCTCCACCGCGCGCTGGATCGACTGCACGGTGGATTCGATATCGACCACCACGCCGCGCTTGAGCCCACGCGACTCGTGCGAGCCGATGCCGATCACCTCGATAGGATTGCCCGGCGAGTACTCACCCACCAGTGCGGTCACTTTGGAGGTGCCGACGTCGAGTCCGACGATCAGCGATTTGTCGCCTTTGCGGTTCATGTTTTTGATGCCTGTTGTGGAGCGAGAGCGGGAACGGGGAACGGGGAACGGGGAATGCGGCGATACAGGGAGCGGAGAAGACGCGACTCATCTGGTGGAACGTTGTTTCGCATCCCGCGTGCTATCCCTTGTCCGCTGCCCGGCGCGGGTTCGCGATCTTTCATTCCCTGTTCCCCGTTCCCTGTTCCCTGCTTTTCCGTATCCCAACTCAACGCAAATCCATTCGTGTAACGCAGGTCCGCGCGTCGCAGCGCCTGCGGCTGCATGGTCAAAAGCTGTGGAAGCATCCGTGCGAAGCGGCCCAGACGTGGGCGCGCGTCGGCGCGGCCAATCACCACTTCCGTTCCATTGCCCAACGTCAGCGACCAACTGCCACGGCGATCCAAGGTCAGGCGCTCGACTTCCAAACCCAACGGCGCGAACAACTGGCGCGATTCGTTGTACAGCGCGATCACTTCCTGCACCTGCGAATCCGGTCCGCCCAGCTGCGGCAGTTTCAAACCCGAAAGTGCTTTTGGCGTCGGGAAAAGACGGCCGTGCTCGGACAACAGGCGATCCTGGCCCCAGCGTGCGAATGGTTCATGCTCCACCACGCGGATTTCCATCACATCCGGCCAGCGCTTGCGCACTTCGGCACGCTCCACCCACGGCAGCTTTTCGACGGCGTCTTGAGCGTCCTGCAGGCGGACAGCAAAGAATCCATGCTTCGCATAAGGCAGCACCGCCGCGCGCAACTGCGCCGGATCGACGCGCTCGAACTCGCCGTGCATACGCAGTTTGGCCAACGGCCAGCGTTCGGCACCGATCCAGCCATTCATGACGGCGACCACGGGCAATGCCACCAGAGCCAGTGCGAGCAGCCAAGCGATGATGCGCAGCGCGGCGTTCATGGGTTGCTCCTGCGGAGCGGGGAACGGGGAACGGGGAACGGGGAATGACGCAGTCCCGCGACCGACGCTGCGTTGCTCCAGCGATGACGGGAATGAAAAACAGGGAATAGGGAATGGCGCAGCACTGCAGCAGAAGCCGCATTGCTCCATTCCCTGTTCCCTGTTCCCTGTTCCCGCTTCTGCATTCTCATGCCGCGATCTCCGGCAGTGTCGTTTCCAGGATCCGCCAGCACAGCTCTTCGAAACCGATGCCGGCCTGGCCCGCCGCCTTGGGCACCAGCGAATGACTGGTCATGCCTGGTGCGGTGTTCACTTCCAACAGATAGAACTTGCCGCTGTTGCGGTCGCGCATGACGTCCACGCGGCCCCAGCCTTTGCAACCGGCAGCCTGGAATGCGGCCAGCGCGATACGGCCGATTTCGGCTTCCGCTTCGCTTTCCAAACCTGGACACAGGTACTGCGTATCCTCGGCCACGTATTTGGCGTGGTAGTCGTACCACTGCCCCTTCGGCACGATGCGAATCGACGGCAATGCGACATCGCTCAGAACGGCGACGGTCAGCTCGTCGCCTTCGATCAGCTGTTCCATCAGCAGTTCGCCGTCGTAGCGCGCTGCCAGCTCGACCGCCGCGTCGAGATCAGCTTCCTGAAAGACGCGCGTTATGCCAACGCTGGAACCTTCATTGGCCGGCTTGACGATGACGGGAAGCCCGAGCTGCTTGGCGGCAGCATGCATCGCCTGCCCACTGTCAGCACCACTCAACAAACGGACATAGCGAGGTGTCGGCAGATCCAGCGACAACCACACTTGCTTGGTACGAACCTTGTCCATGCTGAGCGCGGAGCCCAACACACCAGAGCCGGTATACGGTGTACCGAAAGCTTCCATCAAACCTTGTACGACGCCATCCTCGCCGCCACCTTTGTGGCCGTGCAGAATGTTGAACACGCGGTCGAAACGACGCTGGATCAGCGCTTCCGCCAGCGCGGGAATACCGTCCACCGCCGTCGCGTCGACGCCGCGAGCACGGAGCGCCTCCAGCACGTTGCGTCCGGAATCGCGGGAAACTTCCGCTTCACTGGAAGTTCCGCCCAGCAATACGGCGACTCGGCCAAAGGCATTCGGCTCTGTCACACGCAACGGCGGGAAAGTGTAGTGACTCATTCCACCTGCCCTCCGAATCCCTGCGTGGCGATCTGCTGTGCGATGTGGCCGATGTCGCCGGCACCCATCAGCAGCAGCAAGTCGCCGTCCTGCAAGACGTCCGGCAGCACGACCGCTAGTTCCGCAACTTGGCTGACCACGATGGGTTCGTTGCGCCCGCGCGCACGGATCGCGCGCGCCAGCGATTTGGCATCGGCTCCTGCAATCGGCGCTTCACCGGCGGGATAGACTTCGCTGAGCACCAGTACGTCGACTTCGGAAAGCACTGCCGCAAAGGCATCGAACTGATCGCGTGTACGGCTGTAGCGGTGCGGCTGGAAGGCGACCACCAGTCGCTTGTCCGGCCAGCCTCCGCGCGCGGCGGCGAAAACAGCGGCAAGCTCTTTGGGATGATGACCGTAGTCGTCGACCAAGCGCACCTGCGCTCCAGAGGGCGTGGCGATTTCGCCCAGGTCATTGAAGCGACGGCCGATACCGGCAAACTTTTCCAGCGCCGTGGCGATACTTTCCGGCGTCACACCCAACTGCCAGGCCACTGCCGCCGCGGCCAATGCGTTCTGCACGTTGTGCCGACCCGGCAACGCCAGCTTCACCGGCACATTCACGTCTTCGGGCAAGCGCAGGGTGAAGTGCATGCAGCCGCCCTCCTGCACCACGTTCTCGGCACGCACGTCGGCGTTCTCGGCAAAACCGTAGGTCATCACGTGGCGCGGGGTATCCGCGGCCAACACTGCAACCTCGGGGTCGTCGATGCAAAGCACCGCCAATCCGTAGAACGGCAGTCGCTGCAGAAACTCGGCGAACGCCGCCTTCACCCGCTCGAAGTCGTTGTCGTAGTTTTCCAGATGGTCGGCATCGATATTGGTGACGACGGAGATCAATGGATTCAGACGCAGGAAGCTGCCATCACTCTCATCGGCTTCCGCCACCAGCCACTGCCCATCGCCGAGCTTGGCGTTGGCACCGGCCGCCAACAACTGACCACCGATCACGAACGTCGGATCCATGCCGCCTTCGCTCAATACGGCGGCGGTCAAGCTGGTGGTGGTGGTCTTGCCGTGCGTACCGGCGATGGCGATGCCGCGGCGGAAACGCATCAGCTCGGCGAGCATGGCAGCGCGCGGCACGATGGGAATGCGCTGCGACCGTGCTTCCATCAGTTCCGGGTTGTCATGCTTGATGGCACTGGAAACCACGACGCAATCGGTGCCCAGCACGTTGGATGCATTGTGGCCGCGCATCACGCGCGCGCCCAACGAAGCCAGGCGGCGTGTCGCCGCATTGTCGGCGTTGTCGGACCCGGACACTTCATAACCCAACGTGCACAGCACCTCAGCGATCCCGCTCATGCCCGACCCGCCGATGCCGACGAAGTGAACACGACGGAATTCGCGAGCCAGATTGCCCGTGTGCTGCAGGCGACGCTCGCGTGCGGCGGCCATCATGGGGTGGCTCCTTCGAAGCGGGAAACGGGGAACGGGGAACGGGGAATGACAGACCCCCATGCCCGCACGTCCGCGATGCTGTCGAAGCCGCGGACCGTCGTTCCCTGTTGCCCGTTACCTGTTCCCAGCTTCATAGTGCTTCTTCCAAAATAATGTCGGCGATGCGTTCGGCCGCATCGGTCTTTGCCAGTCCGCGTGCTGCTTCCGCCATTGAGAGGCGCTTGCCCGCATCAGCAGCCAGGTCGCGCAACATGCCGGTGAGTTCGGTGGACAGGGATTCGTCTTGTTTCAGCAGCAACGCCGCACCGCGTTCGACCAGGAATTCGGCGTTGCGGGTCTGGTGGTCGTCGACTGCTTGCGGGAATGGCACCAGCACGCTGCCGATACCCACCGCGCACAGTTCCGCCAAGGTCGACGCGCCCGCACGGCAGATCACCAGATCGGCCCAGCCATAGGCTTCCGCCATATCGGCGATGAACGGCTCCACCTTGGCCATAACGCCTGCATCCGCATAGGCACGTACCGCTTCGTCGTGCAGTTTTTCGCCGCACTGGTGGCGCACTTCCATGGCGAAGCCATCCAGCGCCGCGGCCGCTTTGGGAACCGCCTGATTCAACGCACGTGCGCCCTGGCTGCCACCCAGCACCAGCAGGCGCAATGGTCCTACCCGGTTCGCCAGGCGCTGCGTGGGCTCCGGCACCGCGGCGATTTCGTCGCGCACCGGATTACCCACGTATTCTTCGCGCTGCGCAAAACTGCCGGGGAAGCCAGTCATCAATCGACGTGCGTATCGAGCCAATACCCGATTGGTGAAGCCAGGCGCGCGGTTCTGCTCATGCACTAGCAGCGGCGTCCGCATTAGTCGTGCTGCGATGCCACCCGGCCCCGCGGCGAACCCTCCGAAACTGACCACGGCACGTGGCGCACGCCGACGCAGCACGAAGCCAGCCGCGCGAATCGCACGCAAGACCCGTATGGGCGCACCTAGCAATGCCAATTTGCCTTTGCCACGCAATCCCGAGATAGCGATGGTGTCCAGCTCGATGCCGTGTTGCGGTACCAGGCGCGTTTCCATGGCACCGTCCGCTCCCAGCCACACCACCGGCACACGGCGCGCGCGCAGCACCTTGGCCACCGCCAATGCAGGGAAAATATGCCCACCGGTGCCGCCCGCCAGGATCATCACTGGGGCGCCTTGAGTCGCCACGCTGGATTGCCCTGATGTCTGCGAGGGATGCGCATACGTGCTCATGTGATCCTCTCGAAGGTCGGTTCGACACGCGGGCGCAGCCGGTTGGTACCGCGTATCGGATTCGATGCGGCGGTCGGCGCAGGCGTAGCCACCTTAGGCAAGGGAACGGCGGCTTCCGTTTCCGTGTGCGGCTCGGCGGACGCCTGCATCGCTTCGCCGCGCAGCGCGACCTGGCGCTGGGCGCGCTCCAGCTCATAGGAAACCCGCAGCAGCAAACCCATTGCCACGCAGGTCATCAGCACACTGGAACCACCTGAAGAGATCAGCGGCAGCGTCAAACCCTTGGTCGGCAGCAGACCCAGGTTGACGCCCACCGAAACGAAACTCTGCATGCCGATCCACAACGCGATACCGAACGCGCAGTAGCCGGCGAAGTGGCGGCGCATTTCCACGCAACGCAAGCCGATCCAGAAAGCGCGGCCGACCAGCAGTGTGTACAACGCAATGACCAGGCACAGTCCAACGAAACCCAGTTCCTCGCCGATTACCGCGAGAATGAAGTCGGTGTGCGCTTCCGGTAGGTAGTTCAGTTTTTGGATCGAGCCGCCAAGGCCCACACCGAACCATTCGCCACGGCCGATCGCCATCAAGGCGTTGGTCAGCTGATAGCCGCTGCCGAACGGATCGGCCCATGGATCGGAGAACGAGGTCAGGCGGCGCATGCGGTAAGGCTCGGCAATGGCGATCACCGCTAGCACCGGGAGCCCGACCAGCACTGGTCCAAACATGCGCGGCATGTTGACGCCACCCAGCACCAGCATGCCCGCGGTGATCGCCAACAGCAGCGAGGAAGAACCGAAGTCCGGTTGCGCCAGCAACAGCGCCACCAGACCCACCGCCACACCCAGCGGCTTCAGCATCGCCGGCCAGGTGGCGTTGACTTCGTCGCGGAAGCGCACCAGATAGCTCGCCAACCAGACGATGAAGAACACCTTTACCGCTTCGACTACCTGGAAGTTGGAAACACCCAGGTTGATCCAGCGATGCGCGCCTTTCACGCTCACGCCCAAGCCCGGCACGAACACCAGCAACAACAACACGAAACAACCCAGCAACAGCAGGTGGTTGTAGTGCTCGATGGTCTTCAGCTCAGTGCGCATCGCCCACCATGCCAAGCCCAGACCGGCGGCGAGAAACAGGATGTGGCGGGTGGTGTAATAGAAAGGCGATGCAGCCAGTTCGATCGAACTGGAAGCGACCATCACCACACCCAGCGATGCCAATGCCAACGCGGCGCCCAGCAGCCACGGATCGTAGCGGCCGCCGATGGCCTCCAACCGGGTTGCCTGGCGCAGCGTATCGTTCATCAGCGCACCTTCAATGTCGCCAGCCCCACCAGGACCAGCACGACGGAGATGATCCAGAAGCGCACGATCACGCGCGGCTCAGGCCAGCCCTTGAGTTCGAAGTGATGATGGATGGGCGCCATCCGGAACACGCGCTTGCCGGTGAGCTTGAACGACGCCACCTGGATCATCACCGACAGCGTTTCGATCACGAACACACCACCCATGACCACCAGCACCAACTCCTGGCGCACGATCACGGCAATGGTGCCCAGCACCGCACCCAGCGCCAGCGCACCGATGTCGCCCATGAACACCATGGCCGGATAAGTGTTGAACCACAGGAAGCCGAGCCCGGCACCGGCGATCGCCGCGCAGATGATCACCAGCTCGCCCGCACCTGGGATCTGCGGAATCTGCAGGTAGTTGGAGAACACCGCATTGCCCGAGGCATAGGCGAACACACCCAGCGCGCAAGCCACCAGTACCGTCGGCATGATCGCCAAGCCATCCAGGCCGTCGGTCAGATTGACCGCGTTGGAGAAACCGACGATCCAGAAGTACGCGATGGCAACAAAGGTGACCCCGACCAGCGGTAGCGCGATGGCTTTGAAGAACGGGATATAGAACGTGGTCGCTGCCGGCACATCGGCGGTGTAGAACAGGAAAAGGCCCGCAGCCAAACCGCACACCGATTGCAACAGGTATTTCCAGCGCGACTTCAACCCGTTGGGATCGCGCCGGACGATCTTGATCCAATCGTCGTACCAGCCGATGGCGCCGAACGCCAGCATCACTGCCAGCACCAGCCACACGTAGCGGTTACGCAGGTCACCCCACAGCAGCACCGAGAACAGCACCGTCATCAGAATCAGCGCGCCACCCATCGTTGGCGTGCCGGCCTTGGTGAAATGCGTCTGCGGGCCATCCTGACGGATCGGCTGGCCGCCCTTGAACTGCGCGAGGCGGCGGATCACAGCCGGACCGACCCACAACGACAGGAACAACGCAGTCAACGCCGCGAGAATGCCGCGAAAGGTCAGGTAGCCGAACAGGCCAAAAAAGTTTTCCAGGCTTTGCAGCCAGCGTGCCAGTTCAAGCAGCATGTGTTTTGTCCTCCCCTGCGGACAACAGTGCAGCGACGATGCGATCCATGGCGCTGCCGCGCGAACCTTTGACCAGCACGCGGACCAGACCGGACGCAGCATCGGCCGTGGCCGCATTCAAATCGGCACGCAATGCGTCCGCCAATGCTTTATGGGTATCGAAAGAACCCGCGCCTTCACCGAACGTCAATGCGGCGGCTTGGCTCAATGGTCCAAATGTGTACAACCGACGAATACCGGCGCTCTTGGCGCGACGCCCGGCTTCGGCATGCAGCGCCATCTCGCCGGCACCGAGTTCGCGCATATCGCCCAGCACCAGCCACGCTTGACCCTGCCCCGACGCAGTGGCAGCAGCCAGCGTGTCGATGGCTGCGTCCAGCGAACCGGGATTGGCGTTGTAGCTGTCGTCGATCAACACCGCACCATTACGCAACCGATGTGCGATATGGCGGCCCGCCACCGGCTTGGCCGCGGCCAGGCCTTCGGCGATGGTGGACAGCGAAATCCCACAGCCCAGCGCCAGCGACGCCGCCGCCAGTGCATTCAGCATGTTGTGGCGGCCAGGCAGATGCAGCTCGACGGCGACCTCGCCCTGTGGCGCGACCAGCATGAAACGCGAACCTTCTTCGCCAACGTGCACATTGCGTGCCGTGACGTCCGCGGACGCCTCCAGTCCAAACCGGATGACCCGCCGACCTGAAGCCAGCTGCGCGAAGTATTCGGCAAAACCGTCGTCGGCATTGATCACCGCCACACCGTCGGGCCGCAGCGCTTCGTAGACAGCACCCTTGGTTTCCGCCACGCCCAACAGTGAACCCATGCGCTCCAGATGAGCCGCCGCAACGTTGTTCACCAGCGCGACGTCAGGCGTGACGATGTCGGTCAGATAAGCGATATCGCCCGGCTTGCCGGCGCCCATTTCGTAGACGGTGAAGTCAGCGTCTTCCGGCGCGTCGATCACCGCCAGCGGCAAACCGATTTCGTTGTTGCGATTGCCGGGATTGGCATAGGCGATACCGGCCCGTTGCAAGATGGCCACGATCAGCGTCTTGACGCTGGTCTTGCCGTTGCTACCGGTGATGGCGACGACTTTCCCACTGTTCTCTTGCTGGATGCCCGTGGCGATACGCGCCAGCGCCAGCTGGCTGTCGGCAACCACCACTTGTGGCAGATCGACCTTTACCGTGTGCTCGGTCAACAGCGCGACGGCACCGCGCATGGCGGCGTCATAGGCAAAATCGTGTCCATCGAAGCGTTCGCCTCGCAGCGCGACGTACAGGCTGCCCGGCTCCAACGCCCGCGTATCGTGGGTGATGGCACCGATGACGACATCGTCGCCGATCAGTTCGCCGCCCGCCCAATGCGCCAGCAGGGAAAGAGGAATCCGCTTCATGGCGTCGCCTCCAGGGCCGCTCGCGCCACGGCGGTATCGTCGAACGGATGCTTCACGCCATTGATTTCCTGATAAGGCTCGTGTCCCTTGCCGGCGACCAGCACGATGTCGTTCGCGGTGGCTTGGCCGATGGCATGGGCGATGGCGCGGCCGCGGTCGCGCAATACCGTCACGTCATTCGGCCGCGAAAAACCCGCCAGAATGTCCGCCACGATGCGATCACCATCTTCGCCGCGCGGGTTGTCATCGGTGACTATCACCACGTCGGCCAAACGCTCGGCGCTGGCCGCCATCTGCGGCCGCTTGCCGGCATCGCGCTCACCACCGCAGCCGAACACGCAGATCAATCGGCCGTGCACGTGATCGCGCAGACTGGACAGCGCTTGTTCCAAAGCGTCCGGCGTATGCGCGTAGTCGATGACCACCAGCGGGCGACCCTTGTCGCCTTGCCCGGTATCGCCGCCCAAACGGTTCATCCGGCCATGGATCGGCAACAGTCGCGACAGTGTGCGGGCGATCTCCACGGGCGTTTCGCCCAATGCGTACAAGCTGCCGGCCACCGCCAACAGGTTGTCGACATTGAAGCGGCCCAGCAAGCGCGACTGCACGGGGTGCGATTCTTCGTCCACGGCCAAGTCGAATGCGATTCCTGCCGAATCCAGACGCAGGTTTTCCGCGCGCATGTTGGCGCCAGCCTGGCCGCGCGAACTCAGGCCAACACGTTGCAGCGCGGGCGGCAACAAGCCGAACAATTCGCGGCCGTAGGCATCGTCAAGGTTGATCACTGCTGCTTTCAGTTCTGGCCAATGGAACAACTGGGCCTTGGCAGCACCATAGCGGACCATGTCGCCGTGATAATCGAGGTGATCGCGGGTGAGATTGGTGAAGACACCCACATCGAAGTGAACGCCGTCGACGCGCCCCTGATCCAGTGCGTGCGAGCTGACTTCCATGGCGACGGCCTTGGCACCAGCGTCGCGCAGCTGCGCGAGCAGCGCATGCAGCTGCAGCACCAGAGGCGTGGTGAAACCGGTGGGCGTCACTTCGCCATACATGCCGGCTCCCAGCGTGCCGATGCTGCCGCAGCGTGTGCCACGGATGTGCCACGCTTGCGCAAGCAGCTGTACCGTCGAGGTCTTGCCATTGGTGCCGGTAACGCCCACCACCTTCATGTCACGCGATGGATAGGCATGGAAGCGGTCGGCCAAGGCGCCCATGCGTGCACGCAAGCCGGGGACCGCAATCGCGTCCTTCGGTGCGGACAAACCTGATGGCACCGGAGGTTCGAACAGGATCGCGCTGGCGCCGTTCTCTTTCGCTTGCTCGGCGAAGTTGAGCCCGTGCGCACCGAAGCCGGCGATGGCGACAAAGACATCGCCGGACTCGACTGCACGACTGTCCTGTACCAGTCCGCGCACCACGATGTCGCGCGGTACGTCCACGTCGGGCAACAGTTCGGCAAGCGCCATCATGCGCCTCATCGCGTCGCTCCCGGTGGGTTCATCGCGGCAGGAATGGTGCTGTCGTAGATCGCGGCTTCGTCGACTACTTCACCCAATACAGGGACCGGGAGCGGGAGTGATGTTGGAAGCGTCGTACTTGCAGCGCGAGACTTCGTGTTTCCCGCGGCCTGCGCGGCAAGCCACGTCTCGATATCGTCAGGCGGCACATCCATCAGCCGCAACGCGCCTTCCATCACGTTGTGGAAAACCGGCGCGGATACATGTCCGCCGTAGTAGCCGCGTCCGGGGTCAGGATCGTTGACCACCACCACCATCGAAAAGCGGGGATTCTCCACCGGGACCACGCCGGCGAAAAACGACACGTAGCGGCGCGAGTAACCGCCTCCGCTCGCCTTGCGCGCCGTACCGGACTTGCCGGCGACGTGGTAACCCAGTATCGCGGCCTGGGTTGCGGTGCCGCCCGGCTCGGTTACCGTCTGCATCATCTTCATCACTTGTTGCGCGGTGGCCGGCTCCAGCACCTGGCGCGGTTCGTTTCGCTGGCCTTTGACGAAGGTGGGAGCGATGAGCTTGCCGCCGTTGGCCAACGCCGCGTACGCCTGCGCAATCTGCAACGGGGTAGCACTCAAACCATAGCCATAGGACATGGTCGCCTTGGTGGTACCACTCCAACGAGAAGGCGGCATCAGTACGCCAGCCGATTCGCCCGGGAAGCCGCTGCCCGGCTTCTGCCCATACCCAAAGTTACGAAGGAACTCGTAGAAATAATCGTTGGGCAGTTTGGCGACCACTTTCGCCGCGCCTATGTTCGAGCTTTTGGTGATCAGGCCGGTGATGGTCTGCACGCCATAGTTGCGAAAGTCGCGGATGGTGTAGCGACCCAGCGCCATGGTGCCGGGGGAAACATCGATCTGAGTATCGGGCGTCACGAGGCCGGCCTTGAGTGCGGCGGCCACGGTGAGCGGCTTCATTGTCGAACCCGGCTCCACCACATCGGTCACGGCGCGGTTGCGGTGCGTATCGGGCTTGCCGACATTGACAGCGTTCGGGTTGTAGGTCGGCAGATTGACCATGGCCAGCACTTCGCCGGTGGCGACATCCAGCACGACCGCGGAACCACTGCTGGCACCGAGCTCCAGCAGCTGGTGCTTCAGTTCGCGATAAGCCAGGAACTGGATGCGGCGATCGATGCTGAGTGTCAGCTCCTTGCCAGGCTGCGCGGAGCGCACCAGGTCCACGCTTTCGACGATCCGGCCGCGGTTGTCGCGGATGACCTTTTTCGCGCCGGGAGTACCGCGCAGCCATTCGTCGAATGCCAGCTCCAGACCTTCCTGGCCCTGGTCGTCGATATTGGTGAAGCCCAGCACGTGGGCCATCGCTTCGCCTTGCGGATAGAAGCGGCGGAATTCGCGCTGCGAAAACACGCCGGGGACTTTGTGGTCCAGGATGCGGCGTGCTTCGTCCGGATTGATGCGGCGCTTGAGGTACAGGAATTCCTTGTCGGCACGTTGCGCCAGGCGATTGGTCAGGTGCTCGCTCGGCACGCCCAGGGCCTTCGCCAACTCGGGCAGTCGCTCCGGATACTTCAGCAGTTCCTGCGGATTTCCCCACACCGATTCCACCGGCGAAGACACGGCGACCGGTTCTCCGTTGCGGTCGGTGATCATGCCGCGCGACGTGGGAATGGGAATTTCGCGCAGGAAGCGCGCATCGCCTTGGCGCTGGTAGAAATCGTTGTTGATCAGCTGCACATACGCGGCTCGCCCTACCAGGCTGACCGAGCACAAGCCCATCACACCGACCACCAGCGCGAGCCGCCCACGCAAGTTGAAGCGGGCGCGATTGCGGCCCTTCGGTGGCGGAGCGTTTTTTCCGGACCGGTTCATGGGCGCACCACCACGACGTCGGTCGCCTCGGGGAACTTCATCCCCAAGCGGGTACGCGCGATTTGGTCGATCCGATTGCTTTCGGCGACGGTCGCTTGTTCCAGCTGCAGTCGGCCGAACTCGACGTTCAATTCATCACGCGCTTTTTCCAGCCGTGAGAGCTCGACGAACAGCACACGATGCCGATGGCGCGCGTAGATCACCCCAATGGCGGACCCCACATTGGCGAGGATCAGGACGACCAGGAGGACGCGGATCACGGTGTGCCTCCTGCGGAGGCGGGGAACAGGGAACGGGGAACAGGGAATTCGAGGGCATTGCGGGCTGATGTATCCCGTGCACGACCAACTTCCCGTCGCATGGGTTCCTTCATTCCCCGTTCCCCGTTCCCCGTTCCCAGCTTTTCAGCCACCCGCAGCACCGCGCTGCGCGCGCGCGGGTTGGCGGCGAGCTCTTCTGGTTCGGCACGTTGCGTATCACCAACGGCGCGCAGTACGGGTACGAAGTCTTCCACCATGGGTAGGCGCCGGTTGGCCGGCGGCGCCTTGGCGTGGCGCAGGATGAATCGTTTGACGATGCGGTCTTCCAGCGAATGGAAGCTGATGACCGCCAACCGGCCTCCCGGCTTCAGCTGCGCCAGCGCAGCGTCCAAACCGGTTTCCAGATCGGCCAACTCGCGATTGATGTGGATGCGAATGGCCTGGAAACTGCGGGTGGCGGGATGGATGTTGTCGTGCTTGCCGCGCGGCACCACGGATGCGATCAGGTCGGCCAGCTGCGCGGTACGGGTCAACGGCTGCTCCGCGCGCCGCGCAACGATGGTGCGAGCGATGCGGCGGCTCAAGCGCTCCTCGCCATAGGTCCACAGCACGTCGGCGATTTCACGCTCGTCGGCACGCGCCAGCCATTGCGCAGCGCTTTCGCCCGACTCCGGATCCATGCGCATGTCCAGCGGGCCGTCCTTGCCGAAGCTGAAACCGCGCTCGGCCACATCCAGCTGCGGCGATGACACACCCAGGTCCAACAGCACACCGTCCAATCCTTCCGTGGTCTGGTCCCATTGCGCCAACTCCGCGAAGCTGCCGCGCCGGATCGTCACGCGCGCATCGCCCGCGAACGTCTGTTCGGCATGTGCGATCGCTTCGGGATCCTTGTCCATCAACAGCAGCCGGCCTCCCGGGCCGAGTTGTTGCAGCACGCCGCGCGCGTGCCCGCCGCGCCCGAACGTGCCGTCCAGATACGTTCCGTTTTCCTTGACCTGCAGCCCTTCCATGACCTGTGCGTACAACACCGGCAAATGCAGCGGGGAAAGGTGATCGGCCTGCGCGGACTGCCGCGTGCCGTCACCCTTGCTCACAACCGCAACTCGAGCATGTGCGCACTCAGATCATCGTCAGTGAGGGTCTGACGGATCTGCGCGTGATGCGCTTGCTCGCTCCATAGTTCGAACTTGTCGCCCATGCCCAGCAGCACGGCTTTCTTCTCGATGCCTACCGCGCTGCGGTGGCTGGCGGGAATGCTGATGCGGCCATTGCCGTCCAGCTCCACCGGCGTGGCCGCGCCGACCAGCTTCAATTGCAGACTGCGATGCGCGCGCTGGGTGCTGGGCAGTTTGTTGACGTCATCCCTGACCCGCTGCCACACGGTTTCCGGATACAGGTAGAGGCTGCCGGCTTCGAACGGGTTGTAGGTAATGACCAGCCGGTTGCCGCACTCGCGCGCGACCAGGTCCCGGTAGGCGGTGGGCACCGCTAACCGGCCCTTGTCATCGACTGTGATGGCGGTCTCACCTTGAAACACGAGCCTGCACCTGCAATCCGCTTGGAAAGGCGGTCATTGAACCACGAAAAACCACAAAAACCCGGGTTTTCCCTCTGACGCCCACATTAGCACCGAGCACAGGGTTGTCAACAGGCAAGACAAGAAAAAATCACGAGAAGGATCAATAGCTTGCGGCGAACTTGAGAGAGTTGTTCAAGCTTTATCCACAAGTCGCTGTTTAGTCTCAAATTTTGAGATTGAGGCGTGATTCAGCGACATGATCAGGGCGTTACGGCGATCTCATCAAAACTTGCGACACTAGACGGGTGGGGTTCGCCTCGTCATTCAGATTCCGCCAATGTGCGTGCTCGCTCTCGCTTGGAACGTCCACCCCCGCTGGCGATTGCTGCTGGCCGGAAACCGCGATGAATTCCATGAGCGCCCCACTGCCGCCCTTTCCCCATGGGAATCCGGCGGCGACGTGCTGGCAGGTCGGGATCTGCGATCGGGTGGAACCTGGGCCGGACTGGACCGAGGTGGACGAATGGCCGTCGTCACCAATGTGCGGGATCCCCGCATCGTGCTTCCGCAAGCGCCCTCACGCGGGCGGCTGACGACGGAATTCCTGACCACGGCGGGACACGCCACCAGGTACGGGCAGGCGTTGCTGGGCAGCGCCGTGGATTACGCCCCCTTCAACCTGCTGGTGTCCGACGCGGTCCGCTGCGAATTCATCAGCAACTACCCCGCTCCTCGGCAGATGAGCCTCAGCGACGGCGTACATGGCCTTTCCAACGGTGATCTGGACGAGCCCTGGCCCAAGACCCGCCGGCTGGCCGGGGCGTTGGCTGATTGGCTGGCGGCAGGGGAAAGCGATCTGGAGCCGCTTTGGCGCGCGCTGACCGACGAAACCCCCGCGCCCGACGACGAGCTTCCGGATACTGGCCTGGAACTGGAGCGCGAGCGGATGCTGTCGGCCATCTTCATCCGTGACGCGGTTTATGGCACCCGCGCCAGCACGTTGATTGCCATCGGCTATGACGGCCAAGGCTGGATCAGCGAGCGCCGGTTCAACGCCGGCGGCGAATTCACAGGCGAAACGACGCTGAGCAACAACAACTGAATTTGCCCAAGTCCCCTGTCGTAGGAGCGCCGTCCTCGGCGCGAGCTCTTCGCTTCTCCCGCGATCTGACGCGAAGAGCTCGCGCCGAGGACGGCGCTCCTACATCGAATAACGATCGAACATAGGCACATCCCGAAGCAATCGATGTACCTCGACAAAAGTGGCGGAGCCGGCCGATAAGCCGGGTTCTGTCGTGGACAGTCATTCCTCTAGGCGCAGCGTCACCGCTACGCTCAAGCAACCTACCCGGAGACACCGCGGGCCGCGGCATTGCCTCCCTATTTGGTCTTGCTCCCGGTGGGGTTTGCCGTGCCGGTCCGTTGCCGGACTCGCGGTGCGCTCTTACCGCACCATTTCACCCTTGCCGTCCTACTTGCGTAGTCTTAGGCGGTATCTTTCTGTTGCACTTTCCGTCGGCTTGCGCCGCCCAGGCGTTACCTGGCACCGTGCCCTATGGAGCCCGGACTTTCCTCGGCACCCATCATGCAAGCATGATCGATGACGCGACTGTCTGGCCGGCTCCGCCACGCGCATTGTCGCACGCCAGTGACCGCGCGACGCGTGGTTGGGAGAACGCAGCCTGTACGGCTGGATACAAAGATATGCCGGCTTAAATCGAAAAGAACGCCATCGCGAATCCGCCGAAGCCCAACGCCAGCACCACCAGCCAGGGAGGCAGTTTGGCCCACATCAGCGCTGCTATCGCCGCCAGCACCAAAGCGATATCTCGCCAATCGCGCACGCTGCTGGTCCATAGCGGGTTGTATAGCGCAGCCAGCAGCAGGCCAACCACGGCGCCGTTGACACCCGCCAGTGCTGATTGAATCAATGCGTGACGCCGCACTTGCGCCCAGAACGGCAGCACGCCAACCACCAGCAGAAACGAGGGAAGAAAAATGGCGAACAGGCACCCTGTTCCCCCTAGCCAGCCGCCGGGTCCCACCGCCATCGCCGCACCCAGAAATGCGGAGAAGGTAAACAACGGCCCCGGCACCGCTTGAGCGGCGCCGTAACCTGCCAAGAAATCACTCGCGCTCATCCATCCCGGGGCTACGACTTCGGCCTGCAGCAACGGCAGCACAACGTGTCCGCCACCGAATACCAGCGACCCCGCGCGATAGAACGCATCGAGAATCCGCGCATTTTCGTCGCCCGACCATGCGGCAACCAACGGCAGCGCCAACAGAAGAGCAAAGAAGATCGACAGCGCCCATCCGCCGTATCTTTTGGGTAACGCAATCGCCAAGCCGGTTTCCCCGATCACGGTTGATGATCGCCGCAACAGCAAGCCGACGCCGGCACCCAGCAGAATCACCCCGACCTGCATCAACGCCTGCGGCCATACGATCATCAGCAGCGCCGAGACCAGCGCCAGCGCCAGATGCACCGGCTCACGGCAAAACATCCGCGCCATTCCCCACACCGCCTGCGCCACCACCGCAACCGCCACCAGCTTCATGCCGTGCAGCGCGTCGGCCGGCAATGCCTGCCCCCAACGCATCAAGCCAAGCGCGAACAGGATCATCAACAGCGCCGACGGCAGTGTAAACCCGCACCACGCCGCCAATGCTCCGCGCAAGCCCGCACGCTTGATGCCGATCGCCATGCCGACCTGGCTGCTGGCCGGACCGGGCAGGAACTGGCAAAGCGCGATCAGCTCGGCGTATTCGCTTTCCGATAACCAACGGCGACGCACCACGAACTCGTCCCGAAAATATCCGAGATGAGCGATAGGCCCGCCGAAGGAAGTCAGACCCAGACGCAGGAAGACCAGAAACACACCTCGGAGATTCCCACGGAGTTGTTCCGTTGCCGTTCCTGTTTCCATCACCTGCTCATACAGAACGATAGATGGGCGAAAGCTGGTTTCTCACGACGGCTCCTTCAACCCATACAACGCCTTGCGCGGAGCTCCCGTGATCTCGGCGGCCAGTTTGGCGGCGGTGGACGGCGGCAGATGCTCGTTGAGCATCGAATAGACGCGTTTTCCTTCCGCCAGCTGCGCGTCGGCATCATCGCCAGCGCCTTGCACGATCAAGACGAACTCGCCCTTGCGTTGGTTATCGTCGGCTTCGACGCGTGCATGCAGCTCGGCCAAATTGCCGTCCAGCACCGTTTCGAACAGTTTGGTCAGCTCGCGCGCGAGTACCGCTGGGCGTTCGTCGCCGAAAGCGCCGCGCATGTCCTCCAGCGAGTCGGCGATGCGGTGCGAGGACTCGTAGAACACCAAGGTGCGGGTCTCGCCGGCCAATCGCGCCAGGCGTTCGCGCCGTGCCGACGCTTTGGCCGCCAGAAAGCCTTCGAAAACGAATCGATCACTCGGCAGCCCGGCTACGCTCAACGCTGCGATTGCGGCGCATGCGCCGGGGATGGGGCTGACAACGATTCCTGCTGCACGCGCCGCGCGGACCAGGCGATAACCGGGATCGCTGACCAGCGGCGTGCCGGCATCGCTGACCAGCGCCAGCGACTCACCAGAGGTCAAACGCGCGACAACGCGCTGCGCCAGCGCCTCTTCGTTGTGCTCATGCAGCGCCACCAGTGCGTTGTCGATGCCGAAATGCGACAGCAACTGCCTGGTACGGCGGGTGTCCTCTGCGCAGACCGCAGCCACGCCCCGCAGGGTATCGAGCGCCCTGGGCGATAGATCGGACAGGTTGCCAATAGGGGTGGCGACGATGAACAGGGTTCCAGCTGGCATTTAGGGAGCATCCTTCCACAAGGGTAGAATCGTAGCCGGTTCCCACGTCCCGCCGCTGAGTATGCCCATGGATAAGCGATTCGGAAGGATCTTCACATTGCTGCTGGCCACGTTGCTGATGGCCAGCTGCGCCACGTCCCAGGTCAGTGGACCGGTTAAGCCGGCACCGCGATCGAATCCCGCCTTCGTGGCGGCGGCACCCTTGGCGGCCAATGACGCCCAATTGACGGGCCAGGCCCGGATCGACAATGCGCGCGAGATCGAGCGGCTGCTGTCAGGGCTGGACGACGCCACGTTGTCGCGTGATGCCGCCGCATTGCCGCCAGGCGATCCTTTGTACGACTTCGCGGGCCGCGCCCTGTTGCGCCGTGGCCTTCCGCTGCCGCGGCCGTTCGAACGAGGCGAACAATGGGGTTTCGCCGCCGGGAATCGTCCGCCCGCGGACAGCGATGGCTACCGACCGCCCATGAAATTGGCGGTATTGCTCCCGCTTTCCGGCGACCTGGCTACTGCCGCCGCCCCCGTCCGCGACGGTCTGCTGACCGGCTACTACGATGAAAAGCGCCGTCGTCCGGAAGTCGATTTCTACGACACCGCCGGCACGCCTGGCGGTGCCATCGCCGCATACGGACGAGCGGTCGCCGCTGGCGCTGATTTCGTCGTCGGGCCGTTGGGCCGCGATGAAGTGGGCGCGATATTCAAAGAGTCCAACCTGTCGGTGCCGATGCTGGTGCTGAATCGTGCCGCGGAAACGCCGCCGCCGGGCAATGCCGGTTTTTCGCTGGCACCGGAGGACGATGGATTGATCGCTGCGGAGTATCTGCTGGAACGCGAACGCCGCGCCGTCCTGGTGATCGCCGGCAACGACGACAACGGTCGTCGTGCGGCACAGGCGTTCGGTGATCGCTTTCGCGAACGTGGCGGCACCATCGTGCAGATATTGAGCGTTGCGGATGCGCCGGGTGATCTATCCGCTGCCCTGACCGCGGCTGCGCAACGCGGAACGGATTCGGTGTTCCTCGCGCTGAAGGGCGCTCCAGCGCGAGCGATCATGCCGCAGTTGGCATTCGCGGGACTGGGCGCCAAGACGCGTGTAGCCACTTCGCAGCTGCCATCGGGCACCGGCAAGCCCGAAGAGGACATGGCACTGGACGGCGTAGTGTTCCCCACCGACCTGTGGAGCTCGCGCGGTACCGCGGGCCTGCCCGCCGCCAGCGTGGTGGCCGAACGCGTCGCCACCGCCCGTGGCCCGGCGGCGCGTTTGTTCGCTTTCGGATACGACGCCTGGCTGCTGACGGCTTATCTGGAGAAGCTCGCACTCGGCAATACGGAACTTCGCGGTGCCACCGGCAAGTTGCAATTGGACGGGTTCGGCAACGTACTGCGCTCGCCGGCATGGTCCACCTTCAGCGGCGGTCGTGCGGTGCCGATCGCCGATGGCGGTTGATCGCCGCGCACGCGGCAATGTTGCGGAAGACGCCGCCCGCACGGAACTGAAGCGCGCGGGCTTGCGTGAGATAGCCGCCAATGCGAACTACCGCGGCGGCGAACTGGACCTGGTGATGGAGGACGCGGGCACCTTGGTGTTCGTGGAAGTGCGCTACCGGCGCTCGCGCGCTTTTGGTGGCGGCGCGGCGTCGGTCGATATCCGCAAACGCCGCAAACTGGTCCTGGCCGCGCAGCTGTTCCTGGTTGGCCACCGCCAATACGCGCACGCGCCGTGCCGCTTCGATGTCGTCGAAGCCGAAGGCGATCCAACCGCACCGCGCCTCCATTGGATCAAAGACGCCTTCCGCGCCGACGACGTGTAGCCGGATACACCGCGGGGATAGCCCAGGCGGTAGTAGCGCCGTCTCAGCGGTAGGAGCGGCGTCCCGCCGCGAGCTCTTAGCTTCTCCCGCGACCTGACAGGAAGAGCTCGCGGCGGGACGCCGCTCCTACCGCCGAGACCGGCACGCCTACCTCTACAATGCCCGGGTGAATACGCTCCCGCCCGCCTTCGACACCGAGATGTCCGCTTTGCTGGGCGAATACTGGCGTACCGATGATCTCTCTCGCCGTGGCTATGGCGAAGACAATTCCAAGCGATATGCGCTTCCCGTTGGCGTAGCGTTGCCGGAGACGCGCGAACAAGTCGCCTCACTGGTTCGTGTCTGTCGTCGCCATGGCGTGCCCATCGTGGCGCGCGGCGCTGGCACCAGCAGCACGGGCGCGGCGATTCCCTACAGCGGGGGCGTAGTGCTCTCGTTCGAACGCATGAACCGCATTCTGCACATCCAGCCGGGGGATCGTTACGCCGTGGTGGAGCCTGGAGTTTTGAACGGCGATCTGCAGCGTGCGCTCGCGCCGCATGGGTTGTTCTGGGCGCCAGATCCGGCCAGTGCCGATGTTTCCACCATTGGCGGCAATCTGGCCTGCAATGCCGGTGGACCGCACGCGGTGAAGTACGGCACCGCTCGCGACAACGTGCTCGCATTGACCGCCGTCAGCGGCACCGGCGAAGTGATCCATAGCGGCGGTCTCACCACCAAGAACGCGACAGGCTATGACCTGACCCGCCTGCTGGTGGGTAGCGAAGGCACGTTGGCGTTGATCGTGGAAGCCACACTGAAACTGCTGCCGCTGCCGCCGCAACGCGCCAGCCTGCGGGCGTTGTATCAAGACGTGGGTAGCGCCGCCGCGGCGGTGATGCGAGTGATGACGCAACCGATCGCGCCCGCCATGCTGGAATTCATGGACCGCGCCTGCATCCGCTTGGCGCGCGAGGTCGGCGGTGCCGATATTCCCGATGCCGGCGCACTGTTGATGATCGAAGTCGATGGAGATGAAGCGACGCTGCCGCACGCACTGGAAGCAGTGACGGTCGCCGCGCGCGGGGCCGGCCTGCTGACTTTGGATGTCGCGCCCGACGAGGCCTCGCGCGAAATCCTGTGGGCGGCGCGCAAATCCTTGTCGCCAGCGCTGCGTACTATCGCTGCGGGCAAGATCAACGAAGACGTCGTGGTGCCGGTATCGCGCATCCCAGAACTCGTCGCCGGCGTGGAGGCAATGGCGACGGAGTTCAATCTGCCCATCGTCGCCTTCGGCCATGCCGGCAACGGCAACCTGCACGTCAATATTCTTTTCGATCCGGCCGATGACGGCCAATGCCAGCGCGCCGAAGCCGCGCTTCCGCGTCTGTTCGCCCTAACGCTGAGTTTGGACGGCACACTGTCCGGCGAGCACGGCATCGGCGTGACCAAGCGTGAATTCATGCGCGATGCTTTTGGCACGCCCACGCTGGATGTCATGCGTGCGATCAAAGCCGCCTTCGATCCTGACGGCATTCTCAATCCTGGGAAAGTGTTGCCCGCGCGTTGATCCTGATATGGATGGCGGATCGAAATCGCTGCATTTATAGGAACCGCCTCTGACCGTAGGAGCGCCGTCTCGGCGCGAGCTCTTCCTGTCAGATTGCAATAGAAGCGAAGAGCTCGCGGCGGGACGCCGCTCCTGCACGAGGTTCACCATCTATCTTGAGAAATGGTCGAAGCCTTGGCGCAGAGCCTGCCACGCACGACTATCTGCATCCAGGGCCACAATGCCGCTGCCGCGTACGATGCGGCCGATGCGTGTAGCCGCGACGCCAATGGATTCGCAGACGCGAAGCAATTCATCGCGATGCGACGGCGGTGCGGTGAAGCACAGTTCGTAATCGTCGCCGCCCGCGGCCTGGAATGACCAACGTTGTGCCGTTTCGAATGCCTGCTGCAAAGCAGGCGATGCCGGCAACGATGTCATTTCGATTTCCGCCCCCACCCCGCTACGCTCGCAGATGTGACCCAGATCGGCCAACAAGCCATCGGAAATATCCACCGCCGCGTTCGCAATGCCGATCAATGCGCGGCCCACTTCAACGCGCGGTGTCGGGCGGTCCAGACGAACCCGTAACGCGGCATCCCCATGGCCACCGAGCTGCGCCAGCGCAGCGGCGGCATCGCCCAGCGTTCCGCTCACCCATATCTCATCGCCTACCTGCGCGGCATCGCGACGCAGTGCGCGACCGGGTTCAATGAAGCCCATCGCAGTGACCGAGATCGACAGCGGGCCACGCGTGGTATCGCCGCCGATCAAGGCAATATCATGCTGCCGCGCGAGTTCCAGGAACCCGTCGAGGAATGCATCGGTCCATGCGGAATCCGCTTCCGGCAGCGAGAGCGACAGCGTGCACCACGCCGGTTCCGCGCCCATCGCCGCCAAGTCGGACAAATTGACCGCCAGCGCTTTCCAGCCGACATCCGCAGGTGCGGTTTCCCCAGGAAAATGCACGCCGTCGTTGAGGGTATCGGCGGTGACGACCAGTTGCCGCCCCGAAGGCGGCTGCAGCAACGCCGCATCGTCGCCAATACCCAATACGACATCGCCGCGCTGCTGGACGCGCGCGCGGATGCGGGCAATCAGATCGAATTCGCCGAGACTCATGGCGACAGGATAGCCGGCAATCCGCGGGTAGCGATGGGCGTGAGCTTTTTCTGCCCGATCGCGACAGAAGCGAAGCCTGCCTGTTTGGCATACGGACGCGCTGCGGCGCGTTCTTGATTCGCGCGCACTGAGAAACTATCGGGGCGCGGTTAGCGGCTCTTACCCGCTTCCACGGGCCGCCATTCCACGGCGGCATGGTCCAGCACGCCGTTGACGTACGTGTGGCCATGCTCCGCACCGAAACGCTTGGAAGTTTCGATCGCCTCGTTCAGCACCACGCGGTAAGGCACGTCGATGCGGTGAAGCAGCTCATAGGCGGCAATGCGCAGCACCGCGCGCTCGATGGGGTCGACTTCTTCCACCGTGCGGTCCAAAAACGGCAGCAAGGCTTCATCCAGTTCGCGGCGATGCTTGACCACGCCGCGCACCAAGTCCTCGAAATACTCCAGATCAGCGATTTCATGCGCCTGCTCATGCGCGAACTGGGAGATCACCTGCCCCACTTCGCCACCGGACATTTGCCAGGCATACACCGCCTGCAGGGCGCGCCGACGCGCACGTGCACGAGTGACGGGGTCCACGCCGTCCTTGCGGGGGGGATGCTGATGCCGGCTCATGGCTGCTCCTGCACTGCGTTAATCATGGCAACTGCTCCAGCAGCTGCGCCATTTCCACCGCGGCCAGCGCGACTTCTTCGCCCTTGTTGCCATGGCTACCGCCTGCGCGTGCCTCGGCATCTTCGATACGGTCCACGGCCAGGACGCCGTTAAGCACCGGAATTCCGAAATCCAACTGCACCCGCATCAGGCCTTCGGCGCAACGGTCGGCCACGTGTTCGTAATGGCGGGTCTCACCGCGGATCACGCAACCCAGCGCGATGACCGCCGCATGGCCGCCTCCTGCTGCGATGCGTGCGACCGCGACAGGGATTTCCCAAGCACCCGGCACCCGGATCACATCGATAGCACCCTCGACCACACCGTTGCTGGCCAAGCTTTGACGGGCACCCGCCACCAGCACATCGGTGATGCGCGCATTCCACCGGCTGGCAATGATCGCGAAGCGGGCGCCATCAGGGGCACGCAAATCGCCTTCGTAATGAGGCATGGGGCTTGGAGTTCCTAGGGGTCGTGCAGTTTAGCAGGGAGCTGATAGCCGGGAACGGGGAACGGGGAATGTTCGATCTCAGGCACCGGAAGTCCGTGCACCTTCAGACACACGCGGAAATGCGTTCCCTGTTCCCTGCTCCCTGCTCCCTGTTCCCTGTTCCCTGTTCCCTGTTCCCTGTTCCCTGTTCCCTGTTCCCTGTTCCCTGTTCCCTGTTCCCTGTTCCCTGTTCCCTGTTCCCTATTCCCTGTTCCCCGTTCCCCGCCTCACGGCGCCACATACTCCACCACATCCAGCCCAAACCCCGCCAAACCGATCTGCCGGCGCGGGGTACCCAGCACTCGCAGCTTGCCCAGGCCAAGGTCGGCCAAGATCTGGCTGCCTGCGCCGTTGCGCCGCCATTCGGCCAGCGCACCGGCTCGGGAAGGTGCGGGTTCGGGGGATTCACGGATGCGGTCGAGGAGAGCGTCGGGCGATGTGGAATCGCCCAGCAATACCAGCGCGCCCTGCCCTTCGGCGGCGATGCGTTTGAGCACGTCACCCACCGCTGGGCCAAAGTCGGCGCGCCGCCAGTGCAGCGCGTCAGCCAGCGGATTCTGCATGTGCACGCGCACCAGGGTGGGCGTCTGCGCATCCGCCTGTCCGCGCAGCAGGGCAAAGTGCAGCCCATGGCTCAACCGGTCACGATAGGTGAACAGACGGAACGCGCCGTGCTCGGTATCGATGTCGCGCTGATCGACGCGTTCCACCGTGTGCTCGGTGCTGAGGCGATAGCTGATGAGGTCTTCGATCGAACCGATCTTCAACCCGTGCTCGCGGGCGAACACTTCCAGTTCCGCGCGGCGCGCCATGCTGCCGTCGGGGTTGAGGATCTCCACCAACACCCCAGCGGGCTCCAGACCGGCTAACAGCGCCAGGTCGGCAGCCGCTTCGGTATGGCCGGCGCGGTTCAGCACGCCGCCGGGTTGCGACATCAGTGGAAAGATATGGCCCGGCTGCGACAGGTCTTCAGGCTTGGCGTCCGGCCGCACGGCGGTACGGATGGTGTGGGCACGGTCGTAGGCGGAGATGCCGGTGGTGACGCCTTCGGCCGCTTCGATGCTGACGGTGAAGTTGGTGTGGTGCTGCGAAGTGTTGTCCTGGACCATCGGCGGCAGGCCCAACTGACGGCAACGTTCGCGCGTCAGCGACAAACAGACCAGGCCACGTGCGTGGGTCACCATGAAATTGATGTCCGACGGCTTGACCAGTTCGGCGGCCATGATCAGATCGCCCTCGTTCTCGCGGTCTTCATCATCGACGATGACGACCATGCGGCCGTTGCGGATTTCTTCTAGTAATTCGGGGATTGGAGCGAAGGACATGGGTATTCCAAAGAAAAGTGGTACTTGTCATGCAGCCGGATTCAACAGCTGAATGGATGGCCAAGCCGGGAACATCTGGCTGCTTTTGTTTTTTGCCGTTTCTGTTCGCGGTCCAAAGAAAGCAAAAGCAAAATGGATCCCAGCCTGACCAGCCATTCGGCTGTTAGAAGCCGCTGGGATGACGACTGAAGATCTCAAGAAATGGACGTACCCTGCAGAAGCCGCTCCACGTAGCGCGCAACCAGATCGATTTCCAGATTCACAGCGTCGCCCACGCCTGTCTGCGAGAAAGCGGTGTGCGAGACGGTATGCGGAATCAACGCGACTTCGAAGCCTTCGTTGTCCACCTCGTTAACGGTCAGGCTGACCCCATCCACGCAGATGGACCCTTTCTTGGCGATATAGCGCAGCAGCGGAGCCGGCGCGGAAAAGCGCCAACGCTGCGCGCGTGCATCTTCACGGATGTCGATCACAGTGCCCATTCCATCGACATGCCCACTGACCAGATGGCCACCCAGCCGATCAGTGGGAAGCATCGCGCGTTCAAGGTTGACCAGCGCGCCCGGCTTCAGAGCGCCCAGCGTGGTCAGCGACAAGGTTTCGTTGGAAGCATCCGCGTGAAACGAAGCCTTATCGAACTCCACCACCGTCAGGCAGACGCCATTGACGGCGATGCTCTCGCCCAGGCGCACGTCCGTGAATGGCAGCGTGCCCACCTCGATGATCAACCGTGCGTCGCCCCCGCGAACTTCCGAATCACGCAGGCGACCTACGCCTTCGATGATGCCGGTGAACATCAGCGCACCTCCAAGATAGGCATTGCATGCGCGGCGCTATCGGATTTTGTCCGCGCCGTCCGTCGCCCCTCATGGGACTGCAAGAAAACGAAAATGCCCACGGCGCTCATTTCCAACGAGCGGTGGGTGGATTCACGGTGCGGCACTGGGTTCGACTTGAACATGGAAAACGTTTCTCGCAAAAGGCAAAAGCGAAAAACGCCCCAAGGCATGAGGCAGGCAGGCGAACGCAAGGTCTTGGACCTTGCGCAATCGCGCACCGCCGTCTTCTTTCATCCGGACTATGACCGTCGGCTCCGGCATTGGACCGGATCTGCTGACCTTCCGGCGGGGCCGGAAGCGCTCGCGGGCTCGTCGCTATCGATCCAGAACGAATTCGGCTTGAAATCGACCGGACCCATCCCCCACCCTTGCCCTCCCCCGCAGTGCGAGGCAGGGAAAATGGAAGGCGCTCTACCGAGCGCCGCATCTCTAAGCAACCTACCGCCGGTGGGGAATCGCACCCCGCCCTGAAGACGTTACGTGTGCCGGCGAACCGGCGCCCGCATTCTAGCACCGCGTCCTCCTACGCTCTTTCGGACGGACCGTTCCGGATTTCGTAGCCAAGCGGAAGTAGGCAAACGGTCAAAATGGCGCCAAGCGTCAATGGGCACCCGCGCCAGCTTCCTTGCGAATACGCGCACTTATGTCGCAGCTTGCAGGGCGAAGCAGCGCGTTTCGGACTCGTGCGGCCCTTTCAGGCGGTGGTCAGCCCAGGCTCTCTTGGCCTGCGGAAAGCGTCGGCTTGCGACGCAAATGCAGCACCAGTGGCCAGCGCAAGGTACGTACCGTCATCGGATCGCCCCAGGCTTCGGCCAGCTCCGCCGCATGGGTTTCCACCGGGTCGCGCCCTGTCGCGGCGCGGTAACACGCGGTCGCCGACAGGCTGCCGAAATACCCCAAAAGATGCGGCAGGGTCCAATCGGCGGTGAGCCATAGATTGGGGGCGGGCAAGGCTTCGAATGGCCAGGGGTAGTCGCTGTAGCCCAGATCCACGTCGTTGCGTTCCGGCGGCCAGTAATCGTCGATGTCGTCGCGGATGTTTTCCGCGGCCTCGGCCATGTCGTCGGAAAACACGATGTCCTGATACGTCCAAGCGGCCAGCACACCGCCCGGTTGCAACACACGCTCGCAACTGGCGAAGAATGCTTTCCGCTCGAACCAGTGCAGTGCCTGCGCCACGGCTATCAATCCCACGCTGCAGTCCGGCAATGCGGTGGTTTCGGCCAGTTCCACCGCCACGGTGACGTTGCTGTTTTTATCTTGCGCCGCCCAATGGCGTTCGATCTGCGCGGCACTGGGATCGGTAGCGTAGACATGAGCGAAGCGCTGGCTGAGGCCGCGAGTGGCTTGGCCGCTGCCGCAGCCGGGCTCCCAAACGTCGGCGGTGGCGGGCACCACGGCCGTGATCGCATCGTACAGTGCGTCCGGATAGGTTGGCCGCGACGAGGCATAGGCCTGGGCGATACCGGAAAAGTGATCTTTGAAAGACGTCATGGGGTTTTCCGAAGTCCGTCAGGCCGGCGCTACCGGTCGCAACAGGAGGCGGTGATCTTCGCCAATTGCACGCGAGTCGACAATCTTCAGATGCATCCGCTGGGCCATCGCGTCGATTCCCAGTCCACCGAACAGTGGACGAGCGCGATCACCCAGCAGAACCGGCGCCACGTACAGCAACAGCTCATCGGCAAGCCCGGCGGCAACGAAAGCGCCCGCCAAGGTGGCGCCCGCTTCCACCTGGACCTCGTTGATGCCACGGGCCGCCAATAATTCCAAGACGGCCTTCAGGTCGAAATTGCTGCCGATCGCCGGTGCCACCATGCGCTCGGCATCCATGGCCCGGGGTGGTTTGACATCCGCGGTGTGGATGTAAAGCGTGGGCGCATCGCCTTCGCGCACTTTTCCGCGTGCGACCGTCGCCAGCCCCGGGTCCAGCACCACCCGTGTCGGCGGCACGAACGGCGTGTCGTCGCCCAGGCGCACCGTAAGCGAGGGGTCGTCCGCCAGCACTGTGCCCGCGCCGGTCAGGATGGCGCCTGCGCGCGCGCGCCAGCGCTGTACGTCAAGGCGCGAGGCTTCACCACTGATCCACTTGGAATCCCCGCTGGCCGTCGCGGTGCGGCCGTCCAGGCTGGTGGCCAGCTTCACCCTCAACCAGGGCCGGCCGCGCTCCACCCGCGAGAGGAACCCACGGTTGACCTGGCGCGCCTGGGCTTCCATCAATCCCGACTCCGTCGCGATGCCCGACGCCCGCAGCCGATCGAAACCGGCGCCATCCACCTGCGGGAATGGATCGCGCATGGCGGCGACCACCCGCGATACGCCCGCTGCGATCAATGCATCCGCGCAGGGTCCGGTGCGGCCGGTATGCGCGCAAGGTTCCAGCGTCACATAAGCGGTGGCGCCTTTGACACGCTCGCCCGCCGCCTGCAGCGCGTAAACCTCGGCATGCGGTTCGCCGGCACGCTGGTGAAAACCTTCGCCGATGACTTCCCCATCGCGGACGATCACACAGCCCACCATCGGGTTGGGCTTGGTGGTGTAGGCGCCACGTTCGGCCAAGCGCAGCGCGCGCGCCATGCACTGGTGATCGAATGCGGTGAACGTCGTTTCAGTCACGGGGAATATCCTGGTTGCTGCTTAGTCAGAAAGTAATCGGTTCACTGCCGCGCCTGGTTTCTATCGCCACCCAGCTTCTATCGTCACCTGACAGGAAGAGCTCGCGGCCAGAGGCCGCTCCTACCTGGCATGGAAGCGGTCCTTAGAGTCACAAGACACCAAATCGATAGCCATCACGGTAACGAATAACGGACCCAGCTGCAGTTGGTCGTGCACTTGCCAACCCAAGGCGCGGTAATAGTCGACCGCGTCCGTGCAGTACAGGTAGAGCCGATCAATCCCCAGAGCCGCCGCCTCCTGCACGCAACGCGTCACCAGCAGGCGACCCGCGCCATGCCGGCGCGCTTCCGGTTTGACGTACAGGCTGGCCAGCCAGGGCGAGTACTGGCGAATATCGTCGTGATCGTTCTGCAGCAGGCTGACCGAACCCAGCCAATCGCCATCACCTATTGCTATCAGCGTGGTGGGAATGGCGCGGCGGCGATCATGCGTTCTCAGTTCGTCCAGTGCCTGCTCGACCGTCCAATCCGGAAGCAAACCACCAAAGGCGTCCACATGGGCCTGCGCCAAGGCCGGTGCGAGTGAAGGATGATCGCAAAGATAGGCGATTTCCACGCCAGCTTAGCGTTTCTTGTTCTTATCGATAGGCACGATATCCGCACCCAACAACGGTAGCTGGCCGCTAGCGGTGGGCAGATCGCGCTCGAGCTTTTCGATTTCCTCGCGAAAGTCGGCTACATCTTCAAAACTGCGATAGACCGACGCGAAGCGCACGTAACCGACGTGGTCCAGTTTGCGCAATTCGTTCATCACAAATTCGCCGATGCGGCGCGAAGGCAATTCGCGCTCGCCGCTCATTCGAATGTTGTGCACCACCGCGCGGACGGCAGATTCGATCTGCTCTTCCGACACCGGCCGCTTCTGCAACGCGCGATCGAAGCCGGCGCGCAGCTTGCGGGCATCGAATGTATCGCGGCGGCCATCGCTCTTGATTACCGCCGGCAGCTTGATCTCGATGTTCTCCAGCGTGCTGAAACGCTCCCCGCAAGCCTCGCACTCGCGGCGGCGCCGAATCGTCGCGCCGTCTTCGGAAACGCGCGAATCGATAACGCGGGTGTCTGTGTGCTGGCAGAAGGGGCAGTGCATCAGAGCGCCGGGGAACGGGGAACGGGGAACGGGGAATGAGCTCCTGCGGACACGGATGCGCTACGGCGTTGCAGAGAGTTTTTCATTGCCTGCAAGAGCATGGAAACCGATCGATGCTGCGCTAAGCAAGGATCTGCATGCTTGCGTTCGACAAAACCCAGCCTCAACGCCAACAGTATTTGCGTTTGTATCTCTGCAAGTGAGCCAGCCGCCATGGACAGGAAGCGGAGATAGTCACGTATAGAACCGCGCCCATTACCTTCGGCAATGCAAGATGGCACTGACATAGAGGCGCGCTTAAGCTGACTCGTCAGCCCAAAACGTTCATCAGCGGGAAATCGCTGTACCAGCTGATAAACCTGTTCGGTCAGTACCATCGCCTCCTCCCAAACTCGCAACTCACGAAAGTCCGTCGCCATTTCCAACCTCCTTGTTGTCTATCAGTTCATCCCGAACCGTCATTCCCTGTTCCCCGCTCCCTGGTCCCGCTTCTCTCAGCCATAAACCGGAAACTGCCTGCACTGCTTGGTCACGTTCTCACGCACCGAAGCGATGACATTCTCATCCTTCGGATTGTCCAGGACGTCGCAGATCCAGTTGGCCAAGGCTACGCAGTCGGGTTCCAGATAGCCGCGCGTGGTGACCGCCGGGGTACCGATGCGCAGGCCGGAGGTGACGAAGGGCTTCTGCGGGTCGTTGGGCACGGCGTTCTTGTTGACGGTGATATGAGCCTTGCCCAGCGCGGCTTCCGCGTCCTTGCCGGTGATGCCCTTGCCGATCATGTCGACCAGCATCAGGTGATTCTGAGTGCCGCCGGAGACGATCTTGTAGCCACGCTTGATGATGGTCTCGGCCATCGCCTGGGCGTTCTTCACCACCTGCTGCTGGTACGTGGTGAATTCCGGCTCCAGCGCTTCCTTGAACGCCACGGCCTTGGCGGCGATCACGTGCATCAGCGGACCGCCCTGGATTCCCGGGAAAACGATGCTCTGAAGTTTCTTCTCGATCTCTTCACCCGCATCGCCGCTGCCCTGGCGACTGGACAGGATGATGCCGCCGCGTGGACCGCGCAGCGTCTTGTGCGTGGTGGACGTCACCACGTGCGCATGCGGCAGCGGATTGGGATACACACCGGCGGCGACCAGGCCGGCGACGTGCGCCATGTCCACGAACAGATACGCACCCACCTTGTCGGCGATGGCGCGGAAACGCGACCAATCGATGACTTGCGAATACGCGGAGAAGCCCGCCACCACCATCTTCGGCTTGTGCTCCACCGCCAGTTTCTCGACTTCGTCGTAGTCGATCATGCCCTGGTCATTCACGCCGTACTGCACGGCATTGAACAGCTTGCCGGAGGCATTCACCTTGGCGCCGTGGGTCAGGTGACCGCCGTGGGCCAGCGACATGCCCAGGATGGTGTCGCCCGGATTCAGCAGGGCGAAGTAGACCGCCTGGTTGGCTTGCGAACCGGAGTGCGGCTGCACGTTGGCATAGTCCGCGGTAAACAGCTGCTTGACGCGGTCAATGGCCAGCTGCTCGGCCACGTCGACGAATTCACAACCGCCGTAGTAGCGCTTGTGGGGGTAGCCTTCGGCGTACTTGTTGGTCAGCACGCTGCCCTGGGCTTCCAGCACCCGGGGGCTGGCGTAATTCTCGCTGGCGATCAGCTCGACATGGTCTTCCTGCCGCTGGGCTTCGGACGCGATGGCCGCAGCCAGTTCAGGGTCATAACCTTCGATACGGGCGTCGCGCGGGAACATCGTCACTCCAAGGCGGGAATCGGGGCCTGGGATTGTAACGGTTCCGACCATGTTGGATGGGCTGCTCCCGCTGGCGGCGGGTTTCGTGAGGGCAGCTGCCTCCCGCCACCCCAATCGCTCCCTCCCTGCTCAACCGCATCTTTCCGATAAGGCTCGTAACGCTCAGAAATGGGCGCCCACCACTCGAAAATTGGCATGCCACCCCCATATCCGCGATAATCCGGATATCCCGATTTCCTTTTCGCGGCCCCTGCCCCAGGCAGGCCGTCGCTGACCGTCTGCGGAGTTTCATCGCCAATGTCGCAATACATCTACACCATGAACGGCGTCAGCAAGACCGTGCCGCCGAAGCGCCAAATCATCAAGGACATCTCGCTGTCGTTCTTCCCGGGCGCGAAGATCGGCCTGCTGGGCCTGAACGGCGCCGGCAAGTCGACCGTTCTGAGGATCATGGCCGGCGTGGACAAGGACTTCCAGGGCGAGGCCCGTCCGCAGCCCGGCATCAAGGTCGGCTATCTGGCGCAGGAGCCCGAACTGGATGCGAACAAAACCGTGCGCGAAGCAGTAGAGGAAGGCGTCGGCGAAGTCCTGCAGGCGCAGGCCGCGCTGGATCGCGTCTACGAAGCCTACGCCGAGGAAGGCGCCGATTTCGACAAGCTGGCCGCCGAACAGCAGCGCCTGGAAGCCATCCTGGCCGCCGGCGATGCGCATACGTTGGAACATCAGCTGGAAGTTGCCGCGGACGCGCTGCGCCTGCCGCCGTGGGACGCGGTGGTCGGCAAGCTGTCCGGTGGCGAAAAGCGCCGCGTGGCGCTGTGCCGCCTGCTGCTGCAGAAGCCGGACATGCTGCTGCTGGACGAACCCACCAACCACTTGGACGCCGAGTCGGTGGAATGGCTGGAGCAGTTCCTGGCCCGTTACACCGGCACCGTGGTGGCGGTCACCCACGACCGCTACTTCCTGGACAACGCGGCCGAGTGGATCCTGGAACTGGACCGCGGCCGCGGCATTCCGTGGAAAGGCAACTACACCGACTGGCTGGTGCAGAAGGACGAGCGCCTGAAGCAGGAAGACAACCAGGAAAAGGCCCGCCAGAAAGCGATCCAAAAGGAACTGGAATGGTCGCGGCAGAATGCCAAGGGCGGCCGCAGCAAGGGCAAAGCCCGTCTTGCCCGCCTGGACGAGCTGCAATCGGTCGATTACCAGCGCCGCAACGAAACCAATGAAATCTTCATTCCCCCTGGCGAGCGCCTGGGCAACAGCGTCATCGAGTTCAAGAACGTCTCCAAGAAGTTCGGCGACCGCTTGCTGATCGACAACTTGAGCTTCATCGTGCCGCCTGGCGCCATCGTCGGCATCATCGGCCCCAACGGCGCGGGCAAATCGACGCTGTTCAAGATGATCACCGGGCAGGAAAAGCCCGATTCGGGCCAGATCGCCATGGGCCCGACCGTCAAGCTGGCCTACGTGGACCAGAGCCGCGAAAAGCTGGAAGGCAACCACAACGTCTTCCAGGAAGTTTCCGGCGGCCTGGACATCCTTAACATCAACGGTGTGGAAATCCAGTCGCGTGCGTACATCGGCCGCTTCAACTTCAAGGGCCAGGACCAGCAGAAGATGGTCGGCTCACTGTCGGGTGGTGAACGCGGCCGCCTGCATATGGCCAAGACGCTGTTGCAGGGCGGCAACGTGCTGCTGCTGGACGAACCGTCCAACGACCTGGACATCGAAACGCTGCGCGCGCTGGAAGACGCCTTGCTTGAGTTCCCGGGCAACACCTTCGTGATTTCGCATGACCGCTGGTTCCTGGATCGTATCGCCACCCACATCCTGGCGTTCGAAGGCGACTCGCACGTGGAGTTCTTCCAGGGCAACTACCGCGAATACGAAGAAGACAAGAAGCGCCGGCTGGGCGAAGAAGGCGCCAAGCCCCACCGCCTAAGGTTCAAGGCACTCAAGTGACGTGATGGCCCGTGCGCAAAGCGCACGGCTTTGCCATCCCGTCACCCCGGCGCAGGCCGGGGTCCAGCGCCGTTGCTGTTAGCTGTTAGCTGTTAGCTGTTAGCTGTTAGCTGTTAGCTGTTAGCTGTTAGCTGTTAGCTGTTAGCTGTTAGCTTTGCTGCTGACTATTGAATCAACAGACAAAAACAGAAAAACGCCGGTCACACCACCGGCGTTTTTTCTTTTTGTATCTCCACATCAGCCGCCTAACCTTCCCACCCAGCCCGATGAGCCTATTCAACAGCGAACCTACCGTCCGGCGACCTTACGTCAACTAAAACCAAGACATCTAGTCAAGGTATAAGCCAAGGCACTGGGTCCCGGCATACGCCGGGATGACGGATGACGGATGACGGATGACGGATGACGGATGACGGATAGCGGATGACGCCACGGTCGATCAGCGGCGAAGCAACCGCGCAGCACAAACCGCCAAAAAATGCGCCCAAATAACGCCAAACACCCCCGCACGCGTAAACCAACTACGCTGCCCAGCCTCGAACTTACCGAAGTAGCGCCATAACCCACGATGCTTGTGCCATTCAACAAACACCGGACGGGCGCGACTGGAAACACCGCGAATATGCACCACCCGGATGTCATTGGCGACCGCCACGACAGCACCGACTTGGCGCGCGCGGCGACAGATATCCATGTCTTCGGCATGCAGGCGGTAGCCTTCATCCAAGCCTTGCAGCCGATCGAACAAGCTGCGCGGCATCAGCATCAGTGCGCCGGACACCGCATCAACCGGCTGCAAGCGCACACTGTCGTCCACAGGCACACCCAGGCGCGACGCCGCGGCAGGTGACGTCAGCATCGCTGCAAAATCAGGATCGCGGCGGCGCGCGGCCACGTCGCGGACACCTGCCTCGTCGACCAGGTCGACGCCCAGCAACGCATCGCCAAAGTTTTCAGCATGCGCGCGCAGTCGCGACAAGGTATCGGGCTCGACCAGCAAGTCAGGATTGATGAAGGCAAGCCACGGTGATTGCGTATCTTTCGCGCCCTGATTGCAGCCCACCGCAAAGCCGGGGTTGTCAGGATTGGCGACGAAGCGTACGCGTGAATCGGACACCGCGTGGCGTTGCACGATGTCCAGCGTGCCATCCTCGGAGGCGTTGTCGATAACGCGAATCTCGGCGACATCATGCGCCACGCGCAGTCGCATCAAGCATTCGTCAATAGTGGAGGCGCTTTCGTGAGTAACCACGATGGCGGCTACCGCCACCGCGCCCAGATCAGTGGAAGAGTTCACGCTGCGGCTCCGGCGATCCTATTTCGGCATACAACGCGCCCAGCCGTTCACGCGGCTGGCGCAGCGGATCGTTCATCAGGAAGCCCGCCAAGCGCGGGTGCCAGGCCGGCCAACGCGCGTTGATCGCATCCATGTCGCCATCTGCGGGCCGGCCCTCGCCACCACGCGCGACGAATGCGGTCTCGCACAGCACGTTGCGCCAACCCAGCCCGGCTAAACGCAACGAAAGGTCGATCAGCGCGGCGTACCAGGAGCCGTAGCTGCTCGCATCCAGGCCGCCGACCTTCTGGCGTGCACTGCCGCGCAACGCGACCGCATGCGCGACCGCCGCCGGTAGCTCCGGGTGCAATGGCGGCATTGCGGCGCAGGCTTGCGCGGTGCGGAGGAAATCCATGGGTGGTGAGGAAACCTCACCCAAACGAGGCCATGCTGCCGATTCGCCCGCGTTGCACCATGGGGTGGCAGTCGCGATAGCGGCATCACGCGCCAGACAAGCACCGAGTTGCTGCAACCAACCCGGCAATGGTTGGGCATCCGGCGCCAACACCACGACGTCGGCATCGGCGCAGGCGGCCAACATCTCGTCCAGATGCGCGACTTCGCCGGCCATGCGCGGCCGGCGTGTGTAATTGGCTTGCAAGCAGGTGCGTTTCAGCCAGCGCTCGATGATGGCCAATCCGCGTGGACCGGCTTGCGCATCGTCGGCCAGCCACACGCGGGTGCCTGCTGGCGTTCCGGCTTCCAATGCGCCCAGGCAGGCATCCAATGCATCGTCGTCGACACCGACTGGCAACAGGACGACAGGCAGTATGGAGGCCGGCCGTTCGCTCACTTCTTCGGCGCGCGCAAGGGTTCCAGGGCGCGGAAGCGCTGGCCGTATTCGTCGGTCAGATTGCGCGCTTCCAACGGGTTACGGACGATGGTGGGGGTCAGCAGGATGATCGTTTCATTGCGCCGGTTATTGACACTCTGCCGCCCAAACAATGCACCGATGATCGGTAACCGGCTCAAGCCGGGAAATCCGGTCGAACCCTTGACGGCGCTATCATCGATCAGACCTGCCAGCATCACCGTGTCGCCCGCCTGCACGGCGGCTTCGGTCTTCATGCGCCGTGTATTGATGGATCGGTTTCCGTTCGCATCACGATCCCCGCTAGGCGAACTCACTTCCTGCACGATATCCAGGAATACCATGCCGTCCTTGGTGACGCGTGGACGCACCTTCAAGATGACGCCGGTATCCAGATACTGCACCTGGCTGTAGGTGGTATCGGTGTTGCTGCCAGGATTGACGTTGACCGAATTGATCGGAATCCGGCTACCGACGTTCAACGTGGCTTCGGCGTTGTTACGCACGAATATGGAGGGTGTCTGCAGCAGGCGCACATCGGAGACCTGATCCAGCGCCGAGATAATCGCTGCCGCATTGCGGCCCAGGAAGGTCCAGCTGAAACCGGGGGCCACGCCGCCCACCTGGCTGCCGCTGACATTGCCAGCCAATCCGCTCCAGGTCGTGCGATTTACCGCATCGGGCAGTCCAGCATCGGTCACTGCGCGCTCGAAATACCAGTTCACGCCGTAACTCAGCTCGCCAGACAACGTGACCTCGGCGATCTGCGCCTCAATGTGCACCTGCATTGGCATCACATCGAGTTTCTCCACCACGTCCTGGATCGACTTCCAGGCCGACGCGGTGGAGCGCACCAGCAGCGTATTGGTTTCTTCCACCGCCGATACGCCGACACGATTGCCGTCGACCTCCAGTGTGACGCTGCCGCTGCCGCCGCCTTCGCGCGGACCCAGCGACAGCGAGCCACCACCCAGGCCACCACCACTGCCGCCTGAGCCGCCGCCCGAACCACCGAAGTCGACACTGCTGTTGCGGCCATCCATGCCGCCGTCGTTGATCTGTACCGGATCTGTGCCCGGCATCAGTGACACGTTGCCGGGGCCGCCAGTATCGCGGCCAGAACCGCCACTACCGCCACCGAACACTTCCGCCAATCGCTGTGCCAGCTCCTTGGCTTTGATGTACTTCAGCTCGTAGGAGAACAGGCGCGCGCCTTCACCGGAACCATCGATGCGTTCCATCCATTCCTGGATATCGTCCAAATAGGCGGCTTGCGGCGTGATCACCAGCACCGCGTTGGCGCCTTCCAGCGGCATGAAGCGGAACATGCCGGCGCTGGGCGTCTTGCTGTTCTCGCCAAAGACCTTTTCCAGATCGGCGACTACCTTGGTGGCGCGACTGCTCTGCAAGGGGAACACGCCCACTGACATGCCGGCAAGCCAATCCACGTCGAAGATCTCCACCGTGCGCAGGTAGTTTTCCAACTCCGAGCGGGTGCCGGCCAGCGTGATCACATTGCGGGCGGGATCGATGTTGACGATGGCGTTGGCGCGAGCGTACGGCTCCAGCACCTTCTTCATCTCGCTAGCGGAAATGAAACGCAGCGGCACCACTCGCACTTCGTAGCCGCGCGCGTTGGCGGGAGCGCCGGTGCGCGGAGCCACCGAGCCGCTCAGGTTCTGCTCGTTGGGCACGATGCTGTAGCGGCCGTCGCTGTACACCATGCGCGCGTTGTTCCAGCTGAGCACCTGCTCCAGCACGCTCAGCGCCTCAGCCGGAGATACCGGCTTGGAAGTCGTGTAGGTCACGGTGCCTTGCACGCCCGGTGCGATGACGTAGTTCTGTCCCAACATGTCGCCCAGGATGGCTTTGACCACGGCGTGCAGCGATTCGCCTTCGAAATTGAAGGTCGCCGTGCCTGTGCGGGCGTTCGCCAGCGAAGGCAGCGGCGCGGCAGCGGCGCTGCGGTTGATCATCTGCCCGCTACCGCGGCGTATCACCGCCTGCGGCCCGCTTTGCGGTTCTTCCGAAGTGGCCATGGGCAAGGTCTGCGCCGTACCGGGCTGGGCCTCTCCGCTGCCAGGCTGTTGAGTGCCGCCCCGCCGTATGTCGGGCGCGGGCGTGGTGGCGCAGGCCGCCAGCAGCCCGACGCATAGGGAAATCAAAATCACGCGTAGGTTCATGCCTGCTCTCTACTGGGTCTTGTCCGGCGCTGTCGGCGGCGGTGGGGTGGGCTGAGCCTGCTGCTGACGCATCTGGGCACGGCGCGCTTCGATGCGTTTGCGGATGGCTTCCATCTGTTCTTCGGTGCTCTGGGGCGGCGCCGGCGGCGGATCGGGTGGCTGATTCTGCGCCGTTGCGGGCGCGTTGGGTGCCATGGGCGTCGGCACCGCGGCTCCTCCGGTGACCCGCGCGGCACCCGGCGGCGTTACCGGCGGCGTGGCAGCCCTCACCTGCGTAGGTGGAACGCCGCCGCTGCCGTCGAATACCCGCAACTCCAACGCACGGCGGCCCCCTGGCCCTTCGAACACGGCGCTGCGCGGCTGCAGTTCCGCCAGCCGCCATCCTGATTGCCCGGTAAGCTCTTCGCCCAATTTCACGCGGACGCCCTCGCCTCCCTGCGGGGTTTGCAGAATGGCCAGCTTCACCTGCGGCGTAATCAGCACGCTGCTCAGCACCCAGTCGAAACTCGCTGGAGCGGCGGAGGCCTCCTCCTTGCCCGCAATGTAGAACGGTTGCGGCTGCCGGTTTTCCGAGAACAACGGGCGGGCGGCAATGTCCGCGTACTGGCTCAAGGGGCCCAGCCGTTCCGGCGCAGGCGCCGTCAGCTTGGGCAGCGCCTGCACCAGCGCCGGATCGTCCGCCATGGGCGTAATGCGGCCAGCCAGGCCGAAGAGCGCCAACAGCGCCAACAGCACCGCCCAACCGGCGACCACCGCCAGCAACCACGTCCGCGGACCGAAAGCGTCAGGGCGCACGTTCGTCTCCCGGCGCCGGCGCAGCGGTTCCTGAAGGGGATGCTCCTGCGCCCTCACCGGTCGCGGCGACGCCTGACGGCTTCAGAAAGCCATAAAGATCGAAACTGATATCCAACCCACCCGCGCCGCCTTCCACCGCCGCCATGTAAGCGTAGCGTTGGGCGAGCACGTTGAAATTGTCGATAAACAACCGCGGGCTGCCGGATTCCAGTTGGTGCAGCACGGATGCCAGTTCCGGCGTGCCGCAACGCAGCCGCACCTGCACGGTCACCCGCGTAAGCGCATCTCGGCCGGGCAGCGACAGGGGCGATTGATTGCTGATGGCGCAACTGCGGTTGCCTGGGCTGGCCTCTTTGACTACGGCTTCCAGCCGCTGCACCAAGCCCGCGGTCGCCAGTTCCACCGTGGGTTCGGGCAGGAATCCGGGGCGCTGCGCCTGTTGCGCAATCGCTTCGCCCAGCAAGCGCTCGATCTGCGGTGCTTGTCGCAGCTGCGTGCGCATGCGCAGGTCGCGTTCGCGCAGTGCGGCGATGCGTTCATTGGTTTCCAGCATTGGCGAGGTCCACCACGGATGCACCAGCACCAGATAGGCCAATGCCAGGACCGCCAGCAGCAGTCCCAGCGCCAACCAACGGTCCCGCTTAGCGATTGCTCGCGCCACTGGCGTCTCCTGCCGGTGCGGGCGTTGCGGAAGGCGCTGGCGCTGCGGCCGCGGAGGTGCCAATCAGTTCGGCCGTCATGGTGAACCGGTCCAGGCGACTGCGCGAATCCGGTTGCAGGGCGCCGCTAAGCGCCGGGTTTCGCCAGAGCGGAGAATCCTGCAGGCGAGCAACCAGGCCTGAGGCTTCAGGACTGAGACCGATCAGCAACAGACGTTGGCCTTCGATGGAAAGCTTCTCCAGATATGTGTTGTCGGGCAGGCGGCGAGTGACCTCCTCCAGCACTTCCACCGTGGTGGGGCGACTGGCGCGCGCCTGATCCAAGGTGATAGCGCCCTGAGTCAATTCGACCAGTTGCTGACGCTTGGCCGACACGCGCCGCGCTTCCGCCGAACGGCTTTCCATTTGCGCCTCGAACGCATCTGCCGCCGCACGGCGGTTGTCCAGCATTTGCCAGCCCGCGAACGCAAGAGCTAACACAGCCGCAGACGCCAGCCCCCAATGCAGACCGCGATGCGCGGCACGGCCCGCGCGACGCAACTCGGACGGCAGCAGGTTGACACCCATCGGCTGGCCGTCGGAGCCGGCGACATCAACGCCCACCAGGTCGGCGGAGAGCGGCTCCAGGGCCTGCAGCGCCACGTCGAAACGAGCGCGCGGTACGACCACGAGTTCGGTTTCCAGCTGCCCATCTTCGCGGCGCTCAAGAATGCGCGCGTCGAAGCACACTTGGTCGGCCGTGAACGGGGTCTGCCGATCCAACTCGAATCGCACCACATCACGCAGGCGTTCGGCTGCCGCCGCGGGCAGCAGCAACCGTCGATGCAACACGCTATCCACGGGCAACAGCAACCAGCGCGGCAGTTCCGCCAAGCGGCGGCTCAACAAGGCCTGCAGCTCTTCGCTGGTCACAGGTGCAGGAACCTGCGCGATGTCGCGCATTTGATGAGCTTCCTCCCAACGCAGCTGGAGTTCGTTATCCAATCGCTGGATCAGCAAGCGGTCCTGCGTAAGCCCCAGCAGCACCCGCCAGCGCAGCGGCAACCAGGACGCCAACGCATCCGACCACCACGCCAGAAAACTGCGCGGCCCCGGCCCCACGTGGGAACGGAACCAATCGATGCTATCGCGCAGACTACTCATTGTGGTGTCGCCCCCTCCTCCCAACGCAGTACCGTGTAGGCAGACCCCAACATGGGATTGCCGCCTGCCCGCACCACTGTCCGTAATACTGCTTCTCGTCCTTCCGCCAGCGTTGCGCGGCTCTCGATACTATACGTGCCGCTGCCGGAGCCTACGAGTTGGTTCTGCCCGGCGACGCCCGCCGTCTGCCGCTGCTGCAGCCATTGGACAGGATCCTGGCCCATCGCGGTCAATACCGCGGCGGGCGCATAGGTCGTATCGGGCATTACGCGGCCCGAATAGAGAGTGAGGTAAGGCGCCACCAGCGCATAGATTTCCGGCGTCATTCCCAGCACCTGCTCCACTTCAGCCACCGTTTCGAATGCCGCATCCTTGGCACCGTATTCCAGGCCCGCCGACGCATAGTCGGGGTCTTCCGCACCGCCCGTTGGCTGAGTCAACGGATCCGGGTCACGCCAGTCGACGATCGCCGCCGCCAGCTGTTCGGCTTGTTCGCGCGGTACTCCCACTGCCTGCATCAACTGGGAGAGCAAGGGGTGTTCAGCCTGATTGAGATCGACCTTGCCGGTCTCGTCGACAATGTTTATCTCCAATGTGCTGCCTGCATACGGCCAGCGATAAGAACGACCGTCAGGTAGCCAGCGCGTTTCGGGGCGGCTGTCCGCCAGCCGCACCAGCGCGTATTCGACGCCGGCGCGCGCTACTTCCTGCGCCACCGCGCCGCGGCTGACAACGCGGCCCTGCATGGCTTCCACTCGCGCCGTCAGCGCGAAAGCGCCGATCAATGCGGTCAGCAACGCCACCAGCCAAAGCACCAGCAACAGAGCCGCGCCATGCTGCGGTTTTCTCAGAACCTGTTGACCATCCTGCTGCGCTCGGCATGCAGCCCGCGTCGCGCCTTTCATAGCGCTTCCGGGGGAGGTTCGAAGCCCGCCCCGCCTTCACTGCGGGCGAGAGTGACGATCATGGGCGGCCAATGCCTGCCGTCGTCGGACTGCAATTCCACCGCCACCTGCAATGGCAGTACTTCGACATTGTTCCAACTGTCCTGCCACTCGCCGAGCCGATTTTCCTGGTCCAGTCCCCGGTACCGGAAACGCACCGCCTTCATGCGATCGGCCAATCGCTCCGGATCCGCGCCCGCTACTTCATCCAAGGTGCGCGTGTTGCCGGGTTGCACTATGGAGAATGCGATCGACAACCGACCATCGGCATCGACGGAGAGATCGTGCAGATAGGGACCGCCACGGCCGAGATAATCGGGAAGATCGGCGACGAAGCGCATGCGTTGTGGTCCACCGGCAAAACGCGATTGCCGCAAGTTAGCCGGATCGGTGGCGAACACGATCGGTTGCGCCGACGCCAGCCGCTGGCGCAGGAAACCTTCGACCGCGCGCATGCGTTCATTGCGCTGCGCGATGGCTTCGCCACGGCCGACCATCGTCGTGGAAGCACGGAGTGTGGCGAACGCCAGCGCCAGTCCCGCTGCCAACAACACCGTGGCCAGCAGGACTTCGATCAGGGTGAAACCACGCGCGTGCCGACTCATGGCAATGCCGATTGGTTGGGATCGTGCGGCGCCAGCCGCAAGGTCTGCCACCGCTGCGCCTGGCCGGCGGCCTCGCCCCAACGTACGACCAATTGCAATTCCAGCAGCCGCGACCCAGACGGATCGATCACCGCGCCGGGCACCAGGGGATCGGTGTACGGCGCGATATCCAAGGACCAGCGATACCGGCCTTCTTCGAACTCGCCTTCGCTATGACCCGGCTGCAAGACTTCGACGACACCCAGCTGCGAAAACAGCGATTGCGCGTGCAAACTGGCACGGCTGGCATCATCCGCCGCGCGTATCTGCCGGGCAGCACCGGACAACGTACCCAGCAGCAGCGTCAGCGCCAAGGCCAACAGCGCGAATGCCACGATGACTTCGATCAAAGTGAAGCCCCGCTGCTGGCGGGCGGGCCGTGGACGAGCACGTTGCTGGCGAGAAAAGCTGCTCGTCAGGCCATTCGTCGCGGAGCTCATGGCGCGGCTCCGACAGAATCGCGCATCACCCGCACTTCGCCGGTCAACCAACCCACGTCCACCACCCACGACGCGCTCTTTGCACTCAGGCGCACGCGGCCACCCGTAGAGCCGCCATCATGGAAAAAAAGAATGCCGCCTTCGCCCGCTCGCGCCTGTGCCTGCCGGGCGCCGGTGAACTGGATGTCCAGCGATTCTGAAATCGTGCCGCGATGATCGTTGGGCGCCTGCCAGCGGCGCGCCTGCGGGTCAATGGTGAAACGTTGCGGCCGTCCGGTGGCGAGCGCTTGCGCACGCGTGTAGCGGAGCTCCGCCGCGATTTCCTTCGCCTCGGTTCGCAGTCGCATGCCGTTCAATCCACCGGTCAGCACCATCGCCGCCAAAGTGCTGGCAATGGCGATCAAAGCCACCACCAGCAGCATCTCAAGCAACGAGACGCCACGTACGCGCCTCAGCGAAGGGGCTTGCCTGGCGAAAGCATGCTTATTGCGGGCGCGCACATTCCAAGCCAATGCACTCAAAGCGCACCCGCCCAATCCGGAATTCAACTGTGGCGCTTCTGCCAAACGCATGCCTTTATCTGCTGTTCCCGATACCATTCCATGGAATCGATCCGGCGCGCACGGCCAATACCCGTTCGCTCGCCTGCACTGTCACTCGTTCTTGATGTCGGCATCAACGCTGTCGCCGCCAGGCTTGCCATCCCTGCCCAGGCTAAGCAGATCATACGACTGCGACTCGCCAGGCACGCGATACTGAATATCGTTGCCCCAGGGGTCCTTCAGCTCGGACGATTTTGCGTACGGACCCAACCAACCGGCCGCGCCACCGGGCTGGGTCACCAGGTCGTCCAGCTGACTGGGAAGTCGACCCGTGTCCAACTGATAATTTTCCACCTTGCCGGACAGTGTCTGGATTTGCGATTTGGCCAGATTGGCCTTGCCGCGATCCGCGCCGCCCAGCACCCGGCTGCCCACCAGCGTGAGCACCGCGCCGATCAGGACGATCACGATGATGATCTCCAGCAGGCTCATGCCACTTTGGGCAGCGGGGGACGGCGAACGGGTCAAAGAGCGGGAAAGGCGCATCGCGGGGGTCCTTGTTGAATCTCGATAGTGTGAGCGTGAGCTACTGAACAATTTGTTCTGCCGCCGTGACCAAGATACCCGTCCGCCGCGTCCACGGCCTCAACCGATGGCGTTGGTCAGATCGTACAAGGGCACCAGCACCGCAATGATGACCAACCCCACGACGGTCGCCAAGACCAAGGTAATCAGCGGCACCAGGGCGGCCAGCATGCGATCCATCGCCTGGGCGGTTTCGCGTTCGAACGTATCGGCGGTTTTCAGCAGCATGCTGTCCAGCGCGCCGGATTCCTCGCCCACCTGGATCATCTGCAACGCCAAACGCGGAAACCGCTTTCCCTTCGCCAGCGACGACGACAAACCGTGACCGTTCTTGACATCTTCGGCGGCGGCTTCCACATCGGCGGACAACGCCCGATTGCCCAGCACATTCCGGGAAATGCCCAGCGCGCTCAGTAGCGGCACCCCGTTCTTCAACAGCGTGCCCAGGGTGCGCGCGAGTCGTGCGGTTTCCAGCTTGGCGATCAATGAACCGATGAAGTTGAATTCCAGCAGCCGTTTATCGAAACGGTCGCGGAACGCCTGGTCACGCCGCTTGCGGTCGAACCACCACCCCGCCAGCGCCGGCACTCCCACCAACAGGAACCACCAGTCGCGCACGAACAAGCCCAGCGCCAGCACGCCGCGGGTAAACCACGGCAGCTCCACATCCAGACTCTCGTACATCAGCGCGAACTGCGGCACCACGTAACCCATCAGGAACAGCAGCGCGAAGCCGACCACGACTACCAGGATGGCGGGGTAGATCAACGCGTTGATCACCCGTCCCTTCAAGGCACGGCTGCGCTCCAGGTAATCGGCCAACCGTTGCAACGTGTCATGCAGGCTGCCGCCAGCCTCGCCCGCGCGCACCATGTTGATGTAAAGCCGGGAAAAGATGCCGTGCTGGCGATCCAGCGCCGCCGACAACGGCGCACCGCCGCGCACCGCATCGCGGATATCGGTCAGCACGCCTTTGGCTTTCGGGTCCTCCGGCAGATCGAGCAGGATGGACAGCGAACGGTCCAGCGGTTGCCCGGCACCGAGCAGCGTCGCCAACTGCTGAGTGAACTGCACCAGCCGGTCGCCGCTGAAAGCATTGGGCTGGAACAGCCTGCGCCAGTTTCCGACGCCGCCGGCTTCGGCCGCCAATTTGGTTTCGACCGGCAAATGGCCTTGCTCCTGCAGTCGCGACACGACCTCGGTGTCGCTGGCGGCCTCCATCTGGCCATCCATGACTTCACCGCGCGGATTCAGGGCCTTGTAGCGGTACAGCGGCATGCGGACTCTCGCGGACAAGGGACGCCAAACTACCGCAGAACCAAGTGCCTGCGCCATGGGCGTCGTGCTTCCTGCACAATCCCCGCCCCCGGAGTACGGAGGCGGGGCCAATCTCATCGAGAGTGCTTACGGGGCGGTGAAGCTGCCCCTGATGCTGACGTTGCTGAACTTTGTCTTCCCTACCAGTGTTACGTAGTAGGTGCCGGCCTGGGGATTGGCGATATTCACCATTTCGTTGTTGCCCGGCCGAGCTGAGCGGAAATCGTAACTCCCGCTACTGGCCTCGCTTCCGAACTTCACGTAAAGATCGGCGTTGCCCTTGCCGCCGAAACTGATGAACGACAGTTGCGTGGCACCCGCGGGAACCACCAGCGCGTACTTGATCTCCGCGTTCTTCGCACCCGTGTTGCCGCCCACTGCGACATTGTTGGTCAATGGGGTTGCCGTGGGTGGTTCACCACCCAGCACCGCATCGACGGCCGCCGATGCATTGACGATGCCTGCGCCGATCGGCCGGTTCGCCGGCGGCGCCACCGGGAATGGACGCGCGGTCGCCTTCAGTGTCGACAACACTTGCGCGGGCGTCAGCGGCGTTTCGGCAACGCTCTGCATCAATGCAACAACGGCTGCCACGTGCGGCGAAGCCATCGACGTTCCGCCCATGCCGAAATACGTCTCGGTGGTGGGAACCGTGGTGCCCGCGTTGCCGGCGGACCAGACATAGCCACCGGGATTCCCATCCACGCTGCCACCGCCTCCCGGCGCGGAAATGTCCACGACGGATCCGTAGTTGGAATAGGAGGTAATGCCGCCAGTGATGCGTGTCGCCGCCACCGCAATCACACCGTCGCAGCTGGCAGGCGAATAGTCGCCTGCATCGTCGGCGTCGTTGCCAGCGGCCACCACCACGGTGGAACCATTGGCCAGCGCGATATCGAACGCAGCCTGCTCGGTCTGGCTACAAGCGCCGCTGCCTCCCAGGCTGAGGTTGATGACTTCCGCGGGATTGGCGTTGGCGGGTATGCCTGCCACGGTGCCACCCGAAGCCCAGATCACCGCATCGGAAATGTCAGAGGTGTAGCCGCCGCAGCGACCCAATGCGCGTACCGGCACGACCTTGGCATTGAAGGCGGCGCCGGCCATGCCTTTGGCGTTGTTGGTGACCTCGGCGACAGTACCGCTCACATGCGTGCCGTGCCAGCTGCTGTCCTGGACCGGGGATCCTGGATAACACTCGTCGGCTACCGGATTCCAGTCGCCCTCGTCCAGCGGGTTGGCATCGCGAAGATCGCCGTCGCGCGAAACGAACGTGTCGCTGATGAAGTCGTAGCCCCGCAGTATGTTGGCGTCCAGGTCGGTATGCGGCGTGATGCCGGTATCGATCACGGCCACTACCACTCCGGCGCCCGTCGCTTTATCCCAGGCTGCGGGCAGGTTGATGCCGCCGACCGGATCCTGGAAATGCCATTGATACTGAGCGTAGTAGGTATCGTTTGGCACCAGGTTGCGCGTGCGACGCGCGTCGACCTCCGCATAGGCCACATTCGGATCTGCGGCGAGCTGCCGAAGCAGACTCTCTGCTTCCACGCGATCGAGCTTGCGCGAGGTGCGAATGACCTCGGCACCGATCGCCAATCGGCGGAGCTTGGTGGCGGCGACGGCGGAGCGCCCCTTGGCCGTTGCGCCCAAGCCGGCACCGGAAACCGCCGAAGCCAAGGAACGTTGCAACGTGGCGGCACTGGCGCTTGCCTCGCTGCCGTCACGGTATTTCACGATGAAGCGGTCGTAGCTTCCCCCATTCTGCAAGCCCGCGGTGCTGGCCTCGCCACCCAGCGCAACCGCGCTGGCTCCGGCGATGGCCAAGCCGACGGCTATGGCGGAGAACACAACATGCACATGCTTGCGGTTACTGAGCTTCTGAGGATTCACTTGACATACTCCGTGTCTGACAGGAAAAGAAAAAAAGCGCACGTGTCTGCGCACCAAAACGTCATGGTTCAAACACTTGCACGCCCCACTTCATGCAACATGATCAGGTATCTCTGTTCACCTACAACGCCGGATCTTCACGCGACTTACACATTACGTTGACACGCTGTTAACCCCTTAAAAACAGCTGCGAAGTACCGACACGCCTAACGTAGCAAATCCGCTCGCAAATGCTACTGCGCGCATGTAGTGTTGAGTGACACGGAGTTGTTGGCATCACCTTGGGGAAGGGGAAACGGATGCGGGACGCGGTCGGTAGTGCCACTTTTTCTTCACTGGTTCGCTTGCGATACCTCGCGTATCCATTCGGCTGCGCTTCGATGGAAGGGCGGAATTCCCGTTCCCGTTTTATCTTTCCCCTTGTCTCCCCGTTTGCGTCGTCTCCAGCCTTCCCCGGGCCGGAAGACTTCGCGTGCCCTCACCTGTTGCGTGCGATTCACTGCCGCGCGGATCGCCGCACCACTTCCTGAAATCCGTTACGAAACCGTCCCGACTCCGCAAGGAGCTGGGCGTCGTCGCATTCCCCCGAACACCCAACGCGAAGGACGTAAATCATGAACAGGATCTACAGCAAGGTTTGGAATCGGTCTCTCGGCATGCTGGTTGTCGCATCCGAATTCGCGAAGCGCTCGCACGGCAGCACCGGCACCACCCGGCGCACTGGCCAGCGCGTCGGCATCGCCGCATTGACGCTGGCAGTCTGCGGCGCATTCTCGACCGCATCGGTGGAAGCGTACGACAAGGACCATCCGCAGCAGCAAAAGAAGAACGGTGCAAATGCGGCTTACTGTGTAGATGCCAAGGACCGTCCGATCGTCGACGGCAAACCGGGCGAAAACGCGGTTTCCTGCGGAGATGGCGTGGACGCTTCCGGACGCAATGCCGTCGCGGTCGGCTACAAGAGCGTTGCCAACAAGACCGGCGCCACCGCTGTCGGCGGTTACGCCGAAGCCACCGGCACGAACGCCACCGCGTTGGGCTATCAAAGCCAAGCCAGCCGCCAAGGCGCTATTGCCGTCGGTAGTTACAGCGAAGCCGACGGCGGCAACAGCACTGCCGTGGGTACCGAATCGATTGCGTCGGGCGATGCATCCACTGCTGTGGGTTATCGCAGCGAAGCGTCCGGCGCTTCGGCGACCGCTATCGGCAACGGCAGCGCCGCGACCGGCGCGTTCTCCTCGGCGTTCGGCAATGGATCTTCGGCTTCCGGGCTCCAGTCGATTTCCGCCGGCCATAACAGCGCGGCATCCGGTGTGGCGTCATCAGCATTTGGCGGCTACAGCCAGGCGTTCGGCGACTTCGACGCGGCCTTCGGCTATGGCGCCGAGGCGAGCGGCGGCGATAGCACCGCGCTGGGATCAGGCGCGATCTCAAGTGGTTACAACAGCGTAGCGGTCGGTGGGACGTTGCTCGGCTTGTTGCCGACCGAAGCATCAGGCGATTTTTCCACAGCAGTCGGCGGCGGTGCGTGGGCGGCGGGCGTCAATGCCAGCGCCTTCGGCAATCTCGCTTCGGCAATCGCCGACAACAGCGTAGCCATCGGCGGCGATTCGGTGGCCGATCGGGAAAACACGGTATCGATAGGCAGCGAAGGCAACGAACGCCAGATCGCAAACGTCGCCGCCGGCACGGAAGGCACCGATGCAGTGAACCTGGATCAATTGCAGGATGCCACGGCCGATGCGCGTTATTTCAAAGCCAACGGTGCCGACGACGGCACGGATGACGCGGTCGCTTCGGGCGATTACGCGACTGCATCCGGTTCGGCGAGTCTCGCCGAAGGCACGGGCGCGACCGCTACGGGTTCGGGTGCTTTCGCATTGGGCGAGTACAGCAACGCCACAGGTTTCAATTCGGTCGCCAGCGGCGACAACAGCGTCGCCAATGGTTCGATGGCGCAAGCCACCGGAGCTAGTGCTACGGCGATAGGCGGACAGCGCCAGCTGTTCGATGATGAAGGCAATCCGATTCTTGACGAGGACGGCAACCCGGTCTACGCCAGCACGGAAGCCAGCGGAGAAGACGCGACCGCTCTCGGTGCCGGTGCGGTAGCCAGCGAGATCGGTGCGACCGCGACCGGTGCTGGCGCCAATGCCTCCGGCGCGTATTCCACTGCGCTGGGGACCGAGGCCAGCGCGTCGGATACGCAGGCCACCGCAGTGGGTTTTCGCAGCGATGCCGCGGGCATTGCCGGTACCAGCGTCGGCGGCTATAGCAGCGCATCAGGTTTTGGTGCGTCAGCCTTTGGATATGGCGCCGAGGCCACTTCGGATAGCGCGACAGCGTTGGGTTTTGGCGCAGTAGCCAGCAACTTCGATACCACCGCGCTAGGCTCCAATTCGATCGCCAGCGGCAACAACAGCGTCGCGGTAGGTGGTGCGTTGTTCGGCCTGTTGCCGACCGAAGCTTCCGGCAACTTCTCCGTCGCGGTCGGTGGCGGCGCGTATACGCCTGCGTTCAACGCGGTCGCACTCGGCAATCTCGCTTCGGCAATCGCCGACAACAGCGTCGCCATCGGCGGGGATTCGGTGGCCGATCGGGAAGACACCGTTTCGGTCGGCGGCGAAGGCAACGAGCGCCAGATCGCCAACGTGGCCGCCGGCACCGAAAGCACCGATGCGGTGAATCTGGATCAATTGCAGGATGCCACCGCCGATGCGCGTTACTTCAAAGCCAGTGGCGCCGACGACGGCAGCGATGATGCGGTCGCTTCGGGCGACTACGCGACTGCATCGGGTTCGGCGAGTCTGGCGGAGGGCACGGGCGCAACCGCTACGGGTTCTGGCGCTTTCGCATTGGGCGAATACAGCACCGCGACCGGTTTCAATTCCGTTGCCAGCGGCGACAACAGCGTCGCCAATGGTTCGGCGGCGGAAGCCAGTGGTACTTCCAGTATCGCCATCGGCGGACAAGTGGATGCCTTCGACGCTGACGGCAACCCGATCACCGTCAACACGGTGGCCTCGGGCCTCGGAGCGACGGCAGTCGGCTCAGGCAGCTTGGCATCCGCCCTTGGAAGTTCCGCTTTCGGCGTGCTCAGCGAAGCCAGCGGCGCATCGAGTTCAGCTTTCGGCTACGGCAGCGTCGCCACGGGCGAGTACGCTTCGAGCTTCGGCCATGCCAGCGGCGCGACTGGCGACTACAGCGTGGCGGTCGGCGGACCGGCCGATCTTATTCCCGGCCTTGGCATCCTGGTCTACACCCGGGCCAGCGGATTGAGTTCAGCGGCGTTTGGTGCGGGTGCCATTGCGGCCGGCGACTACAGCACGGCGGCCGGCAGCCTGGCGGAGGCGTCGGGACTCGAAAGCACGGCGCTCGGCTTTTTCTCCTACGCACCGGGCGACAACGCGACGGCGCTGGGAGCGGAAACCTGGGCCAGCGGCGACAACAGCACCGCGGTGGGTTATTACAGCAGCGCTTTCAGCGACAACAGCGTGGCATTGGGCGCCAATTCGGTAGCCGACCGCGACGACACGGTTTCCGTCGGCAGCGCCGGAGATGAGCGCCAAATCGTCAACGTCGCCGCCGGCACGGAAGGCACCGATGCGGTGAACCTGGATCAATTGCAGGATGCAACCGCCGATGCGCGTTATTTCAAAGCCAACGGTGCCGACGACGGCACGGATGACGCGGTCGCTTCGGGCGATTATGCGACTGCATCCGGTTCGGCGAGCCTGGCCGAAGGCACGGGCGCGACCGCTACGGGGTCGGGTGCTTTCGCATTGGGCGAGTACAGCACTGCGACGGGTTTCAATTCCGTTGCCAGCGGCGACAACAGCGTCGCCAATGGTTCGATGGCGCAGGCCACGGGCGCAGGATCGACCGCTATCGGCGGACAACGCCAGCTGTTCGATGATGAAGGCAATCCGATTCTTGACGAGGACGGCAACCCGGTCTACGCCAGCACGGAAGCCAGCGGAGAAGACGCGACCGCTCTCGGTGCCGGTGCGGTAGCCAGCGAGATCGGTGCGACCGCGACGGGTGCCGGCGCCAACGCCGCTGGTGCGTATTCCACCGCGCTGGGTACCGAGGCCAGCGCATCGGACACGCAGGCCACCGCAGTGGGTTTCCGCAGCGATGCCGCGGGCATTGCCGGTACCAGCGTCGGCGGCTATAGCAGCGCATCAGGTTTTGGTGCGTCAGCCTTTGGATATGGCGCCGAGGCCACTTCGGATAGCGCGACAGCGTTGGGTTTTGGCGCAGTAGCCAGCAACTTCGATACCACTGCGTTGGGCTCCAATTCGATCGCCAGCGGCAACAACAGCGTCGCGGTAGGCGGTGCGTTCTTCGGCCTGCTGCCGACTGAAGCCTCTGGCGACTATTCGGTTGCCGTCGGCGGCGGTGCGTACTCGCCCGGCTTCAATTCCATCGCGCTCGGCAACCTTGCCTCGGCGATGGCCGACAACAGCGTCGCTATCGGCGGCGATTCGATAGCCGATCGTGAGAACACGGTGTCGGTCGGCATTGCCGGAGGTGAGCGTCAGATCGCCAACGTGGCCGCCGGCACCGAAGGCACCGATGCGGTGAATCTGGATCAATTGCAGGATGCCACCGCCGATGCGCGTTACTTCAAAGCCAGTGGCGCCGACGACGGCACGGATGACGCGGTCGCTTCGGGCGATTACGCGACTGCATCCGGTTCGGCGAGTCTCGCCGAAGGCACGGGCGCGACCGCTACGGGGTCGGGTGCTTTCGCATTGGGCGAATACAGCACCGCGAACGGCTTCAATTCCGTTGCCAGCGGCGATAACAGCGTCGCCAATGGTTCGGCGGCACAAGCCACCGGAGCGGGTGCCACGGCGATAGGCGGACAACGCCAGCTATTCGACAACGAGGGCAATCCGGTGGTTGATGAAGACGGCAACCCGGTCTACGCCAGCACGGAAGCCAGCGGAGAAGACGCGACCGCTCTCGGTGCCGGTGCGCTAGCCAGCGAGATCGGTGCGACCGCGACGGGTGCCGGCGCCAACGCCTCCGGTGCGTATTCCACCGCGCTGGGTACCGAGGCCAGCGCATCGGACACGCAGGCCACTGCGGTGGGTTTCCGCAGCGATGCCTCCGGGCTGGCTTCCACCACCGTGGGCGGCTACAGCAGTGCAAGCGGCGACTTTTCTTCAGCCCTTGGCTATGGCGCCAGCGCCACCGGAAGCGGCGCGACGGCGGTCGGTGAAGGCGCTGCCGCGGTAGGCGAGGAAAGCACTGCCGTAGGCGGCACGACTTTCTTTGGGCTCATCAACACCCGCGCCACTGGCACCGGTGGATCGGCGTTCGGCAATGGCGCGTGGGCCACCGGCGAGTACAGCACCGCACTGGGCCACAACAGCTACGCCGATGGCGACGACAGCGTGGCGCTGGGTGCCAACGCGGTAGCGGAAGCCAACAACAGCGTGGCAATCGGCGCCAATTCGTGGAGCGACCGCGCCGACAGCGTCTCGGTAGGCGACACCGGCAGTGAGCGGCAGATCGTCAACGTGGCGGCGGCCACCGAAGCGACGGATGCGGTGAATCTGTCGCAGGTCAGCTTCGTGGCGAGCGCGCTGGGCGGAGGCGCGGGCTTCTCCGGTGGCGTCTTCATCGCACCGAGTTATTCGATTCAAGGCAATGCCTACAACAACGTCGGTGCGGCGTTCACCGCTGTCGATGCCAAACTGACCGAATTGTTCGGCAAGTTTGATACCGCAAGCGGTGCCGCGGCATCGCCACCTGCACAAAGCAGTCAGGCCCGGGTGGCGGCAAACAGCAACGCTTCGCAGAGCGGCCAAAACACCAGCAATGCAAGTTCCGCAACGGCGGGCGCTTCCTCCGATCCGGCTCACACCACCCAGCAGGCGGCCGCGAACGCGGAGGGCGATGTCCCCGCCGCCGCGTCCGGTTATGCCGACGCCGGGGATGCTGCCACGCTCAGCAACGCGCAGGCTTACGCCGACAACGCCGCCACACAGACGCTGACCAGCGCCAACGCCTACACCGATTTCAAGGTGCTGGCGCTGGAAGACGACTTCAATGCGTTCCGCAACGACGTCGACCGCCGCTTCTCGCAGCAGGATCAGCGATTGGACAAGATGGGCGCCATGAGCTCGGCCATGCTGAACATGGCGATCAACGCCGCCGGCAGCCGCAGTCCGCGCGGACGCGTGGCAGTGGGCGCAGGCTGGCAGAACGGTGAGAACGCGCTGTCGGTTGGCTATGCCAAACCCATCGGCGAGCGTGCGTCGTTCAGCATCGGCGGAGCGTTCAGTGGCGACGAGAAGTCGGCAGGTGTGGGTTTTGGTATCGATCTGTAACGGCGGGTACGACGGCAGGGCCAGGCAAGCGCCTGGCCTTACTGCTGCCCGAGATCCCATGTTGACTGTCAACCCATCACGTCGGCAGAGCATCCTTGTGGGAGCGACGTCAGTCGCGACGTTGATGTTTCCGGTCGCGACTGACGTCGCTCCCACAAGGAATTCATCCATTCTTCTGTAGAGCCGATTCTCGTCTCAACGTTTGCTCGGAGAATGCCATCGCACCCTTCCTCAAGGAACGGCGACTACCTTGCTCAAACGGGATACTCCGTTCTCGTCGAAAGCTTCGACCGCCACGAAATAGCTCACGCCGACATTCAGCGCACGCAGTTCCAAGTGTGTGCCCTGGTCGGCGAAGATCTGATAAGTCGAATACAACCGGTCCGGCGCGACACCCCATCGCACGTTGTAACCGACCGCACCGGACACCTCGCGCCAACGCACGGCCACTGCCCGCGGATCGGCATCCCGCACGGCCGTGATGGCGGCCGGCGCGGCCGGCGCTTTTCCATCCGCGTTGCCGAACACGCGCACGTCGCTGATCGCCAGATGTGCGGCACCCACGTGTCCATGCACGTAACGCACATAGCGGGCACGTACCGGCGATGGCAACTGGAAATAGGCATTCGGCCGGTCGCGCCGCTGTTTGCCTGTGTCCGCCAACGGCTGCCATTGTTTTCCATCCCGCGAATATTGCAACGCGAATTCGGTATAGACGTCGTCGGCATCGCCGTAGCGCCCGGACTGGTAATCGGCGAAGTTCACCTGCACGGCGCACAGCGTTTTGGCCGAACCCAGATCGAGCGTCAACGTTTGACCCGCCTCATTACCCCCAGCGACCCAGAAAGTACGCGGATTCTCGTCGGTGACATTCTCCGCAGCAAAGCTTTCCGCGCCGGATTTTTCCAGCGTCGATGATGCGGTCGCCGGCTTTCGGTACGACAACAACATCCAGCCAGTAAACAATCGTTCGGGATCTTCGTTCGGTCCTTCCGGGATGTAGTGCGGGAAATCGCCGAAACGCGTGGACACCGACATCTGGCCGTCCTCGCTAAAGGCCGCGGGGAACATTGCGATGCGGCGCTCGAAGTTCCAGTTGTAGCCGAGCCACGGCGTACCGGTGTTCCACCAGTTGCCATGCGCATCCTGGAACGTGGAGCCATGGCCGGCACCTTGGACGAAACCACCGGGTTTATAGCCGACCGGATTGTACGGCGCGTATTCAAACGGTCCCAACGGATCGTCGCCCACGTAGACGCCGGTCGCATAGGCGTTGTATTCAGTGCCGGGCGCGCCGTATTGCAGGTAATAGCGGCCACCCACCTTGTTCATCCAGGCACCTTCGATGTAGTTACCCGCTGGTTTACCGTCGGCGAGCGTGGCGCCGCGATGGTCCTGGCCAAAACGTTCCCAGCCATGCCGTTGAGGTTCGAGCGCGACCAGTGCACGTGGTTCTCCGATATAGCGCATGCCCTCGCGCATATCCAGCTCGATTCCATAGAGTGGAAAGGTGTCGGACGATCCCCAGTACAAATACCAGCGCCCATCATCGTCCTTGAAGAACGCAGGATCCCAAGGGCCCGGCGGGATCGCCACGGGCTGCGGTTCGCCCATGTGCCAAGGCAGCAGATCGCGGTCCCGACCCGGCGATACCGAATTGGGCAGCTTCGGTAGCTTTCGGGTCAGGAAATCGAATTGGCCGTGCTCGGGATCGCGCGTCACCAACACCGCGCCGGGCGTGAACATGGATTGCATCAGCAGCAGGCGATCGCCATCGGAGATTGCCGTTGGCGCCACCATGCTCTCGAAGGGCCAGCGGTTAGGCGCAATGAAAGTCCAGTCGATGAGATTGGTCGAACGCCAATACCCGTCCGCCAGTGTCTGGAACAGGTAATAGGCGTCGCCGTGGCGGACGATGACCGGATCGGCGCCGGTCCGATAGGAAATGCCGACGTTGAGTTGTTCGAAGTTGTAGCGGTAGTCGATATCGACCGGGTTGGCGTAAGTACGGCTGTCGGGTTCCGGCTTTGGTGTGGGTTTGGCCAGAGTGGTGGTGCTAAGCCCGCTCATAGCCAATAGTCCGACTGCGCACACCCAATTCCTGCATCGGTTCCCACTCATGACCCGCCTCTGAAAGCGATTTCATGGCGAGTATTTCCCAGAGCGCGTCCGTGGGAAAGATGCAGTGCAGCGAAAAAAGCGGGAAACGGGAAACGGGAAACGGGAAACGGGAAACGCTGTGGCTTTACCTCCCCCTTGTAGAGGGGGATGACCCGCCATTCGGCGGTTGAAAAGCATTTGAGGGGGATTTGCTTTTGCTCTTCAAAGCAAAAGCAAAAGCAAATCCCCCGTAGCCCCCTTTTTACGCTTTTTAACAGCCGAATGGCTGGTCAAGGGAGCAAAAGCGAAATGCTCTTCCCGCTCACCGCTCACCGCTCACCTCTGACCTCTGACCATTAAGCGTCCTCAGTCACCCGCAGCACTTCCTCGATCGTGGTCTGACCATCCAGAGCCTTGATGATGCCGTCTTCGTACATGGTGCGCATGCCGGACTGGCGGGCGAGTTGTTCCAGTTCGCCCATGCCGGCATGGCGCATCACCGCGCGCCGCAGTTCATCGTTCATCACCAGGAATTCGATGATGGTGGTGCGGCCCAGATAACCCGTGGGCGCGATGGCCGAACCGCGCGGACGGAACAGGAAAATATCGCCCTCGGGCTGGAACCGGCGCAAACCGAATTTTTCGATTTCCTCCGGCGAGGCTGGATAGCGTTCGGCGTGGGTGGGCTCCAATTTGCGAACCAGTCGCTGAGCCAGGATGCCGTTGACGGTGGAGGTCAACAGATAATCCTCTACGCCCATGTCCAGCATGCGCGTGATGCCGCCGGCTGCGTTGTTGGTGTGCAGCGTGGACAGCACCAAGTGACCCGTCAGTGCCGACTGGATCGCGATACGCGCGGTTTCCAGGTCGCGCATTTCGCCGATCATGATGATGTCGGGGTCCTGGCGCACGATGCTGCGCAGCGCATTGGCGAAATCCAACCCGATCTGAGGTTTGGCCTGGATCTGGTTGATGCCTTCGATCTGGTATTCCACCGGATCTTCGACGGTGATGATCTTGACGTTGCTGGTGTTGAGCTTGCTCAACGCGGTGTAGAGCGTCGTAGTTTTTCCGGAGCCCGTAGGACCGGTGACCAGCAAAATACCGTGCGGCTGCTCCAGCACCTTCTGGAACTGCGGCAGGAACGCATCGGTGAAACCCAGCCGCTTGAAGTCGAACACCACGGTTTCGCGGTCCAGCAGACGCATCACCACGGATTCACCGTGCGCGGTAGGCACGGTGGAAACACGCAAATCCAGTTCCTTGCCCTGCACCCGCAACATGATGCGGCCGTCCTGCGGCAGGCGGCGTTCGGCGATATTGAGCTTGGCCATGATCTTGATGCGACTGATCACCGCCGCCGTCAGATTGGCCGGCGGACTTTCGCCTTCTTCCAGCACACCATCGACGCGGTAGCGCACTTTCAGGCGGTTTTCGAAAGGCTCGATGTGAACATCGGAAGCACGCAGTTCCACTGCGCGCTGGATCACCAGGTTGACCAGACGAATAACGGGCGCTTCGGAAGCCAGATCACGCAGGTGCTCGACATCGTCCATATCGCCGACCGTTTCGCCATCGGCGTTCTCGACGATCGCCCCCATCGCACTGCGGCCCTGGCCGTAATAGCGCTCGATCAAATCGTCGATTTCCGAACGCAGCGCCACCCGGGGCCTCACCTGTCGCCCCGTCGCCAACTGCACCGCATCTATCGCGTAACCGTCCTGAGGGTCGGCCATCAGCACATCGATGTGGTACTCGTCCTCGTCTACGGGACAGAGATGGAACTGCTTGAGAAAGCGCAGCGACAGCGTCACCGATTCCGGGGGCGCATCCGGCGCGTCCTTCGCGCTGACCAGCGGGAGCCCCAGCACCTCGGCGGCGGTTTCGGCGTGATCGCGCTCGGAAACCAAACCCAGGCGCGACAGCAGCGATAGCAAGCTGCCTCCGGTTTCCTCTTGCAGGCGGCGCGCCCGACCCAGGTCGGCCTCCTTCAAGCGGCCCTTGGCCAATAGCGCGTCGACGACGCGTTCGTCGGTGCCAACGGGGGTACCGGTTTCCAGAACGGCTGTGTTCACTTCGGTCTCCTCGAAGAGCGCCGACTTTAGCAGGTCCGCGGTTGCGGCCGCGTAGCGTCCACTGCGCACGGCCGATGCTCATCATTTAGGAAGCATCCGGCCGCGATTCGCGCGCAGCGCACCTCACCCGTGCCGTTCACCCCACCCATACCCGCGCGTTGCGGAACATCCGCAGCCACGGCGAATCCTCCGGCCAATCGGTTGGGTGCCAGCTCAGGTTGATGCTGCGCGGGGTGCGTTCCGGGTGCGGCATCAAGATAGTCGCGCGTCCGTCGTCGCTGGTCAGGCCGGTGATGCCATCAGGCGAACCGTTGGGATTGCTGGGGTAATGGGCGGCGACGTTTCCGTCTCCGTCGATATAGCGCAACGCGACGCGTGCGGCTACCTGATCCACCGCGTTGTCGAATTCGGCGCGGCCCTCGCCGTGCGCCACCGCCACGGGAATGCGTGAACCGGCCATGCCGCGCAGGAAGATCGATGGAGACTCCACCACTTCCAACAGTGAAGTGCGGGCTTCGAACTGTTCACTGCGGTTGCGTAGGAAGCGCGGCCAATGCGTCGCACCTGGAATGATGTCCTTCAGCTGGCTCAGCATCTGGCAACCGTTGCAGACACCCAGTGCGAACGTATTGTCACGGGCGAAGAACTCCGCGAATGCACCACGCAAGCCGCCATGCTCCAGCACCGAGGTGGCCCAACCACGCCCCGCGCCCAATACGTCGCCATAACTGAAGCCGCCGCATGCGGCAATGCCGTTGAAATCCTTCAGCACGACCCGGCCGGAAAGCAGATCGCTCATATGCACGTCGAAGGCATCGAAGCCGGCGCGCGTGAATGCCGAGGCCATTTCGATCTGGCCGTTGACGCCCTGCTCGCGCAGTACCGCGACTTTCGGCTTGCGACCACTGACGATGAACGGCCCAGCGACATCTTCAGCCGGATCGAACGTCAACTTGGCTTTCAGCCCTGGAGCGGCGAAGCGGCGCGTGCTTTCGCGCTCTTCGTCGGCCGATTCAGGGTTGTCGCGCAGCTTCTGCATGGCATGGGTGACCGACCACCAAGCGTCGAACAATTCCTCCCAATGCCACTGCGTCAGTTGTTCGCCATCCTGCTGCACGCGGATGGTCGGCGCCGTGGTTGGACGCGCAATGCGCTGCGCGCATTCGGTCAGGGCATGGCGTTCCACCAGATCGGCGAACGCCGGGCGGTCTTCCGCCGCCACTTGCACCACCGCGCCCAATTCTTCGGCGAACAACGTGCGGAACGGATCGTCGCCCCACCCATCCAGATTGATGTCCAGACCGCGATGCGACGCGAATGCCATTTCGCACAGCGTGGCAAAGGCACCGCCATCGCTGCGGTCGTGATAGGCCAACAGCAGGCAGGATTCGCGCGCATCGCGGATCAGCGCGAAGAAATCGCGCAAACGTTGTGGGTCGTCCAGGTCCGGAACACTGTCATCCGCGTCGCTGCCTGCGAACGCCGGCAACGCACCGTCGCGTTTGGCTTGCGGATAGCATTGCGCCAGTACCGAGCCGCCCAAACGCTTCTTGCCCGCGCCCAGGCCGATCAGCCACAGCTCGCTGTCCTCTTCGCGTGACAGCAGCGGCGTCAGCTGCGTACGTGCATCGGTTACCGGCGCGAACGCGGTGATGACCAGCGATACGGGCGAAACGCTTTTGCAGAGGCCAGAGGCCGGAGTCAAGAAAGCCTCGCCTTGCTCTTCCCTGGTCCTTGGTCCCTGGTCCCTGGTCCCCGCTTCCACCCACTGCGCCTGCATCGACAGCGAGTCCTTGCCGACCGGAATGCTGACGTCGATCTCCGGGCAGAGTTCCATGCCTACGGCTTTCACCGCGTCGAACAGCAATGCGTCTTCGCCCGGGTGATTGGCGGCTGCCATCCAATTGGCCGACAGCTTGATGCGCTCCAGCGACTCCACCGGTGCGGCACACAAGTTGGTGATGGCCTCGCCTACCGCCATACGTGCGGCCGCGCCGGCATCCAACAGTGCGATCGGCGTGCGTTCGCCGATCGCCATGGCTTCGCCGACATAACCTTCAAAACCGGACAAGGTGATGGCGCAATCGGCCAACGGCAACTGCCAGGGCCCGATCATCTGATCGCGCGCGGTCAAGCCGCCGACACTTCGGTCACCGATGGTGATCAGGAATTGCTTGCTCGCCACCGAAGGATGCGCCAGCACGCGCAGACCTGCCTCGTTCAAATCGAGACCGGCGGTTTCCAGCGATGGCCACAACGGCGCCGGCGGATGACGGGTATCCCGATGCATCTTCGGCGCTTTGCCGAAGAGGACGTCCATGGGGATGTCTATTGGGTGAAGCGGGGAACGGGGAACAGGGAACGGGGAATGACGTTCCGCGCCCGCTGAATCTTCATTCCCTGTTCCCGGTTCCCGGTTCCCGCTTTCGGAATCGAGCACCCCATACCCAACAACCAGCCTTTCCTCAGCCGTCGCCACGCCCACTGCCGCGAACGGGCAGCGCTCGCGCGCGCAGATATCGGCGAATTCCGCCAGACGCGCCTGCGGCACGCCCAGCACATAGCGTTCCTGCGATTCGTTGCACCACAGCTGCATCGGCGACAACGAAGGATCGTCGCTGGGCACTTTGTCCAGGTCGATCACACCGCCCACGCCGGAGTCGTGCAGCAGTTCCGGGATGGCATTGGACAGACCGCCCGCGCCCACGTCGTGGAACCACAGGATGGGATTGTTCTCGCCCATCGCCACGCAGCGGTCGATCACTTCCTGGCAGCGCCGCTCCATCTCGGGGTTGTCGCGCTGCACGCTGGCAAAATCCAGGTCTTCGGCACTGTCGCCGGAAGCCACCGAACTGGCGGCGCCACCGCCCAGGCCGATCAGCATCGCCGGTCCGCCCAGCACAATGACGGCATCGCCTGGCGAAAGCCGCTTCTTCTCCACCTGGATGCGGTCGATGGCACCGAGACCGCCGGCCAGCATGATGGGCTTGTCGTAGGCACGAGTCAGCTGACTGCCGTTCGAGTCGTTGCCTTGCGAAAGCTCGAAGCTACGGAAATAGCCCAACAGATTGGGGCGGCCGAATTCGTTATTGAACGCGGCGCCGCCCAGCGGCCCATCCAACATGATTTCCAACGCAGGCGCCATGCGCGGGTTCAGCGCGCGATCCGTCTCCCAGGGCTGCGGCAGCGTGGGAATGCGCAGATGCGAAACGGTGAAACCGGTAAGGCCGGCTTTCGGCTTGCCACCGCGGCCCGTCGCACCTTCATCACGGATCTCACCACCGGCACCGGTGCTGGCGCCGGGAAAAGGCGCGATCGCGGTGGGGTGATTGTGCGTTTCGACCTTGATACAGAACGCGGAGTCCTGCACCACTTCACTACGGTAATGGCCGTTGCCATCAGGACGGAAACGCGCCGCGGGGTAGCCTTCCAGCACCGCGGCATTGTCGCTGTACGCCGACAGCGTGTATTGCGGCGTCTGTGCGTGCGTGTGCTTGATCATGCGGAACAGCGAATTTGGCTGGTCCTTGCCATCGATCGTCCACGACGCGTTGAATATCTTGTGGCGGCAGTGCTCAGAGTTGGCCTGCGCGAACATCATCAGCTCGACGTCGGACGGATCGCGGCCGAGCTCGCCATAGCGTGCGCGCAGGTATTCGATCTCGTCGTCGGCCAGGGCCAGGCCCAGGCGGCGGTTGGCGGATTCCAGGTCGCTCAGCGCGATGCGCTCCAACGCGCCACGCGCCGGAACCGCGAACAACGCCGCGGCTTGTTCGCGTGCCGTCAGCAACGACTGGGTCATTGGATCATGCAAGACCTTGAGCAAGGCCGCATCGTCGTTGCCGCCGATCAGATCGATGCGGGTACCCCGCTCCACTCGCTTCACCTTCAACCCTGCATCGCGCAGTAGTTCGGTCGCTTTGCTGGCCCAAGGCGACAACGTCCCTAAGCGGGGCACCACGAAGCGCGATACAGCGCCGGATTCCGCCGGTGCGATGTCTGCCTGCGCCTGCAGGATGCGGCGCAGCGTGGCATCGTCGAGGCTGGCGCCGGGCTCAGGTTCGATGAAGTAGACGTACCAGGCTCCGCTGATGCGGACGGCCGGAACGATGGACTGGAGCTTGCTTTCGAGCCGCGCGCGGCGGAATTGCGACAAGGCCGGCAGGCCTTCAAGGACGATCATGTCCGAACCGTGGGTACGTGCCGTCAAGACGGGGCCCGGTATTGTAGCAAGGCCAAGGTACGGGAGACTCAGAGGTCAGAGGTCAGAGGTCAGAGGTCAGAGGGCGGAGGTCAGGGGTCAGGTCAGAGATGCTCTGATTTGCCTCCCCCGTTATAAAGGGGGATGACCCGCCATTCGGCGGTTGAAAAGCATTTGAGGGGGATTTGCTGTTGCTCTTCAGAAAAGCAAGAGCAACAGCACCCCCCATCGTCCGCTGCGCGGACGCCCGCCTCCTTCTCTAGAAGGGGGCTCTCCGCCTTTACTTGCCGGCGGCACCGGCCTGGGCGGACTTGCTGGCCAGCTCGTCCAGCTTAGCCCGCAGTGCCTGCGGGGGCAGGTAGCCGCCCAGCTGGGTGCCGTCGGGAGCGTAGATAGCCGGGGTACCGGTGACACCGATGCGCTGGCCCAGGTTGTATTCCATGGTTACCGGGTTCTTGCAGTCCTTGGCGGGGACTGGCTTGCCCGCCTTGGCATCGGTCAGGGCGCGCTTGCGATCGGACGAACACCACACCGAAATCATGTCTTTATGGTCCTTGCTACCCAGCCCCATGCGCGGGAAAGCCAGGTATTCCACCGCCACGCCAAGCTTGTTGAGTTCGGCGATCTCGCCATGCAGCTTGCGGCAGTAACCGCATTCGATATCGGTGAAGACGCTGACGGTGTACTTGGTGTTCGGCGGAGCGAAAACGATGCGTTCCGACTGCGGTACGGTCTTCAGCAAGTCCACGCGGTATTTCATTAGCGCCGGGCTGGACTGCATCAAGTCCTCTTGCGCCTGGATGTCGAGCACGGCACCTTGCATCAGATAACGGCCGTCGTCGCTCACATAAAGCAATTGACCACCGGCAATGACTTCGCGGAAGCCTGGCAACGGCGCCGCGCCCACGTAGTCGACGGTGATCTGCGGATTAAGCGACTTGAGCGCTTGGCGTGCACGTTCATTTGCATCGCCGGTTTTGGCAACAGTGGCGGGAGCTGCCGCGGGCTTGGTGCTGGTAGCCGCTGGAGTTTGCGGCGCCTGAGCACAGGCGGAAAGGCTGGCAGCGGCCAACAAGGTGGCGGCGAGAGAACGCATCATGGGGATTCCTGTGCTGTCCCGCCTGCGGCGGCAACATGGGTAACGGAGGGACGCAATTCTCGCATACCCGCTCCCACTGAGCTGACTGGCTCGCAACGGGCTGCCGCTTAACTTTCCTGCCACCGCTGAAAGCGCTGGCGCCGCTCCTGCCGGTAATTCGCCACTTCAAGCCGGATGCCGTCCGGGTCCTGAAAGAACGTCGCGACATAGGAATGCATCGCTTTTACGGAAACCGAGCACGTCCAGCAGCACGGCGTCGTAGAACGCTTCGGAGCGGGCCAAATCGCTTACGGTGAAGTAGATGTGGTCGATGCCGACGACTTCAGGCATGGGAACTCCAGTCGCTCCCTGGTGTGGCGGTCATGCCCGCGGATGATGCTTGCCATGCAGCTGCTTGAGGTGCTCGCGCGCGACCAGCGTATATATCTGTGTGGTCGACAGCGAGCTGTGACCCAACAGCAATTGCAGGGCGCGCAGATCGGCGCCGCGATTGAGCAGATGGGTAGCGAAACTGTGACGCAGCCCATGCGGGCTGATGCGTGTCGGGTCGATGCCGGCGGCACCCGCGTATCGTTTCACCAAGCCCCAGAACGCCTGCCGGCTTGGCGCCCGACCATCGGGCTCTATGAACAAAGGAACCAGGCTGCGCTTGCCGGCCAGTACCGGCCGGGACTCGGCCAGGTATTTCTCCAGCCAGTGTTGCGATTCTTCGCCCAACGGCACCAGCCGTTCCTTGCTGCCTTTGCCGGTCACCCGCAGCACGCCCTGGCGCAGATTGACGGCGGTGGAAGGCAGATCGACCAGTTCGCTGACGCGCAGGCCCGCGGCGTACATCAGCTCCAGCATCGCGCGGTCGCGCAGCCCGAGCGGAGCCGCGACGTCAGGCGCTGACAGCAAGGCATCGATTTCGGACTCGGTCAGCGCTTTGGGCAAGGATCGCGGCAACTTGGGCGGGTCCAACAACGCGGTAGGGTCATCGCTGCGCCGGCCCCGGCGGACCGACAGCGCATAGAAAGCGCGCAGCGACGACAACAGGCGCGCATTGCTGCGTGGGGAATAGCCTTCGCGCGTGCGCCATGCAAGGTAGTCGAACAGCAGCGCGCGGTCCGCGTCGGCCAAGCTGCCCTGGCTGGTATTGCACCAACGCGCGAAACCTTCCAGATCGCGGCGATAACCGTCCAACGACTGCTGCGCCAAGCCATTCTCTGCCCAGACGGCGTCCAGAAAAGATGCAATCGCCGTAGCATCCGCCTCCGGTACCGGCGGCAAAGCGTTGGCGAGCAGGCGCCGTTCGGTGGGAGTTTTGGCGGTCATGGAGGAAAGCTTAGCGCGGCCGCTGGCAAGACTGACGGATGCCGACCAAGACCGGTCCCTTTGGGTCATGCATGTCGTTGCTACAGCACATCTCGCAAGCCACTGTCGCTCCAGCTGCTACCGCCATCCAGCGCCGAATGGGAGCAAAACGCTATCCTGTTGCGATGAACGCCACTCACCATTCCACCAAAAAAACTCATGCCTCCGGACCAGGTCCGGGAAAAACTTTGATCGGCTGGCGCTTGCTTGCATTGGTCTATGACGTGTGGCCGGTATTGGCGCTGTGGATGCTGATTTCCGCGGCTTTCACGTTTGGCTATTACCTGACCGGGCACAGCGCACGGCAGAACATCGCTCCCCTCAGTCCGTTGCAGATCCTGTTGTGGCTGCTGTGCTGGGGCGTGACGGGTCTCTACGCAGTGCTCAGTTGGCGCCGAGGCGGGCAGACCTTGGGGATGCGTCCCTGGCGGCTGAAGGTCGTGGCGACTGATGGCGGCCCAGCCAGTTGGCGGGCGCTGGGGCTGCGCTTTGTGGTTGCCACGCTTTCGACGTTGGCAGGAGGTCTGGGCTTTTGGTGGGCCTGGGTGGACCGGGAGAAGCTGACGCTGCACGACCGGTTCAGCGGGACGCGGATGATCCGGTTGCCGAAGTGATACAGCTGATGAACCTACCAACTGCAGGAGCGGCGTCCCGCCGCGAGCTCTTCGCTTCTATCGCGAGTTGATGGAAAGAGCTCGCGGCGGGACGCCGCTCCTACCGCCAGGACGCCGCTCCTACGGTTAGATGCCCCTAACATCCCTAGAGGCCGCAGCGACCCTTCGAAATCAGCTACTTCGCCGTCGGAACAGCAGGCCCGAAATCACCATCAGCAATATCGGCGGTAGCGCGTAGGCGACGCGGAAATCCAGGTGGAAAGCGCCGGCCATGCGGACGAACATCGTCTGCAACGCCCAGAATCCGACCGCGAACACGATGCCCAGGAACAAGCGCTTGCCCATGCCGCCGCTGCGCAGACTGCCGAATGCGAACGGAATGGCGGCCAGGCACAGCGCCAGTACGTTCAACGGAAAGAACCAGCGGCTCCAGTAGAGGTCTTCATATTCGCGGGCGTCCAATCCGTTGCGGCGCCGGTATTCGATGTTTTGTCCCAGGTCCCGGGTAGGCAGGTTGCGCACCTTGGTGACGCCGGACGCCAGCACCGCGGCATCCAGCTTCGACTCCCAGCGTTCGCCCAGGATCTGCTGCTGGGTCACCGAACGTTCGTGGAAGGTGGTGCGGCGGACATTCTTCAGCAGCCAGTAGCCTCCCAGGTGCTCGGCCGTCGCCGCTTGCGCGATGGATGCAAGGCGACCGTCATCGGCGATTTCGTACAAGCGCACGTCGTTCAACTGCAGCCACTGCTTGCCTTCGCCGTCGCGTTGCTCGCCGCTTTGCGCGTACAGGAAGGTGTTTCCTTCCCGCGCCCACATGCCAAAGAAGCGGTCCAGCGCCACCACGTCGCCACTGCGCGCACTGATCTTGAGGGCGTCGGCGTGGCGCTGGCCCCACGGCCCTATCGTCTCGCCGCTAATCACCATCAAGCCCGTCAGTATGGCCAAGGTGGCGGCAACGGAAATACTCAGACGCCGACGCGACAAACCCAGCGCGCGCAACGCCGTCAGTTCCGAACTCGCCGCCAACTGGCCAAGCCCCATCAACGCACCGATCACCGCCGCGGTGGGAAACATCGTGTAGGCACGCCGCGGGATCGTATAAGCCACCCACGCCACGGCATGGCCGAACGTGTAGTTGCCTTTGCCCAGGTCGCTGACTTCACCCGACAGCGCCATCACCATGTCCAAGCCGACCAGCACGGCCCACGTCAGCAGCACCGTGACCAAGACGACTTGGCCGACGTATAGATCATGCAGTCTGGGACGCAACTTCATGCGCGCGCCCTCCGCCAGCTCAGGCGACCATCACGCAGATACAGCCATATCGCTACCAGCAACAACGGCAACGTCAGCCACCATAGACCCAACATTGCCGGCAGCTTGTTCTCCGCCAGCATCTGGGTGCCGTTGAACATCAGGCTGACGCCGACCAGATAAGCCATGAACCCCAGCATCACTCGCCCGTAGCGCGTCTGTCGCGGCGAACTACGCGCCAGTGGCAGCGTCAACAGGGCGAAAGCCAGCGCCAGTAGCGGCGGTGCGATGCGGGCATGCAGCTGCGCATTCGCATCCGGGCGCGGATCGCCCAGCAATGCAACCGTGGAAAGCACCTCCGGCGAATTTTCATCCAGGGTCTCGGAGCGATCCGGCAGCCCTACTTCGTTGACGGCATAGCGGATCAGCCGATAGTCCATGCCCTTGTCCGCCGGCCCTTCCACCCGGAAACCGTCTTTCAGGCGCAGATAGCGGTCGCGGTCGCCTTCGAAGAACATCTCGCCACTCCGGGCGGTCACCACGTCGATACGGTCTTCCTGCTGGCGATGCATGAACACCCGGCTCAGTTGTGTCCCGTCGCCCGAAATTCCGCTGATATAGATCACCGCCCCGCTGGACAGCACGGTGAACTTGCCGGCATCCAGTCCAGATACCACCAAGCTGCGGTTGGCGTGATCCAGCATGCGCTCGGCCGTGCGCACCGCCCACGGTCCAACCCACAGCGAACATGCACCGACCAGCAGCACCACCGGCAGGACCAGCAACAGCAACGGTTTGAGCAGGCGAGCCGGACCGATGCCTGTACCAGTCAGCACGGCCATCTCCGAATCGCGATAAAGACGGGAGAACGCCAGCAGCAGGCCCAGCATCAACGCCAGCGGCAGGATGTAAGGCATGTAACCCAGGAATTGGAGGCCCAGCTGTGACAGCAACAGGCGCGCGGGAACGCGCCCGTCGGCCACCTTGCCCAACAGATCGGCCATCACTCCGCCCACGCTGACCATCAACAAAATGATCAGCGTCGCAAGGAAGCTTTGGGTGAATTCTCGGAAGAGATAGCGGTCCAGCTTCGGCATGGGTAGGGCTTGATCTACAATCGGGGGCTTGTGCGCCGGCTTTCACGGCGTCGGTTCACGCGGTCCGAGGCAACTTCCGCCACCGGCATCGGCCCGCGATTGTACGTAAACGACTACGGAATCTGATCAATGACCTTGGAATTCACCCTGAATCGCGATGCTCCGGCCTCCGCCTCGTTCGATTGCATCGTGGTAGGCGCGTTCGCCGACAAGACCCTGACGCCCTCCGCCAAAGCGCTGGACGCGGCCAGCGGCGGCAAGCTGGCGGCATTGGCCGAGCGCGGCGATATCAGCGGCAAGACCGGCAAGACCACGCTGGTGCACGACCTGTCAGGCGTAAGCGCGCCGCGTGTGCTGGTGGTGGGACTGGGCGAATCGGCAAAGTTTGGCGTGCCCCAGTACATCAAGGCGATGGGCGACGCTGCGCGCGCTCTGAAAGTGGGTCCGGCCACCAGCGCCCTGTTCACCCTCACCGAGTTGGACGTGAAGGAACGCGATGCGGCCTGGAAGATCCGTCAGGCAATCATCGCCGCCGAACATGCTTGCTATCGCTACACCGCGACACTGGGCAAGAAGAAGAACGACGACCCCGGTTTGGCCAAAATGGCCATCAGCGGCGAAGACGCGCCCGCGCTCGCTCAGGGCGAAGCTATCGCCGCCGGCGTCAAGTTCGCCCGCGAGCTGGGCAATCTGCCACCCAACATCTGCAATCCGGCGTATCTGGCCGACCAAGCGCGCCAATTCGCGGCCGACCACGGCGCCGAATCCGAAATCCTGGACGAAACACAGATGGAAGCCCTGGGAATGGGCTCCCTGCTGGCGGTCGCCCGCGGCTCAGTCAACCGCCCCAGGCTGGTGGTGCTGAAGTGGGATGGCGCGGCAAAAGCAGGCGCCAACGACGCCAAGCCCTACGTACTGGTCGGCAAGGGCATCACCTTCGACACCGGCGGCGTCAACTTGAAGACGCAGGGCGGCATTGAGGAAATGAAGTACGACATGTGCGGTGCTGCCAGCGTCATCGGCACCTTCGTCGCTGCCGTCAAGATGAAGCTGCCCATCAATCTGGTGGTCGTGGTGCCCGCGGTGGAAAACGCCATCGACGGCAACGCCTACCGCCCCTCCGACGTCATCACCAGCATGTCCGGCAAGACCATTGAAGTCGGCAACACGGACGCCGAAGGGCGCCTGATCCTGTGCGATGCACTGACCTATGCCGAACGCTTCAAGCCTGAAGCGCTGATCGACGTCGCCACTCTGACTGGCGCTTGTGTCGTCGCACTGGGTCGCTACGCCACCGGCCTGATGAGCAAGCACGACGATCTGTCCAACGAACTGCTTGCCGCCGGCGAGCAGGTATTCGACCGCGCCTGGCGCCTGCCACTGTGGGACGAATACCAGACCATGCTGGATTCGACCTTCGCCGACGTCTACAACATCGGCGGCCGCTGGGCCGGCGCCATCACCGCCGGCTGCTTCCTGGCCCGCTTCACCGAAGGCCAGCGCTGGGCGCACCTGGACATTGCCGGCGTCGCCAACGACGAAGGCAAGCGCGGCATGGCGACCGGGCGGCCGGTGGGTTTGCTGACGCAGTGGCTGCTGGATAGGGCAGCTTGATGAAAGCGGGAACGGGGAACAGGGAACGGGGAATGCAAGTTTCCTGTGCCCGCGAGTTCGCCGCCCCCTCACGCCTGCATTCCCGGTTCCCCTTTCCCCGTTCCCCGCTCTGATGCGCGCCGATTTTTACCTGATCGCCAAGCCTCGCTTCCTGGAGGAGCCGTTGCGCCTGGTCTGCGAGTTGGCACGCAAGTCCTACGATGCCAATCTGTGGACATTGATCCTGGCACGTGACATGGAACAAGCCGAGCAGATCGATGCGTTGCTGTGGGAGCTGGAGGACGATGCCTACATCCCACACCAGATCGCCGGTACCGACGAAGAAGACGAACTGACACCCGTACTGATCGCCACGCCCGATATCGATGTTCCCGCACGCGCACTGGTGATCAACCTGCGCGATGCGGCCTTCGAAGGCGCTTGCGAACGCATCCTGGAAGTCGTCCCCGCCGATCCCGCCGCACGCGAACCGTTACGCGAGCGCTGGAAGCAATACAAAGCGCGTGGCTTTGATGTGACTAAGTACGATATGTAGCTGGAAAAAAAGCGGGAACGGGGAATAGGGAACAGGGAATGAGGGTGTCCCTGACCGGAACTTCCCTGCCCCATAGCGTTGAAGCACGTTCAAGATTTTTCATTCCCTGTTCCCCCGTTCCCCGTTCCCGGCTTTTCCATGACCGACCTCGCCTCCAGCTACGATCCAAAATCCTTCGAAACCCGCCTATATGAGGCGTGGGAAAGCGCCGGCTATTTCAAGCCACGCGGCGAAGGCGAGCCGTACTCCATTCTGTTGCCGCCGCCCAACGTCACCGGTACGTTGCACATGGGTCATGCTTTCCAGCACACGCTGCAGGACGCGTTGATCCGCTATCACCGCATGCGCGGCTACGACACGCTGTGGCAGATGGGCACCGACCATGCCGGCATCGCCACCGAAATGGTGGTCTCGCGCAACCTGGCGCAGGAGGGCAAAGGCGAGACCCGCGACTCGCTGGGACGCGAAGGCTTCATCGGCAAGGTCTGGGATTGGAAGGCGCAGTCGGGCGACACCATCGAACGGCAAATGCGCCGCCTGGGCACGTCCGGCGACTGGTCACGCAGCACCTTCACCATGGATCCGCAGCCTTCACAGGCGGTGATCGAAGCCTTCGTGCGTCTGTACGAAGAAGGCCTGATCTATCGCGGCCAGCGGCTGGTCAACTGGGATCCGGTGCTGAAGACGGCCATCTCCGACCTGGAAGTGGAGAACATCGAGGAAGACGGTTTTCTTTGGTCCATCGCGTATCCATTGAGTGACGGCACCGGCTCGCTGACGGTGGCGACCACCCGCCCGGAAACCATGCTGGGCGATGCCGCGGTGGCAGTGCATCCGGAAGATGATCGCTATGCGCATCTGATCGGCAAGACGGTGAAGCTGCCGTTGACGGATCGCGAGATTCCGATCATCGCCGACACTTACGTGGAGCGCGAGTTCGGCACCGGCGTGGTGAAGATCACTCCGGCGCACGACTTCAATGACTACCAGGTCGGCATGCGGCATGGCTTGCCGCTGATCAACATTCTTACCGACGTCGCGGCCATCAACGACACGGCACCGGCGAAGTATCGCGGCCTGGATCGTTACGAAGCACGCAAAGCCGTGCTGTCCGATCTGGAAGAAGCCGGCCTGCTGGTAGAAACCAAACCGCACAAGCTGCAGGTGCCCAAGGGCGACCGCACTGGCCAGGTCATCGAACCGTATTTGACCGACCAGTGGTTCGTGAAAATGGACGGTTTGGCTCAGCGCGGGCTGGAGCTGGTTGAGAGCGGAGCGGTGAGGTTCGTTCCTGCTAACTGGATCAACACCTACCGTCATTGGATGGAGAACATCCAGGATTGGTGTATCAGCCGCCAGCTGTGGTGGGGCCATCGCATTCCGGCGTGGTTCGATCCGGCCGGCAATATCTTCGTCGGCCGCGACGAAGCCGAAGTGCGCGCCAAGCATGGCATCGCTGGCGACGTGACGTTGACGCAAGACAGCGACGTACTGGAAACCTGGTTCAGTTCGCAGCTGTGGCCGTTCAGCACGCTGGGCTGGCCGGATGAAGCGGCGATGGCCGAACGCGGCTTCGATCGCTACCTGCCTTCTTCAGTGCTGGTCACCGGCTTCGACATCATCTTCTTCTGGGTCGCACGCATGATCATGGCGACCGACCATTTCACCGGGCAGATTCCGTTCAAGGACGTCTACATCACGGGCCTCATACGCGACAAGGACGGGCAGAAGATGTCCAAGTCGAAGGGCAATGTGCTGGATCCGCTGGACATCATCGACGGTATCAGCCTGGACGACCTGGTCGCCAAACGCACCGCCGGACTAATGCAGCCGAAAATGGCGGAAAAGATCGAGCGCGCCACACGCAAGGAATTCCCCGACGGCATCATCGCCCACGGCGCCGATGCCCTGCGCTTCACCATCGCCGCATTGGCGACTCACGGCCGCGACATCAAGTTCGATCTGGGCCGGGCCGAAGGCTACAAGAATTTCTGCAACAAGCTGTGGAACGCCACTCGCTTCGTGCTGATGAATACCGAGGGCTTCGCTCGCGCTTCCCTTCTCCCCCCGGGAGAAGGTGCCCGAAGGGCGGATGAGGGAATGGACCATCAGGGGTCCGCCAACCTTCCGGGGCAAGTCGCTCCCCCTCCCTCATCCGGCGCTGCGCGCCACCTTCTCCCGGAGGGAGAAGGGGACAAACCCATCACCGACGCCGAAAAATGGATCCTCTCCCGCCTGGCCAAAACCACCGCGGAAGCCGAAACCCACTTCGCCCACTATCGCTTCGACCTGCTGGCGCAGTCGCTTTACGAATTTGTCTGGAACGAGTTCTGCGATTGGTTCGTCGAACTGGCCAAGCCCGCCTTGAACGGTAGCGATGCCGCTGCTGCCGAGAGCACCCGCCACACCTTGTTGCACGTGCTGGAATCGTTGCTGCGCCTGCTGCACCCGCTGACCCCGTTCATTACCGAGGAACTGTGGCAGCAAGTGGCAACGCGATTAGGCATGGAAAGCGATACGATTTCGCTGAAGCCCTATCCGTCCGCCGCCGATTTCGCCGGGCAGGACTTCACGCACGCGGAAGCGGATGTGGAGTGGTTGAAGACCATGGTGACGGCGCTGCGCCGCGTACGCAGTGAGCTAAACGTATCTCCCGCCAAGACCGTGCGCCTGCTGCTGCAAGGCGGCACCGCGGAGGATCACCCACGCATCGAGCGCTTCGCTCAATCGCTGAAGTTCCTGCTGAAACTGGACGCTATCGAATGGCTGACCAGCAATGCCGAAGCGCCCGCCTCCGCCGCGGCGGTCGTCGGCGAACTGAAGCTGCTGGTGCCGTTGGAAGGCCTGGTAGATTTGGACGCCGAACGCACGCGCTTGGACAAGGAGATCAAACGCGTGGAAATCGAGATAGGCAAATGCAACGGCAAGTTGAGCAACGCCACCTTCGTGCAGAACGCACCGGCCGCCGTTGTCGAACAAGAGCGTGCGCGCCTGGTGGATTGGAACACCCAACTTAATGCTCTGCGCGAGCAGCGGGCCAAGCTGTAGTGGCGTGAACCGGCTCTCCACTCAGGGTCGGGTTCATTGATATCTTTTCGAGGACTCCACTGCCCCCGCTTCCGTAGAGCCGAGCTTGCTCGGCTGCTTTTTCGAACCACATCAGGAGCAGCCGAGCAAGCTCGGCTCTACAAGGCACCTACACAAACACTTCCGTTCTAACGCGTCCTATCTAGGCAATTTCGCCGACAACTACGCGGGGTACGGGGCACCCTTTCCAGCGCTCGGACCGGAAATGACTTTGACAGTCTGCGAGCCGTCGGCTGCGGTGGCACCCGCACCCTCCGCGGCGAGCTGACGCTGGCTGCGGCAACCGATCCTGACGCAGCCCAGTCCTGCCCTGCTCCTGCCTGCACCACAACGGCCGCTGCAACCTCACCCGCAGGCAGTAACGCGTAGCCATACGGCGGCGTCCAACCAATATTGCTGTCCCAAGAGCACGTCAACGCTTTTCCGTTGAGCAGCGAACCGACATCGCGATAGGTATTGCCGCCGTAGTTCGCGGCTATTTTGGTGCAGCCGGTAACGCCTGCGACATCGAAGACATTGTGCTCCGACAGTATCTTGGATTCCTTGCCCACACCATGCGCATAGCCAAACGGGTATGCCGGATCCTGAATACTGCCCACGTGATAGTTGTTGTACAGGTGCACCATGCCGAAACGAACACGCGGACTCCGCGAGGAGATGTTCTCGAACAATGAATGGTGGATGGTTACCTTCAGCTTGCCCGCATCGGTGCTTGCCGCACTGTCGCTGGAACCAATCAGATTGTTCTTCTCGTGCGAGGTGAACACCGTGTGGGAAACGGTGACGTAATTGGCGCCTTTCTTCACGTCCAACGCGCCATCGTGATGCTGCACGCGGCGGCTATTGGAGATTTCCGCCGGATCGTCCAGGCGGCGCCCGTCGGTGAACAGCATATGGTCGATCCAGACGTTGCTGGCGCCTTCGATGGTCAACCCGTCGTACTCGGAATTCCAGTTGCCGTTGCTGCCATCGTCCGGGTCCCAGACCGGTTGCGGGTCCCAGGGATTTTCGATCATCAGGTTGCGGATGATCACATCGTTGGCTTTTACGTAGAGATAGCCCTCGATGATTCCGGCGTCCCGGGTGATGCCGATCAGCGTCGTCTTGGTGGGAATGTCGAGCCGCGCGCGCAGCTTCATGTCCGCGGTCGTGGCGTACGGCTTGCCTTCGCTCACGTCGATAACGCCCTGGATCTTGATGATGCGTCCACCGCTGCCGGCCGCCGCCTTCAAGGCAGTCTTCAGCGCCGGTGCCGTGGAAACGGTGTAGATGTCGGGCGCCGCCGCTTGGGAACCGCCCCGCGTGCCGCCGTTCTGCGTAGCCCAGCCCGTTGTGGCGACCTCACGGGCGTGGTCAACAACATCCCCAGGGCGAGAAGGAATAAGTGGATGCTGGCCACGCACCAGAATGGGCTCAGCCGCCTGCGCCTGTGCCAACAATACACCGGACAGCAGGATGCAAAGCGCAGCCGCACATGTGGAACCAAGCGCTCTCGATGGTGTTCGCATATTTCGAAGTCGACCTTTGGAGGACACCCGATGCGGATCTTGCGATCCGGCACCTCATATCCCCTCCCCGTCGCGAATGCTCGCACGCCGCAGGGGTTTTCGACTTCGGAGAAGAAGTGCGTTCTGTCGCAGAACGGCACCTCCCGTACGCGCCCTGCATATGGTCTGCACATCAATGCATGGATAGAACTTCTTCGCGATCCCGTCGCTAGCGAAGACAAGCGGCACTCTGCGAAGCAGAGCAAGGGCAGCGTACTTTTTGCGCTACGTGAGCATTGCGGGCACCGGGGCGATACATGCCGAGTACGGCAGAATCGCGGCCAGTTCTTAGGACATGCCCTCGAAGTTCAACTCCATCGCCATCACCAGCGCATCCTCACGACCATCGTGGGCGGGGTAGTAGCGCGGACGCCGGCCGATCTCATTGAAACCTTCCTTGTGATACAGCGCGATCGCGGTGGGATTCGACGGGCGAACTTCCAGGAAAACCCGTTGCGCGCCCAGATTGCGCGCCGCTCCCACCAACGCGCGCAACAGGAATCGGCCGTATCCGCGCCCCTGGCGTTCCGGTGCCACGCACACGTTCAATACGTGGGCCTCGTCGGCGGCACAGCTAAGAATGCCGTAACCGATCACCAGCCCATGCTCCAGCAATACCCAGGCCGGATACTGCGCCTTCAGGCAGTCCCGGAAGATGCCGCGGCTCCATGGAAACGGATAGGCGCGCTGCTCAATGGCCAGGATGGCCTCCAGATCGGAGTCGCGCATCGGCCTGAGAGAAGGCGAAGGCGCCGCCGATTCGACACCTAGCGCGTTCATGGGTTCGGCCGCCGCAACTTGCGCAATGCAGGCCACAAGGCTCGCTTGGCGGCAGGGTTTCCGCGTAGCTCCGCCGAAGAAGGCCATTGAGCAATGATCTCCGCAGCGCCCGCCGCGTTGGGATTGCAGCCAGAGGCGCGGATCAGCGCGAAATGCAGGCGGTCCGGCAGAGCTCCCGCGGCGCGGCGCGGCGGCGTGGACGTATTCGCAGTGGGACCCGCGGCGGGCGCAGGCGGAGCGCGCCGGGCGGGGACTGAAGCTGCGGGCCCCGCCGCTGTCGTTTGCGGTTTTGCGAGCGGCACGGAGGCTTCCAGGCTTTCTACCGGTAGCGGACCCGGCACATAAAGCGTATGGCCCAGCGCGGATAGCCACTCTTGCTGCTCCGCCGACCACAACATGTCAGCGGACAGGCTCACGGCACCGGCTCCTGGGCACGGCGTGTCCGCTGCCATATCCAATATGCCGGGCCCGACAACGCATACAGCACGCCGATGGCGAACAAGGTGCGCGGCGGATCGGTGAACACCACCGCCAGGCCCACCGCCACCAGCAGCAGCACGAAGAACGGCACCCGGTCGGCCTTCGGGCCGCCTTCGCCAGAGCCTTTGAAACTCCAGAAACGGATGCGGCTGACCATCAACAGCGCGGCGGTCAGGGTGACGAACAACGCCACATAGCGCAGTTCGTCGCCACTCCAGCCCAGGCTGCCGTCCGCAAACGCCCAGACGAAGGACATCATCAATCCGGCCGCGGCCGGGCTGGCCAGGCCGATGAACCAGCGCTTGTCGACCGTGCCCACCTGGGTATTGAAGCGCGCCAAACGCAACGCCGCGCACGCGGCATATAGGAATGCCACCGTCCACCCCACCCGGCCCATCACCGCGCCGTCGAACTTCAGCGACGACAGCGACCAGTGATACATGACCAACGCCGGTGCCAACCCGAAGCTGACCAGGTCAGCCAAGGAGTCGTATTGCACGCCGAAGTCGCTGCTGGTGCCGGTCAGCCGTGCCACCCGGCCATCGATACCATCCATCAGGCCAGCGACGAACACCGCGATGGCGGCATAGGCGAAATGCCCGTTGGCCGCGGCGATGATCGCGTAGAAGCCGGCGAACAGGCCTGCCGTGGTGAACAGGTTAGGCAGCAGGTAGATGCCGCGAGAACGCGGCGGCGGCTTGATTTCGTCCATATGTCCCAGTTTAGCCCAACCGGCCGAAGCCACGGCTTGCCAGCTCCGCTCGGGGGTGCTGCAATCGCAACCCTACCCTGAATACTTCGGACTCGCCATGCGCACACTGCCCCGGCTCCGCCATTGGCTCCCTGCCTGCCTCCTGGCCACGCTGGCCGGCGCCAGCGCGCTGGCCGCGGCCAGCAATCTGTATCAATGGAAGGACGCCAAAGGCGTCACCCATTATTCGGACAAGCCGCCGACCAACGAACAGTACAAGGGACGCCGGATCAACAACGAAGGCGCACCCGTACAGACCGCCGCACCCGTGGGCGAATCGATCGTCGATCCGCAGTGCCAAACGGCGCGGAAAAACCTGGAAGTACTGCAAGGCAAAGGCGCGGTGCAGCAGGACCTCGACGGCGACGGCAAGCCCGACAAGACGCTGGATGACAGCGAGCGTGAAAATCAGCGCGCCTTGGCGCAAGCGGCGGCCAACGCCTACTGCAAGCCACCTGCCGCTGGCGCATAGGCGCTATGCGGGCGTTATGGGCGATCGCCGCCGGTATCGCGCTTGGCGGCGGGCTGGCTTGGTATCTGTCTCGCGAGGCGCCGGAGTCGACAGCCGCCAAAAAGCAGCGGGCCGAGCAAGCGGCATCCGAGCAAGCCCGTGACGCGCGTCCTTCGATTTACCGCTGGCGCGACGACGCCGGCGTACTGCAAATCACCGATAAGCCGCCCAAGAACCAAAAATACGAAAGAATCGACCGCGATGCCCCCGCCGCAATCACGGTGAATGGCGACGGCGAGTCCGACGATACCCGGCGGTAAACGATTCTTCTGCGGCTGCCGGGTACTACCGGAATATGACCTTGCCAGAACCGCTTTCGCCGTCACCAGGCACGCGGATCACCGATATCTGAAAGGCGTGCGGCAACGTATTCGGCGCAGCGGCCGCCAACACTGGCAAAATAGCGCTTTCGTCCCTCGGAAGCCCGCATCGATGCGCCTGTCGCAATTCCATCTGCATACCACCAAGGAAACACCCGCCGACGCCGAGATCGTCAGCCATCAGCTGATGCTGCGTGCCGGCATGATCCGCAAACTGGCATCGGGCCTGTATACATGGTCGCCGCTGGGCCTGCGCGTTCTGCGCAAAGTCGAAACGGTGGTTCGCGAGGAAATGGATCGGGCTGGCGCCATTGAAATGCTGATGCCTACCATCCAACCGCAAGAGCTGTGGCAGGAAAGCGGACGCTGGCAGAAATTCGGCGACCAGCTGTTGAAGATAAAGGACCGCAAGGAAGCCGAGTATTGCTATAGCCCCACCGCGGAAGAAGCCATCACCGATTTCGCGCGCAACGAGCTCAGCAGCTACAAGCAGTTGCCGGTCAACTTCTATCAGATACAAACCAAGTTCCGCGATGAGATCCGTCCGCGCTTTGGCGTGATGCGCGCGCGCGAGTTCCTGATGAAGGACGGCTACTCATTCCATCTCACCGATGAAGACATGGTGCGCGAATACCGCAACATGCACGCGGCCTACTCCCGCATCTTCACGCGCTTGGGACTCGAGTTCCGCGCCGTGCAAGCCGACTCCGGCGCCATCGGCGGGGACGCATCGCAGGAGTTCCAGGTGCTCGCTGAATCGGGCGAGGACGCGATCGTGTTCTCCACCGGCTCGGACTACGCCGCCAACCTGGAAACAGCGCAAGCAGCCACGCCCGGTCCGCGACCGGCAGCCGGCGAGGAAATGCGCAAGGTCGCAACGCCCATCCAGAAAACCTGCGAGGAGGTCGCCGCACTGCTGGGCATCGCGCTGCAGCGCACGGTCAAATCAGTGGCGGTGATGACCGACGACGGCTTCGTATTGGCGCTGGTGCGTGGCGATCACATGGTCAACGAAATCAAACTTGCCAAGGTTCCCGGACTGACGGACTACCGGCCGGCCACCGAAGCGGAAATCGCCGATTATCTGGGCTGTGAACCCGGCTTCCTGGGACCGGTGCAGCCGCGCAAAGCGATCCGCATCATCGCCGATCGCGACGTCGCGGCGATGGCCGATTTTGTCGTTGGCGCCAATGAAAACGGCTTTCATATCGCCGGCGTCAACTGGGGACGGGACCTGCCCGAACCCGAAACCGTCGCTGATATCCGCAATGTGGTCAAAGGCGAGCGCGCGCAGGATGGCGGCGAAATCCGCATCGTCCGAGGCATCGAGGTCGGCCACGTCTTCCAACTCGGGCGCAAGTACAGCACTGCATTGCAGTTCACCGTGCTGGATGAGAACGGCAAGGCAGCGACACCGGCGATGGGCACCTACGGCATCGGAATATCGCGCATCGTCGCCGCCGCGATCGAACAGAACCACGATGGCAGCGGCATCATCTGGCCTGAACCGATGGCACCATGGGCGGTGGCGATCTGCATCATCAACCCGAAAAACGACACTGCAGTGAATGAAGCTTCGCAGCAGTTGCTGGACGAGTTGAGATCGGCCGGCGTCGACGCCGTATTGGATGATCGCGGCTTGCGCCCTGGGCCGATGTTCGCGGATATCGAACTGATCGGCATTCCGCACCGCGTCGTGGTGTCCGAACGCGGTTTGGCAGCGGGCACCTACGAATATCGCGCGCGTCGCGCGGAGGCGGCGGAAAATCTGAGCCGCGATGAACTCGTTGCACGCCTGATTAAATAGAGAAGCAATTTGGTGAGAATTGGGATAAACGTGCGGTCACGCACGTTTATCCGGCGATTGCCGGAATATTGGGGTTTGTGCCGGGTCGATTAAGTCGACTATCATCGGGCATCCCCTGCAGGGGCCGTTTCCTCTTTTCTATTCCGGAGATATTGATGTCGATTGATTTGCGTGGCCTCTCGGCCAAACAACTCTCAGCCTTGATCAACAAGGCAAAAGAGCAACAGAGCAAGCTCGCCAAACGCAATCCGATTGCTTCTGTCCGCGGCAAGATCACCAAGTACGCCAAAGCCGAGGGCTACACCATCGAGGAATTGTTTGGTGCGTCGCCTGCGCCTGCCGCGCGTGGCCGCAAGGCGGCTGTCGCCAAGCCAAGTTCACGGGCTGGGCGCAAACTCGGCAAAGTTCCACCGAAGTACCGCAACCCGGCCAACCCGAAGGAAGTCTGGACCGGCCGAGGCAAACAGCCACGCTGGATGGCCGCGTTGGTTGCCAAAGGCAAGAAGCCTGACGATTTCCTGATCAAGAAGAAGTAAAACCGCAGGAATAAAAAAGAGACGGGAGGCGGTAGACAAAGCGGGGGCGTGCTTTGTTTTCCACCTTCCGTCTCTCGTTTCGCGGCTTAAAGATTCTTGCGCGCGGAGATCACCAGATTGCCGAACAACAGGCCGGCGATCAGTGCCATCACGATATTGACGACCGTCAACAGGGCAGGTTCGCCCACGCCTACGTCCTGCTGCTGCACCATTGTCATCAAGCCACGCAGGCTGGTGCTGCCCGGCACCAGCATGATGATGCCGGGAACCCGAATCAACGCTCCGGGCCTATTCGCCCAACGCGCGAAAGCATTGCCGCCTGCGGTCAGCACCAGCGCCGACAAGAAGATCCCCACCGGACTGCCCCACGCCTGACCCGCCACACGCGAGATCAGATAGCCGGTGATGGCCGCCGCCATCACCCATGGATAGTCGCGCCGATGCGCGCGGAACAGCACAGCGAAGGCAAAGGCTGCTACGAGCAGCGCGCCCCACTCCACCCAATCCTGTTGCGGACGAAGTGCGCGCACCTCCGGATACATTCCCACCAGTTGTGCGAGGGTCACGGCGATCAAGCTGCCGACGGTCAATTTGAGTATCGTCGCAAGCGCACCCGCGAAGCGGGCCGTGCCGGACACCAGATGCTGGCTGGTCAGTTCATTGACCGCATTGGTCAGCGCCATACCAGGCAACAGCACGATCAGTGAAGCGATGATCACGGTGTTGAGGTTGAGCGGGGCGATGAAATTGCCCACCAGAATGGCGACCAAGCCGGCGACCAACGCCGACAACGCATCGCTAGCTTCTTTGAACTGTGGGCGCCGTTCGATCGTCAGCGCCAATACCCCAATCAACAATCCAATCAAACCCGCCGTGGTGATATCCAGCCAGGGCAGCCGCCACAAGCCCGCCACGGCGCCTGAAGCCAGGCCGGAAGCCAGTATCTGCATCGCCCGCCAGCGCCTGCTGGGCGTGCGGTCCAGTTGCCGCAATGCGGTGTGGCCTTCGGCGATGCTCATGCTGCCCGCGGCAACCGCGTCGGCAATGCGGTCCGCTTCGCTGAGCTTGTGCAGATCGTTCTCGCCGGGTGGCAGGCGGATCACGCGGGTGGTATCGCTGGCACCCAAGGGACGCGTGGGATCGCTGAAGCTCAGGATGACGCCCGTCGGATTGGACCAAGGTTCGCAATCCAGGCCTAGCTGCTGCGACAGCGCCACCACCGCGCCTTCCAGGCGCTGGGCCGTGGTGCCGTAACTATGGAGCCGGCCCGCCATTTCACAGACGAAAGCGATGCGCTGGGCGTAGGTGGCGGAAGTCGCTGATTCGAGCATGGCGACAGTATCGCCGAAGGTCGCGGAAAGTGCCCTCTTCAGTGAACGGTGAATGGTGAAGTGATGAGCTGTGAGCCCAAAAACGTCTGCGCTTTGCTTCCCCTTTTACAAGCGCTTTCCAACAGCCCGAATGGCTGGTCAAGCGGGACCGAGGGGGATTTGCCGTTGCACCTGGAAAACACTGCGCAAGCAAATTCCCGTTGCACCGCGCGGATGCCGCCCCGCTTTTGAACCAGCCAGTAGCTGACTCGGCGTTGGGCGGCGTGTAAGGAGCACGATGCTCGGGTCGCTGACGACAAGCCCGTCCGGATGGCGAGGCTAAGCCGCGCTAGCGGCGGGACCGTCAATCTTGCGCCGTCTGGAGGCTACGCAATATACGTCCGCTTCGCACGCCGCTATTCTCCTGAAAGTGCGCTGGTGATCGCCTATCCTGGCTCTCGCTGAGCGCCCCCGAATTCCTCGCTTCTTGGTGTGCTGCTTACGTTCAGTGCCATAGCCTGTATGCTCCACGGCCGAGTGCCCCTATGACCCAGACACCCGCACATCCGCAGTACCAGGCCGATCAAACCGACCCGACGCGGGTACGGCTGGTCGGCGACTGGGTGTTGTCCACGGCGCTGACGGTGGCGGACCGGTTGCGCGAGCTTCCGGAACAGACCAAGCGCATAGATGCGACGGACATCGGCCGGATCGATTCGGCTGGCGTGTTGCAGTTGCTGCGCTTCGTCAATCGGCGCGGCCTTTCGCTGAACGACATCGAGTTCCGCAAGGACCATCAGGCCTTGGTCTCCACCATAGAAGATGTGGCCGACGACCGTCCGCCGCGCAAGCGTGACTACGGTTTCCTGGCCGCACTGGCGCGCTTGGGCTACCGCATGGAGGAAAACGGCAAGGAAGTCGTGGCGCTGCTCAGCTTTACCGGCGAAAACATGGTGAAGCTGCTGCGGATGGTGCGGGAGCCGCGCCGCTTCCGGATGACCGCTACCGTGTCGCACATGGAGCAGGTAGGGCTGGATGCGGTGCCGCTGGTGATTCTGCTGTCCTATCTGGTCGGTACGGTCATCGCCTTTCTGGGCTCCACCGTCCTGCGTGATTTCGGCGCGGAGATCTACGTGGTGGAACTGGTCAGCATCGCGTTCCTGCGTGAGTTCGCGGTACTGCTGACGGCCATCGTGCTGGCGGGCCGCACCGCCAGTGCTTTCACCGCGCAAATCGGCACGATGAAAAGCCGCGAAGAGATCGATGCGATCCGCACATTGGGACTGGACCCCATCGATCTTCTGGTCATCCCGCGCCTGTTGGCGCTGCTGGTCATGCTGCCGTTGCTGACCTTCATTGCGATGATGGCTGGCCTGGCAGGTGGCATCACCGTCGGCGCGTTCGATCTCGGCATCCCACCCCAGATGTACATAGCGCGTATGCACGAGACTATCGAAATCAGGCATTTCATCGTCGGCCTTTCCAAGGCACCGATCTTCGCGCTGGTGATCGGCCTGATCGGCTGCCTGGAAGGCCTGCAGGTGGAAGGCACCGCCCAATCGGTTGGCGAACGCACGACGTCCAGCGTGGTGCAGACCATCTCGCTGGTGATCGTCATCGACGCAATCGCGGCGTTGTGGTTCATGAATATGGATTGGTGAGCGAGGTGAAGGGTGAATAGCCAAGTCGCCCGCTGCGCGGGCTGTGAATCAGGCGGGCGCGGGTGCGAGAGAACCCGCTTTTCTTGGCCATTGGCAGGCGGCGCAGCCGCCGACTTCACCATTTACTATCACGATCAACATCGGAAGAAGGACCTATCGTGACACCCGCCGGAGCCGACGAAAGCCCCATCATCCAAGTCCGTGGCCTGATCAATCGCTTCGGCGAACAGACCGTGCATGACGACCTGGATCTGGACGTCCGCCGCGGCGAGATCCTGGGTGTGGTGGGCGGTTCCGGCACTGGAAAATCGGTGCTGATGCGATCCATTCTGGGCCTGCGCATACCGAATGAAGGGCAGATCTCCGTGCTGGGCGCCGATGCGCGCTCGGACGATATGCAGGCACGCCAGCACATCGAGCGGAACACGGGCGTGTTGTTTCAGGACGGCGCGCTGTTCTCGTCGCTCACGGTTGGCGAGAACGTGCAGGTGCCCTTGAAAGAGCATCACCCTGAGCTTCCAGACAGTTGGCGCTACGAGTTGGCGCTGCTGAAGGTCAAGTTGGCGGGCCTGCCGGCCGACGCCATCGGCAAGCTGCCTTCGCAGCTCTCCGGCGGCATGCGCAAACGCGCGGGCCTGGCGCGCGCATTGGCGCTGGACCCGCCGCTGCTGTTTCTGGACGAACCCACCGCCGGCCTCGATCCCATCGGCGCAGCCGCTTTCGACCGCCTGATCAAGACCTTGCAGGAAGCACTGGGGCTGACGGTATTCCTGATTACCCACGACCTGGACACCCTGTACGCTATCTGTGATCGGGTCGCGGTGCTGGCCGACCGCAAAGTCATCGCCATTGCCCCGCTGGAGGAAGTCGAGACGTTCGACCACCCCTGGGTGCAGGAATATTTCCACGGTCCGCGCGCGCGCGCTGCGCGCGATGGACGGCAGCGTTACCAGCAGCGCACCACGCAAACGGCGGTATGAGACATGGAAACCAAAGCCAACTACGTCCTCATCGGCGCATTCACCATCATCATCATCGGCGCGCTGCTGTTGTTCGGCTTGTGGGCGGCAAAGTACTCGTCCGAGCGCACCTGGCAGCAATACGAAGTGGTTTTTCGCGAGGCAGTCACCGGACTGTCGGTCGGTAGTCCGGTTCAGTACAACGGCATCTCGGTGGGTTCGATCACCAAACTGTCGCTGGCTCCCAACGATCCACGCCAGGTCATCGCCCTCATACGCGTTGAATCAACCACGCCCATCAAGACCGATACCCGCGCCAAATTGGCCATCACCAGTCTGACCGGCCCCACCATCATTCAATTGAGCGGCGGCACCCCGCAGGCGCCGGCACTTACGTCCGTCGACAAACGGGAGGCACCGGTCATCCAAACCGCCCCTTCCGCGCTGCAGAACATCACCGACACCGCCAACCGTATCGTCGAGCGGCTGGATCAGGTATTGAGCGACCGCAATGTCGCCAGCATCGCCGCCACATTGCAGAACCTGGAAGTCGTCAGCGGCTCGTTGGCAAGCCGCGACGAAGGCCTGCAGTCTCTGCTCGTCAGCGCGCGCGACGCCGCGCAGAAATTGGACGCGACGTTGACTACCACCAATGGCGCGATCGAACGATTGGACCAGAACCTGATACAGGAACTGCCGCCTATCCTCACCAAGCTGGACAGCACGCTAGTCAAGCTGGATTCGGCGGCGAACAACGCCGACGCGATCCTGGGCGAGAACCGCGCCGCCATCAACAGCTTCGCCAACGATGGGTTGTCCCAGCTTGGGCCTACGCTGACTGAGCTACGCTCGCTGGTACGCGACCTGCGCCGCGTCAGCGATCGTCTCGAAGGCAACCCTGCCCGTTATCTGCTTGGCCGCGACGCACCCAAGGAGTTTGAACCCAAATGAAGGCGCTGCGATTCTCTTTGATTCTGCCGTTGATGGCCTTGGCCGGTTGTTCCGTGCTGAGCGCCACGCAGCGTGATCCGGTCACCATTTACTCGCCCGACGTCCGCGTTCCGGTCGATCCCGCCTGGCCCACGGCCGACTGGTCGCTGGTCATCGCCAAACCCACCGCCGCGCGCGTGGTGGATAGCCCCCGCATATCCGTTCGGCCGGTTCCCGGCGAACTGCAGGTATACCGCGGCGCCTCGTGGGCCCAGCCGGCAACGGATCTTCTGCAGGACGCGGTGCAGCGGACGTTGGAGGATTCGGGCCGCATCCGCGCCGTAGCGAGTTCGGACGCCGGCATCCTGGGCGACTACCGGCTGGTGATGGACCTGCGCCGCTTCGAAGCGGAATACGCCGGGCAATCGATACCTTCGGCGGTAGTCGAAGTCAGTGCAAAGCTGGTGCAAAACCGCGACCACCGCGTCGTAGCTTCGCGTACGTTCCGTCAATCCAAACCCGCCAGCGATGCCGAAATCACGAATGTGGCGGCTGCCTTCGAGGATTCGTTGGCGGCGGTCACGCACGACATCGTGGGTTGGGTGCTGAGTAACGGTAATGGAGACGCGCAGCGTTCACCTTGAGGATTCACATCAAATGCTGGGCCTGAGGACGTTACGAAACGTCAGATTGATCCTCTCCCCTACCGGTTTCGCGGTGCGCGGCAATGCATGCCGGTAGTTGCGCTGGGTCTCGCCGGACATCAGCAAAAGGCTGCCATGCGGCAGCGGCAGTTCCAGTTTTCGCTCCGGTTCCTGGCGATGCTTCAACAAGAACCGTCGCGTCGCGCCAAGACTGATTGAAGCTATCAGAGGCGCCGCGCCCAATTCCGGCTCGTCATCGCTGTGCCAGCCCATGGCGTCGCGTCCACTACGGTACCTGTTCGCCAGCACGCTGTTGAACGTGGCGGCGAATTCGCTCTCCAGACGCTCCCTCAGCGTCCGCAATGCAGGGTGCCAGGCGTGCGGCACGAAGCGTGTCCCCGAATAACGATAAACGGCGTCAGGATCACCCATCCAGCAACTCAGCCGGGGCGAATCGATCTCCCGACCAAACAATCGGATGCGATGGACATCCCATGGAATCTCCGCCATTAATTGGGCGAACAAAGCATCCGCTTCCACCGGGCGCAGCCACTGCGGTGAGAACCACAGCGCCGCGCCGGGCAAACTCGGCGAAATCCCATTCGCGGGCGGCCGCTTTGGTATGGTCATGGCCAGCGCCTGTCATCCCTTGAGTAGCCGCCCTAATCCTGGCGGATTTGCCCCACCCGACGCAAACCACGAAAATAGCCGAAGCCGAAATGCCAACTGGAGTTCCCTGATGACCGATGTCGAACGCGATGTAATGGAATACGACGTCGTCACCGTGGGTGCCGGGCCGGCTGGGCTGGCGCTGGCGATTCGCCTGAAGCAGCTCAAGCCCGAGCTGTCCGTTTGCGTCATCGAAAAGGCCAGCACCATCGGTGCGCACATTCTTTCCGGCGCGGTGATCGAGCCCGGCCCGCTGGACGCGCTACTGCCCAACTGGCGCGACAATCCCCCGCCGATCTGCGTGCCCGCCAGCGAGGACGAGCTCTGGTTTCTGAATAAAACCGGCGGACGCAAATTCCCGATCCTGCCGCCCGGCATGCGCAACCACGGCAACTTCATCGTCAGTCTGGGCGCGATGTGCGCGTGGATGGCACCACAAGCCGAAGCCTTGGGCGTGGAGATCTATCCGGGCTTCGCCGCCTCGGAAACCTTGCACGACGACGCAGGCAAGGTCATCGGCGTGCGCATCGGCGACATGGGCGTAGCAAAGGACGGCTCCCCCAAAGCCGGATACACACCCGGCATTGATATCCACGCCAAAGTCACCGTGCTGGCCGAAGGCGCACGCGGCCATTTGACCAAGCGCTTGGTCAAACGATTTGAACTGGACAAGGACAGCGACCCGCAGGCGTATTCGATCGGCATCAAGGAGCTTTGGCAGGTGCCGGCAGGCCGTACCAAGCCCGGCAAGATCGTGCATACCCTGGGGTGGCCGGCGGACAACAAGACCTATGGCGGCAGTTTCCTCTATCACCTGGACAACGACCGGATCGCGTTGGGTTACGTCAGCGGGCTGGATTACAAAGACCCGCAGTACAAGCCTTGGGAAGCTTTCCAGCAATGGAAAAACCATCCGCTGATCCAGCCATTGCTGGAGGGCGGCAACATTCTTTCCGCTGGCGCGCGCGCTATCGTCACGGGTGGCTGGCAGTCGCTGCCAAAAGTGGAAATGCCCGGCGCATTGCTGATCGGCGACACGGCCGGCCTGCTCAATGTGCCCAAGATCAAAGGCACTCATCAAGCCATCCGCAGCGGCATGCTCGCGGCAGAACATCTGGCGCAATCGCTGGACAGCGCCGGCTTCGACGCAAAGCTGCGCGCCTCCGATGCGATGACCGAACTCAAACAGGTTCGCAACATCAAGCCCGGCTTCAAGAAGGGGCTGTGGTTCGGTCTGTTGAATGGCGCCTGGGAAACTGCCGTGGGCGGCCATTCGCCCTGGACTTTGAAGGTAACCCCAGACTGGTCATCGCTGGATAAAGTCGGCGAGCACGAGCAGCCCAAGCAAGACTACGTGGACCGCACGCTGGTTCCTCGCGATCGCCTGCAAGGCGTCTACTACGCCGCCACAGAACACGACGAAGACCAGCCCGTACACCTGCGCGTGCTCGACACCTCTATCTGCGTCACCCGCTGCGCAGAGGAATACGACAACCCCTGCACCCGTTTCTGCCCCGCCGCCGTCTACGAAATCGTTTCCGACGACACCGGCAAACGCCTGCAGATCAACGCCGCCAACTGCGTTCACTGCAAAACCTGCGACATCAAAGACCCCTACGAGATCATCACCTGGGTAACCCCGGAAGGTGGCTCGGGGCCGAATTATCAGAATTTGTAAGGCACCCTCTTGGCACAGCCCCTGCACCGCCGTTTTCGTACCGGACTTTTCTACGCACTACGCACGGCATTCCGTATCGCGCCTATGCCTGAGGCGACGCGAGACAAGTTACGGCAGCGATTTCTCGACCGCTACTCGAATCTTATTCCGCCAAGTCCCAAGGGACAGGTCTCGGAAGGGACGCGAGTCCGCCGTCCTTATGTTCGTTCCGACGAGCGCGCCATCGGCTATGTTCCGTACGCCAAAGGCGAACTGCCAGATCCGCTTCCTGCAACTCTGGTAGCGTTCTACCTGCCGCAGTTCCACACTATTCCGGAGAACGACGAGTGGTGGGGCAAAGGATTCACCGAATGGCGCAATGTTACCCGGGCGCTGCCCCAGTTCGAAGGCCATCACCAGCCTAAGCTGCCGGGGGATCTAGGCTTCTACGACCTGCGCAATCCCGAAGTCATGCGCGAACAAGCACGTCTCGCGCGCGAATACGGCATCAGTGCCTTCTGCTTCTATTTCTACTGGTTCGGCGGCAAGACGCTTCTAGAGACCCCACTGCGCAATTGGCTGGCGGACCCGTCGATCAATCTATCCTTCTGCCTTTGCTGGGCCAACGAGAAATGGACCCGCACTTGGGATGGCCGCGGCGACGAGATACTGGTAGATCAGAAACACAGCCCTGAAGACGACCTAGCCTTCATCGCGCACGTTGCCGAATACATGCGCGACCCGCGTTATCTGCGCGTCGACGGCAAACCTATGTTGCTGATCTATCGGCCAGGTTTGTTTCCCGACATGGCGGCGACCGCGGCAAGATGGCGCCAATGGTGCTTCGAGAACGGCATCGGCGAGATTCATCTAGCCTATGTGCAGAGTTTCGAACGACCCGATCCGCGCGCGATTGGCTTTGACGCTGCGGTGGAGTTTCCGCCGAATCTCACCAGTCCTTTGCCTATCACCTCAGGCATGCAGCTCATCAATCCCGATTTCTCTGGGGAAATCCTTGACTGGCGCACTATGGCCGCAGAGATACGACAACGCGCAAATACCGAATACCTGACCTATTCCGCTGTCAATCCAAGTTGGGATAACGAGGCAAGGCGTTCTTCAAAAGGTCGCGTCTTTCAGCACTCTTCGCCAGGGCTCTACCAAGATTGGCTGGCGCAGTCCATTGCCAACCAGTTGGATAAAGAGCCTACTCCGCCGTTGATCTTTATCAACGCCTGGAACGAATGGGCGGAAGGCGCCATTCTGGAGCCAACGGCCACGTTGGGCTACGCGAACTTGCAAGCGACGCGACAAGCCCTAGGCAGATCGCTCACGTCGCCCACGATCCCATCGGCACTGCGATACTGCGCCGCGATACATGTTTGGTATTTTGAAGCTTTGGACGAGATTTTATCGTTTCTCGGCCGAAGTGGGCTCGATTGGTACGTTGTGGTTACCACCTCTGCTGACCTTGAATCCGATGTTCGTACGAAGATCGCCAGCTATGGATTCTCGTCGCACGTGATTCTTGTCGACAACCGAGGGCGGGACATTCTCCCGTTTCTACAACTCTGCAGCCAGTTGTACATCAAAGGCATTGATGTCGTGCTCAAACTTCACACCAAACGCTCTCTGCACCGGAATGACGGCGATCTGTGGCGCAAGGAATTACTGGAACAACTGCTGGGCGAGAATCGCGCTAATACCATTATCTCCGCTTTCCAGCAGAGTTCGACGCTTGGCTTGGTAGCGGCAGAAGGACATATCTTGCCACTGACATCGTTCTGGGGGGCAAGCAAAGAAGTCGTCGCATCCGTGGTTGATCAGCTAGGATTGAATGCACCATCGAGCGAGTCTGTATTTGCCTCCGGAAGCATGTTTTGGGTGCGACTGGATGCCATACGGACGCTCTTTGACGGCCATATATATGAACACGACTTCGAGGAAGAGACTGGACAGATCGACGGAACATTGTCTCATGCGCTAGAGCGCATGTTCTGCATTGTCGTCGAATCGAGAGGCTTCAGCGTCGAAAGTGCAGCTGCTGTTTGCCAGGCCTTGGGGTGCAAGGTATCTGATTATCCATTTGCGCGCCGGACGCCAACGTGATGCTGGTACCTTCTTGGCGGGGCGTGGCCAAGCTGATGCAGTCCCGCATTAGAGAGGACGGCATGTTCGCCCACAGGGCCAATCGCGAGGCTACTAGTTCGATGTCCACCAGAAGCATGATTCTCGCCGAAGACCAAAATAAATGACGCAGAACCTTCGTCACACATCTCCCACCGGGGAAGTAGTCGTAATCGGCCCGGTACTTCCGTATCGTGGCGGGATATCGCAGTACAACACCGCATTGATGCGCTCGATGCTTCGTCTTCAGTTGTCGCGCATCGGCGTTTCTTTCTCGCGTCAATATCCACGATGGCTTTACCCAGGGAAAAGCGACGTCGATTCCGCGCTCTCCAATCACGTCGAAGAAGGAATCGTCTATTCGATAGATTCCATAAACCCGGTCACTTGGTGGAAGACATACAGGGACATCCTTCGTCGCGCACCTGCTCTCGTGGTTTTCCATTGGTGGACCATCTTCTGGGGGCCATGCTTCTTTTTTCTTGCTTGGCTGCTGAAGAGGAAGGGTATCCAGATTGCATTCATATGCCACAATCTTGAGGATCACGACGCTACCGGCATCAAGTCAAGCGTGGCCCGACACGCCCTGTCCATGGCTGATGCCTACCTGGTGCATTCGACGGAACACCTGAACATCTTAAGAAGCCGCTACCCATGTAAAAGGGTGCTTTTTCATCCAATTCCGATCTATGGTCATTACCCCTCTCCCAAAGGGACAATGGCGAAGCGTGGGAGATTGGAACTTCTTTTCTTTGGCTTCATCCGTCCCTACAAAGGATTGGATGTGCTCTTGGAAGCCATGGAGTTTCTGGACGATCAAGACGTTTATCTAACGGTTGTCGGGGAATCATGGGGGGAGACAGATGATCTGTTCGAGGCGGCCCGCCGGCTCGGGCCAAGGCTGGAGTTGCATTTGAGATATACAAGCGATGAGGAGGCTGCCGAGTTCTTTGACAGAGCCGACGTCGTCGTCCTTCCATATCGAACCGCAACCGGCAGCGCGGTGGCTGCCGTAGCCCACCGTTATCTTAAACCGGTGCTAGCAACCCGCGTTGGCGGCTTGCCCGATGTGGTGATTGACGGCGAGACCGGATTCCTGGTTAACGCCGGGGACAAGCACGCACTTGCTGCATCTATTCGTTCAATGACCCGCGAGGAGACCGCTGCTCTTTCAATCCGCATCGCTGCGTTCACTCAACGTTGGAACTGGGACTCACTCGCAGCAACGGTAAAGTCGCTCGTCCATCCCGTCGAGACTTCCATCTCTTCAAGGAATTGCACCGATGACAGATAGGGCGCGCCTCCCGCACGCGATTCTTGACCGCAACAGCCGCATCAACAAAGCCAACAAGATTGTGTCGATCGTTGGTAAGGGGAGGTTCTCACAATGCGAAAGAGTCCTCGAGATCGGTTGCGGCTCGGGCGTCATCTCCCATGTTCTTTCAACAATGTCGGAAACCACCGATTTTTACGCAGTTGATGTTGCAGACAATCGCATTGAGAGCGAAGGCTACAAGTTCAGCATCGTCGGTGGAACCTCCCTTCAGTTTCCAGACAATCACTTTGATCTTGTCATATCCAACCATGTCATAGAACACGTAGGGCCTGAAGATTGCCAAGTTCACCATTTAAAGGAAATCAAAAGAGTTCTGTCCGACGAAGGTGTCGCCTACTTAGCGGTACCGAACAAATGGGGACTGTTTGAACCGCACTATAGACTTCCATTGCTCAGCTGGCTCCCAGAGAGAGTATCTAGCGCCTATGTTCGCGCCGCGCGCAAAGGAAACTACTATGATTGCCGCCCCCTCAGCGCCCGCGGCATAGAACATCTTTTTCGGCAGTGCGGACTTGAGTTTGAGGACGTAACAATAACAGCCCTTAAAGAGACACTCCGCATAGAATGCCCCGACTCGTTAGCAGCAAAGCACGCCGGAAGCATACCGGCCTGGATTTTGGCACTGGCGATGCCTGTGATTCCAACCATCATTTACCTCCTTAGAAGAGGCCATCGGTGAAGCGGCTATATCTGATCATTGGCTTGCTCGTCACCGCAGCCTCTATTTTTTTCTTTCTCCGCGCTGTTTCGATGCACTGGCAGTCGATTCGAGCCGTACAGCTTGGAACCGACAACATATTGGTGTTCACCGCTGCATCGGCGCTATACATCCTGACTTACATCAGCGCTTCAAGATCATGGTTACTGGCGTTACGCTGCTTTGGCGTAAGAATAGAACTCACACTGGCTCTCAAGATTCTTGCGCTATCGCAGTTCGCAAAATATCTTCCAGGAAACATTGGCCACCATGTTGGTCGTGTACTGCTTTCTAAGCGCGCAGGTATTTCTGGCGAATCAACGTTGTTGAGCATCGTGGTCGACAGCATGATGGTGATCGCTGCCGCGCTGTTTTGCAGCATCCCCGGGCTGTCGCTCTTTACAGCGCTTTTGAAAGATAGCGACGTAGATGCTGTCAGAACATCCATTTCAATCCTGGCGACAATAGTTGCACTTGTGGCATTCGCGCTGTTGATGCCCCCTTTCCGCAACTATCTGCGGACCGTCGTGGCGCGGCACAGGGATCTGGTGAGCATGAAGAATGCACGGACCCTAGCCGGCAATCTGCTGATGCATTTGACTAATTTTGGCCTGGGTGGTGCGGCGTTGTTTGCAATTTCAGCCAGTCTCACGCCAGCAGAGCTCGCTTTCTATCCGGCTTTCTTTCAGATAGTCAGCATCTATTCTGCGGCTTGGCTGCTGGGCTTCCTGCTCCCGGGAGCACCCGCAGGATTGGGGGTCAGGGAATTGTGCCTGCTATTAGGCTTGTCGCCATTAATCGGGGAGCAGAACGCACTTCTCGCAGCAGCGATTCTCCGCCTTGTTACCACCTTGTCGGATGGCCTTGTGTTTTTGATTGGGATTGCGCTAAGGAGTCGACATCCAACAGAAACCGCGATCTAGCCCGGCTGGCTAACCAAGGGAACGGGCTGGCTTGGCTGCTTTGGAAGGATCTTACGTATACGCTTCTGAAGTGGCACCTCGAAGAAATGGTAGCTGCACAATGAGAGCGTGATTAGCAGAGCAAAGAATAGCGCCATCAGCTCGGGACGATAATAGAGAGAAGGGTTGGCGAAGCAGAGATGGAAAGCCAGCTGCAACGGAAAATGAAGTAGATAGGACGAGTAAGAGATGTCGCCGATGAAGGAGATACGCCTAACCGCAACAGAGGTGTAGCGCTCAAGCAGAGCCAGGGTAAGCACCGTCAACGGAAAGACTGCACAGATTACCCAAACTGTGTGCATATTGTTGGCTGTCATCCCATTGAGCTGGCCAAGCTTGGGACCGACCTCCAGGATCTCACTTCTGACCGACTCGAATCCTTCCAGCCCAAGTAGAACTGTGGCTCCCCAGGCTAGCAGGCATAGAACGCATACGCCTATTTCGAAGTAGTGCCTCAAACTGGAAGCTGTTACGGCTCGATAAATAACAAGAACGCATCCGCCAAGATAGAAAGACCCCACCCCCCTGCCAATTGGTGAGTGCAGTTTTGCCAGCACTGTGAACCCGATAAGGGAAAACAAAGCAAGTACAAAAAATTTCTTTGGCGCGTATCTCGAGGCGAGAAAGAATGTGAGGTACAGCAACACCTCAGTTGATACGGACCAAGAGGGCGCATTGAATGAATAACCGGACTCAAATCCCCACGAGGACGTGAACGTCAAATTGAGGAGCAGGTGCTTGAGATCGTTATTTTCATAGACGAAGCTCTGCTCACCATTGAAGTACAGGACTAGCTGACCTATTGCCACCAACAGCAATGTGAAGCAGTGCAGCGGGTAAAGTCGTGAGAAACGCAAAATTGCGAACTCTTTCAAGGACACCTGCTTCCTTGAGATCTTCTCGGAATAGAGCCAGTAGAAAATAAATCCCGAAAGCCCAAAGAATAGATCGACGGCTAGCCAGCCCTTGGTATAAAGCAGCGGGAAATAGTGAAAGAGAGGCAAAGCACGAATGTCGAACGAGCCCGGTTCGGTTCCGTGATAGAAAAAGTGCTGCCAGTGCCACAACACGACGCTCAATGCCGCAATCCCGCGCAGCACATCCAGCGAATAGAAACGCTCAATCGCCCCTACTGATTTCATCGACAAACCGACTAGTTCTTCTGTGCGATGATTTTCTTATGAAAATGCACCGGAAGCTAGTTCAATCCACTTTTTCGCGCCCTCCCCCTGGCTGACAGACATCGAAAGCCTCATTTCAGCAGGAAGCAGCCGCCTACCGCTGCTCTTGACGCATATGATCGGGCACGTCAAGACCGATATATGGCATTGCTCCACAGTTCATTCACCAGAGTCGGACTAAGCAAATACGGGGACTCGCGGGAACAGTTCGCCCGAACACACCCAATCCACCGGTCTCCAGCATCGCAACGACTGCTGGTTTCTGGAACTGCGATATATGGGATCTCTTCAAGCTAGAAAGCGCGAATATCCTACAGATACAACCGACGAACTGAAAAGATCCATATTCCATCTCTTGATGGAATATGGACTGCGCCTATCAGTTGATCGAATCCGTATTTCCGATCTTGGCATATTGTGCGGAAAGATTGGTGCCGTTTCCGAGCCATACCCACAGATCATTGGTGCGCGTCTTCCAAACCAGATCTAGTCGGCGGTCTCCATTGAAGTCACCGCTTGTGGCTAGTGTGTCTCCAGCTCCCAGACTCACCGGATTTGCCTGGCTGACAATGGTAGTGCCATTCATTAGCCAGTATGTATAGCGATTCGGACTTGGATTGACAAAGAATAAATCGTCTCTGCCATTTGCATTGATATCGCCGGCCGCCTTGACCTCCCAACCAGCGCCAAGTGTTGCGATCTTCTTGTATGTCGCACTTAGATTGTTGCCGTCCCCCAACCACATCCAAAGGTCGAGGTTCTTCTTCCAAACCAAGTCGAGCCTGCCATCACCATTAAAATCCCCACTGGCAGCCAAGGTTTCTCCTGCTCCCAATGCTTTTGGGGAACCCTGACGCACGATGGTAGTGCCGTTCATAATCCAATAGGTATACCGATTTGGCGATGGATTGACAAAGACTAGATCATCCCGGCCGTCGCCATCTACGTCTCCTGCCGCAGCTACGTTCCAACCACTACCTAGCCGCGCCACTTTCGCGTAAGTCGACGCCAAATCGACTCCATTTCCCAGCCACAACCAGAGATCATTTGCAGCAGTGACCCAAGCTGAATCTAGCCTGCCGTCGCCGTTGAAATCACCAGTAGCTACAAGGACGTCTCCAGCACCAGTCCGCCGGCTCGCGGATTTCTGCACGACACTTAAGCCATTCATCAACCAATAACTGACGTGATAAGTGTCCTCATTCGAAAAGATCAGATCCTGTCTTCCATCAGCATTTACTTCACCACTTCTCAACTTCCAACCGGCGATGGGGACTACCGCGGCTCTGAACTGTGTGACAACGGGAATCGTCTGATTCAAGCTGCGCGCATTGTCCGCCTGGTTTGCTACGCCACAAGCATTCCCACCACAAGTCGTGAGATTCGGATTCGAGAAAACGCGATAGGGCGTCTGATTCTCGTCGCCATACGCCATGACGGTAAAGAAGTTGCCGTTGGTGGTTTTGTACCCATACGAATAAGGATAGCGGCCACTGGCATTGGGCGAGTTTGCCACGTCATGGGCCGAGCCCATCAAATGGCTTGCTTCATGGACCAAGGTTTCCGGAGCGCAGTAGTAGCTATTGCCGTCAGAACCCGTGTCATCGCCATCGCTGACTACCGCGTAAGCCCATTGCGCGTCGCTCGGCACGATTTCGCGCTGATCTGCGCCTATCAGCCAGGCAATACCACACCCCTGATGCTCAGGCTGCTGGAAATCTCGAACCAGGATTGCAATATCTGCGCCGTTCTGATCGCGCGCCGTACGCAGCGGCGTCAATGAAGCGGGGATTGCCACATTCGACGTTCCGTTGCTGCCGGTCAGTTCGTGCAGCGCGGTCTGGTTGGCGTTGCCGTCGGTATAAGCTACTTCCGTGGCACTTACCAAGCGCAGATAACCGTTAATCGAACTATTCGAATATGCCTGGTTGCCCACCTGGATCAGGAAGATAAGGCGGGTCGTTGTTGCCGATTGGCTTCCGTAAACCGCGCGGTAACCTGCGGTGTAACCGATGGCGACGTCTACGGTATTGGCGGTCGTTGGAGGAGCATTCTGGGCGATGGCGTTCTGCGACACCTGCGCATTCGTTTGGACTTGGGCGGCGGCCGCTTCACGCACTGCCAGTGCCGCAGGCACCAACATGTCGTTGTGCCCCTTGTTCGGCGATTTCACCTTGGAGGGATCGGTCTGCACCGCGAACAAGGCGCCGTTGCGTGTCTGAATACTCAGTGGCGGCGCGCCGTTGGCCTGGGGAATCGATGCGAACACCGCTTTCTCGCCGAAGGTGACAATGGCTTCCTGCTGCGGATCACCGCCAACGACGCGGCCAATCCAGGTCCAATTGCCATCGGGACTTTCGTCGTGACGCTCATACTTGAGCTTGACCTGGCTGCCGTCTGGCATCGGCATGGACATCTCCCCGGTCACCAGCGCCTTCAGAGCATGGTCTTCACTGATCGCAACCGGGTAGAAGGTAAAGGCACCCTCGCGTTTGGTCGGAGCGCCTTTGTTCTGGTAGCTCACCAATGCACCGCGATCGGGCGCATTGGCGATGGATTTTGCGGCCGCCCGGCCGAGTTGAAGCTTGGGAAGTTGTGCAGTAGCGCCCTTCGTTGCCGCCGCACCGCGCAGTTCGGCGAAATCCGTATTCGGGCCTTTTTCGCTGCACCCGGCCAGACATACCAACAAGGCGCACGCGCCGACCCGAAACTTCATGTAAGCCTCAATCTGAATGGATAACCCCTGGCCCTGCACTATAACGCAGGGGTCTGGCTCGCAATAGAGAGGGCCGTCCCGTCTCTCTATCGAATTTGGCCGTTATACAGCTTTCAGATCAGAACCCTGGGGCACAGCAGGCGAGCGGCTAGGACGGGCGATGGAACGGCACCCCGGTTTTCGACCGGAGCTCATCATCCGCAACGCCTTCCGCCGATTCCACCAGCACCAATCCCTCTGGCGTCACATCGAACACCGCCAGATCGGTGATGATTCGATTGACCACCCCAACCCCGGTCAGCGGCAGATCGCATTTCGGCAGGATTTTGTGACCGCCATCCTTCGCAACGTGTTCCATTAGTACAACGATGCGCTTGACCCCGGCGACCAGATCCATCGCCCCGCCCATGCCTTTGACCATCTTGCCCGGCACCATCCAGTTGGCCAGATCGCCCTGGTCGGTGACCTGCATGGCGCCCAGTACCGCCAGGTCGATGTGACCGCCACGAATCATTCCGAAGGAATCATGACTGCCGAAGTAACTGGCGCCCGGCCGGGCGGTGACGGTCTGCTTGCCGGCGTTGATGAGGTCAGCGTCGATTTCGTCCTCGGTGGGGAACGGGCCGATGCCCAGCAAGCCGTTTTCGGATTGCAGCCAGACGTCCATTCCGTCCGGAATATGGTTGGCCACCAAAGTCGGTAACCCAATACCCAGGTTGACGTAGGCACCATCGGTCAACTCGCGGGCGGCGCGCTGCGCCATTTCGTCACGGGTCCAGGCCATCACTCGGCTCCTTGGCGCACGGTGCGCTGTTCGATTCTTTTTTCCGGATGCGGGTTGTGGACGATGCGGTCCACGTAGATGCCGGGCAAGTGGACGTGATCAGGATCGATCTGGCCGATTTCCACCACTTCTTCCACCTCTGCCACGCAGACTTTGCCCGCCATAGCGCAAGCCGGGTTGAAATTGCGCGCGGTCTTGCGGAAGACCAAATTGCCGGCCTTATCGGCCTTCCACGCCTTGATCAGCGACACATCGGCAATCAGGGCGGTTTCCATGACGTACCAGTGCTCACCGAATTGGCGGGTCTCTTTGCCGTCGGCCACGATGGTCCCGTAACCAGTGCGGGTGAAGAACGCAGGGATACCCGCACCGCCGGCGCGCAGACGTTCCGCGAGCGTGCCCTGGGGGTTGAACTCCAGCTCCAACTCGCCGGACAAGTACTGGCGTTCGAATTCCTTGTTCTCGCCCACGTACGACGAGATCATCTTGCGGATCTGCCGGGTCTCCAACAGCAACCCCAGACCGAATCCATCCACGCCTGCGTTGTTGGAGATGGCGGTCAATCCTTTCACTCCGCTATCGCGAAGCGCCGCGATCAGCGCTTCCGGAATGCCACACAGGCCGAACCCACCGACAGCCAAGGTCTGGCCGTCGGCGACGATCCCTCGCAGCGCCGCCTCGGCATTCGGAAAGAGCTTGCTTTTGGTTCCGCCACTCGACGGCGTGGATGCGACAGCTTCGGCCATGACCAGGTCCATTCCAGAGGATGACGGCATTTTACGCACCTGGCGGTTTGCCACACAGGTACTTTCGGGCAATGGTAATGGAAGCTCCTCTCGTCTCCTGCGTTTAAACTTGCACGATGAAGATGCTTGCCCTTGTCACCGCCATTGCCGCCGCCGGTCACGACGAAGACTTAGCGCCGCTGTTGGACGCCTGTGCATCGGCCGGCCTACACGCACGTGCTGTCGCCTGGGACGACCCCACCGTTAGCTGGCAGCAGTTCGATGCCGCATTGCTCAGGTCTCCGTGGGACTACACCGAGCGACTCCCGGAATTTCTGGCTTGGTGCGATCGGCGGGATCAGCAGGTTTCCCTGCTCAACCCCGTCCACGTGATTCGCTGGAACACGGACAAGCACTACTTGTCGGACTTAGCGACATTCGGCATCCCCGTCGTCACCACGACCTTTGTGGAACCGGACGCCGAGCCTTTACAGGCCTTGCAAGCCTTCCTGGGGACGGAGCCGGCGCCTGAGTTTGTGGTCAAACCCACGGTCAGCGCCGGTGCCCGCGACACGCAACGGTATGCGCGCGCGCAAGAGTTCGCCGCCAGCAACCATGTCGCGCGCTTGCTCGATCAAGGCCGCGGCGTGATGTTGCAGCCTTATCTGCCGGCGGTGGACCGTGCCGGCGAAACCGCGCTGATCTACTTCGAAGGCAGCTTCAGTCATGCCATCGCCAAGGGGGCGCTGCTGCAACCCGACGCGGCCGCCCTTACAGCACCGTTTGCTGCAGGCGACATCAGCAGCCGCAGCGCCGGCGCGGACGAGTTGGCGCTCGGCGAACAAGTCCTGGTGGCGGCGTCCCGCCTCCTGCGGCTCGGCCAGCCGTTGTCCTACGCCCGCGTCGACCTGATCCGGGATGACGGCGGACACCCCCGCCTGTTGGAGCTGGAGTTGATCGAACCCTCGCTGTTCTTCGCGCAGGCCCCCGGCAGCGCCGACCGCTTCGCCGCAGCGCTGGCTTCCCGTTTGAGCGGCGACACCATACGCGCTCGCACGGGCACCGGCTGACCGGTAAAATCCCCGTTCCGCCCTCGGCTTCCGCCGTGGCCGCTCCGATCCGCAGCATTCAAGGAAATTCCGCAGGATGAAGATTCTCGTCGCCTACAAGCGCGTGGTGGACTACAACGTCCGCATTCAGGTCAAGCCGGACGGCTCCGGCGTGGTTACGGACGGCGTCAAATTGTCCGCCAATCCCTTCGACGAAATTGCGCTGGAAGAAGCCCTGCGGCTGCGCGACAAGGGCATTGCCACCGAGGTCGTGGTCGCGACGATCGCCCCCGCCGATGCCCAGGCCCACCTTCGCAACGGTTTGGCCATGGGCGCCAACCGCGCCATCCATGTGGTTACCGATCAGCCGATTCAGCCACTGACCGCCGCCCGCACCCTGCTCAAGCTCATCGAGAAAGAACAGCCGCAGCTGGTCATCCTGGGCAAGCAGGCCATCGACGACGACGCCAGCCAGACCGGCCAGATGCTGGCCACGTTGTGGGGCCGCCCGCAGGCAACCTTCGCTTCCAAGCTCGAAATCACTGGCGACAAAGCGACCGTCACTCGCGAAGTGGACGCCGGACTGGAAACGCTGGAAGTCGATCTGCCCGCCGTGGTCACTACCGATCTTCGCCTCAATGAGCCGCGTTTCATCAAACTGCCGGACATCATGAAAGCCAAGAGCAAACCTTTGGAAACCCTCCAGTTGGCGGATTTGGCCGTGGAGTCGGCGGACACGCTGAAGATCACGCAGTACGCCCCGCCACCCAAGCGCAGCAAGGGTGTCATGGTCAAGGACGCGGCCGAACTGGTCGCTGCATTGAAGGCCAAGGGCCTGCTGTAACGCTTTTAGCCCCCTCTCTCGCTAGCGGGAGAGGGTTGGGGTGAGGGCGCGAAACCACTCTGCCGCGACCCGCCCGACTTTTCCGGAGATTCCGTTATGTCCAAAGTCCTCGTTATCGCCGAACACCTGGACGGCAAACTCAATGCCGCCACCGCCAAGACCGTCAGCGCCGCGCTGGCGCTGAAGCCGGACAGCATCGATGTGGCAGTGCTGGCTGCCGATCCGACGGCCGTTGCCGCCGAAGCCGCGCAGATCGCAGGCGTCGCGAAAGTGCTGGCGGTAGCCAACCCGGCCAACGAACACGCCATTGCCCAATTGCTCGCGCCGCAAATCGCCAAATTGGCCGCTGGCTATACCCATGTGTTCGGACCTTCGACCACCTTCGGCAAGGACCTCATGCCGTGCGTCGCCGCTTTGCTGGGAGTCGCCCAGGTGTCCGACGTGATGACGGTGGAGGGCAGCCACACCTTCAAGCGCCCGATCTATGCCGGCAACGCCATCATCACAGTGGAAGCGCCGACCGACCAGATGGTAGTCGCCACCGTGCGCACCGCCTCCTGGCCGGAAGCCGCCAAAGGCGGCAGCGCTGCGGTGGAAGCGGTGGCAGTCGAAGCTCCCCTGCCTACCCACACCCGATTTATTGGCCTGGCTGCCGGGAAGTCAGACCGCCCCGACCTCCAAAGCGCCAAGCGTGTGGTCTCTGGCGGCCGCGGCGTGGGCTCGATGGAGAACTTCCAGATCATCTACTCCCTGGCCGACAAGTTGGGCGCCGCGGTTGGTGCCTCTCGCGCCGCAGTGGACGCCGGCTATGTTCCCAATGAACTCCAGGTGGGCCAGACCGGCAAGATCATCGCCCCCGAGCTGTACGTCGCCATCGGAATCTCGGGGGCCATCCAGCACCTGACCGGCATCAAGGACGCCGGCACTATCGTCGCCATCAACAAGGACGCCGAAGCGCCAATCTTCGAGATCGCGGATATCGGACTGGTCGGTGATCTATTTAAGTTGTTGCCGGAGCTGGAATCTGCTCTCGGTTGAGCTCAGCCACCTCCACAGCTACCAAGGAATGCAATTGTCTTTATCTTGTTTCAAAGCCTATGACATCCGCGGCCGAGTGCCTGAAGAACTGAATCCACCCCTCGCGCGCCGGATCGGCATGGGCATGGCCGGGCTGCTGAATACCGGACCTGTGGTTTTGGGCCGTGACGTACGCCTGAGCAGCCTTGAGCTGCAGCAGGCGATTGAGGACGGGTTTCGGCATGCTGGCCGCGAGATTATCGATATTGGTCTGTGCGGCACGGAGGAGGTCTACTTCCAGACTGCGCACCTGGGCGCAGCAGGTGGAGTGATGGTCACTGCCAGCCATAATCCGATGGATTACAACGGCATGAAACTGGTGCGCGAAGACGCCCGGCCGATCAGCGGTGATACCGGACTGTTCGCTATTCGTGATTTCGCCGCAGGAAACGAAGACCTCCCGGCTGCCACAGATCCTGGCCGTCGCGAGTCGACCGATAAAGGTGCCTACATCAAGCACTTGCTGTCGTACATCGACAGCAGCGCATTGAAGCCGTTGAAGATCGTGGTCAATGCAGGCAATGGTGGCGCGGGCCTTATCGTCGACCAACTCGCGCCGCACCTGCCCTTTGAGTTCGTCCGGATTCAACACGAACCGGACGGCACGTTTCCGAATGGTATTCCCAACCCGCTGCTGCCCGAAAACCGCGCCGCCACCGCCGAAGCGGTGCGCGCCAGCGGCGCGGACTTCGGCATCGCTTGGGACGGTGATTTCGATCGCTGCTTCTTCTTCGACGCTGGCGGCAACTTCATTGAAGGCTATTACTTGGTCGGCCTGCTCGCCACCGCGCTGCTGGTGCGCGAGCCGGGTGGAAAAATCATCCACGATCCCCGTCTGACCTGGAGCACCATCGAGATGGTGCAGCAAGCCGGTGGCATCCCGGTGATGAGCAAGACAGGCCATGCTTTCATCAAAGAGCGCATGCGCGCGGAAGACGCCATATACGGTGGTGAAATGAGCGCCCATCACTACTTCCGCGACTTCTCTTATTGCGATTCCGGGATGATTCCGTGGCTGCTGATTGCCGACCTAGTTTCGCGCACCGGCATGCCATTGGGTGAGTTGGTCGCCGATCGTATGCGAGCCTTTTCCTGTAGCGGGGAAATCAACTTTCGTGTCGACGATGCCAAAGCGACTGTGACCCGCATCATGGAACACTATGCTGCACAATCGCCAACGCTTGACCACACCGATGGCGTCAGCGCCGACTTCGGCGACTGGCGATTCAATCTGCGCAGTTCCAATACGGAGCCACTGCTCCGCTTGAACATCGAGACTCGAGGCAACCCCACCCTGCTGCAGATTCGCACCAACGAGCTTTCTGCCATGATCGGTTCCGAAACTCCCACCACTGACTAGGACTTCCCCCAATGTTGCCTATTCTTCCCGTCATCCTGTCTGGCGGCTCCGGTACCCGTTTGTGGCCACTCTCGCGCGAGGCTTATCCGAAACAGTTTTTACCTCTCGTAGGTGAGGACACGATGCTCCAAGCCACCTGGAAGCGCGTAGCGCCAGTGGCAGGTGCTGCACCGATCGTTGTGGCCAATCAGGAGCATCGATTCATGGCCGCCGAACAATTGCGCGAGTGCGATGTAGCACCGGCGGCACTCATTCTTGAGCCTATCGGTCGGAACACCGCTCCTGCCATTGCCATTGCCGCTTTGCAGGCCCGCTCAACCTGCGACGACGCATTGTTGCTGGTTCTTCCATCGGACCATGTGGTGCGCGACGACGAGGCGTTTCATGCTGCGGTCCGTGAGGCAGCTGTTGCTGCCAACACCGGCAAACTAGTTACGTTCGGCATTGTTCCGACCGGTCCGGAAACAGGTTATGGCTACATAAAATCAGGTGCCGGACTAGGCGTACGCGCTGTCGAGCGCTTTGTCGAGAAGCCGAACATGGCGACAGCTCAGGAGTACGTGGCTTCCGGAGAATACTTCTGGAACAGCGGCATGTTCCTGTTTAAGGCGTCACGATACCTGGAAGAATTGAAAACCTTGCAGCCGGCGATGTTGAGCGCGTGCGAACAAGCCTTAGCCAAGGCGACTCGTGATACAGACTTCATACGATTGGACGCTGACGCGTTCGCCGCATCGCCAAGCGATTCAATCGATTATGCCGTCATGGAGAAGACCGCCGATGCGGTGATGATACCGCTGGATGCCGGTTGGAGCGACGTTGGTTCATGGTCTGCGTTGTGGGAAGTGTCCGATAAGGACGCCTCCGGCAACGCCCATCACGGCGACGTGATCGAAATCGATTGCCGCGATACCTATGCCTACGGCACTCGCTTGATTGCCATGGTGGGGCTGCAGGACGTAGTTGTCGTCGAAACCGACGACGCCATCATGGTCGGCCACCGGGACCGCGTTCAGGACGTGAAGGAAGTGGTAGCCCGAATAAAACGCGATGGCCGCAGCGAGGCGGCTGCGCACCGCAAGGTTTACCGCCCCTGGGGTGCGTACGACTCAATCGATAACGGCAGCCGTTTCCAGGTGAAGCGCATCACGGTTAATCCAGGCGCAAGTCTCAGCCTGCAGATGCACCACCACCGAGCAGAGCACTGGATAGTGGTTAGCGGCACGGCGAAGGTGACCCGTGGAGAAGAGACCATTCTCCTTGCTGAAAATCAAAGCACTTACATTCCACTTGGCGTTACCCACCGCCTTGAGAATCCCGGGAAGCTACCGCTCGAGCTTATCGAAGTGCAATCGGGCAGCTATCTTGGAGAAGACGATATCGTCCGTTTTGACGATGTCTATGGCCGAGCGAAGTAAGTCAGCATAGCGGATTGGCATTGACTGCTTCCCCAGTGAAGCTCGCAACACACTAACGGATAGCAAACAGAATGAAACTCATCATCCAAATCCCGTGCCTGAATGAATCAGGCACTCTGGCGATTGCGATCAATGCACTGCCCCGAGAAGTTCCGGGCTTTGACCGCGTCGAATGGCTAGTGGTTGATGATGGGTCAACCGATGACACTTCTGAGCTGGCGAAACAGTTGGGTGTGGATCACGTGGTCAGACATCCCGTCAACCGCGGACTTGCCACCGCTTTCATGACCGGGCTCGATGCATGCCTGCGCCGGGGCGCGGATGTGATTGTCAACACAGATGCCGATAATCAGTACGAGGCTAGCGATATTCCTCTACTTACTTCGCCAATCCTCACTGGCGTAGCGGACATGGTGATCGGAGCGCGCCCAATTGATGAAACTGAGCACTTCTCGTGGATCAAGCGCAAGCTGCAGCGGCTGGGTAGTTGGGCCGTGCGTGTGGCGAGCAAGACCAATGTCGCGGACGCACCTAGCGGGTTCCGCGCGTTTACGCGTGAGACCGCGATGCGCCTGAACGTATTCAATTCCTACACGTATACGCTCGAAACGATTATTCAAGCCGGCCGCAGCAACTTGCGGGTTATCTCAGTACCGATCCGGACCAACCCAGATTTGCGCCCTTCACGCTTGGTCAAGAGCATCCGCAGCTACGTACAGCGATCACTGATTACGATTCTGCGTGTCTTCGCCATCTATCGCCCCTTTCTATTGTTCTTCTGGCCAGGCGCCGTGTTGGGCGCGATCGGCATGCTCGCAGGCTTGCGCTACCTGTACTTTTTCGTCATTGGCGAAGGTGGCGGTCACATCCAGTCGGTGGTCTTCGCAGCGCTGTGCCTGATTCTTAGCGCACTGACGGTAATGATGGGATTCCTGGCGGAACTCATTTCTACCAATCGCAAATTGATGGAACGCATCGACGTTCGCGTGCAGCGGATCGAGCTTGAAATTCAAGGCAGTAGCGAGAACATGAAGGTGTAACGCAGCGTCGCGCGCCGCATCCCGATACAGATGCGGCGACGAACCACTGCATTCAATTCTTTCTGACTGCCTTATAGGACTCGGGTATGACGAGCGAGTAGCCCGCATTGTGCATTGTGGCCGCTCGCCCCATCGACGAATCCGACGGCAGTGAGTGCAGCATTGTTTAGATATCCGATTTCGTCCCCGCGTGGAACCCTGCCGTGACCATGCCCACGAAGGTGGACCTATGTACCAACGAAAATCGCTCGGCATGATCAGCAGCTTTGCAACATACCGTGCAGAACGCTGGAAATAGCAATCCGGTCAAACTAGACCGTTGCCCAAAGCGGGCACGTTCGCCCGAACATCAAGGACACTGGCTCACCTTCACATCATGCACGGCAAGCGGCGCAGCCGTCTCCCAGCGCAGCTACTTTCAGTTAGAGGGCTGGACTGGATTCACTGAATACTCATTTACCACAATCCTGTCGCCCGAGCCGGCAAAAGCCCGAACTTCCAGATCAGGAACCTCTCGGTCGACCGTGAACTCAGCATGGATCAAGCTGCCTTCGCCAGCCTGGGCGGGCACGGGCACACGAAGGTAAGTCCGCTCCCCATTGCCAGACACCACATCTACCCAGCTTCCTGCAGCGGCGTCGGACTTACCGGTGACCTGTAGAACGTATCGACCGGCCAAAAGCTTGCGATAGGGGCCATAGAACATGAATCCCTGACGCCCATCGGAACGAAGTCCAGACCGGCCCATCGTACCGATTTGGCGCGGCAATCGAGCCAAGTCCGCGGCTCCATATCTGAATCTTGTTATTGGCTCGTCGCCAGTTCCCGGTTTGCTCTCATTCGCAAAACCAGCCATATGGTCAATGCCGTACCCATTTAGTTGTATATCGTCCTTCTCCGAAACCAGAATTCTAATTTCTAGCCTTTGGGCATGATCGGGTATTGAGAAAGGTAGATGAGCCTTCTTTCGATCAGATGACAGCAGTTCCGAGAGCGCAGATACAGCGTAAACAGTGGACGAACCATTAACGATATCGACCTTCGCTCCATCAACCGCTCCGAAATCTCCCTTCAACTCAAGTATGTAGTCTCCCCTAGGTAATGGAGCATACGGCCCATAGATCAGATAGCCCGCACGGCCATCCGTCCGTATTCCCGCCTCGGAAGGCTTACCGATCTCGTGGAACGCATGTAAACGAGCCCCCTCCACATGGAAGCAGCCAGCCAGTAAGCAGCTTTCGCTCTGACTGTCCTTCCAATACTGCTCGCCTGACTCTTCGTCAGGGAAAAGGAATTTCCTTTCCTCTTCTCTGGCTACCACATAAAGATTGGAAGAAGTTTCTCTCCCTATGTACTCAATCCCCGGAATGTCCAAATCGCCATTGAAAGTCAACAAAGGACCAGGACAGCTCTCAAGCCAGCGTTGTGGTGACATACGAATCATTGGACTATTGAATAGGTAGAACGAGTACATGTTCGCCCGCTCACGGGCTAGTTCGGGGAGCCCGGGAAGCGAAGCAGACAAATAGTCGAATCCGACACAGACTCCACTTCCATAATTCTCTTCTATAAAGGCCGGTATATTTGATGGGTTACTGATATGAGTAAGGATGTTCTGGTGCCAAGCGCGCTGAGCGTTCGCGCAATATGCGAAGGAGACCAGGATCAAGATGCTCGCCATGACGCGATGGAACAGGGACGCAACCACAATTCCCCCTGCACCTACTACAAACCAGGAGAGGTGCGAGGAACCAAGACGAGTGAACTCCGGCCACCACCCTGGGACATTCATTACATAGAGAGGTCCAGTTGCGTCGACAACATGGACAAGCCAAGCGCCCGTCAGGACGACGAACAATGCCGATATGAAGACCGCAGTACGTGAAACTCTACTGAGCAGCCCCATGCCAAAGAGGAGGGCGATTACCGGCTCCACGTATCGCCCATAGATCCAATGATCGAACCGATCGGGCCGCACCAAAAGTGTAGCCAACCTAGTCTCGAAGATTATGCCGACTACCGCTAGGACAAGAAAAACAGCGATGGCAAAACGGAAGATCGGCGCCTTCTCAGGCACGTCGATCTTCAAGGCACCCCACGAATGCCATGCGTCCCGAACGAACCAGGCCGCTCCGGCCACAATGAACCCGAATGTAGCGACGAACAGATAGGCGGCCTGGCCCGCCACGACACCGACGGACATTTTTAACTGTTCCAGCGATATGCCGTCGCGAAGTACCAAAGATGCATCCTGGTAGTGGAGGCTTGCCATGCCACCTATCGGAGTCATTTCCCCGATCATCCAAGGCCGTATCAGACCCAAGTACGCCCCGGCAACGGCGACAATCACCCCTGCATTAACAGCAGGCAACAAGAATCGCCTGGAGCGCCAAAAGGTAACGAAGATAGCAACCGAAGATGCCACCGCCACTGACAAGCCAACAGGATGAACGCAGCACAGATAGCCAACCAACAGCGCGTGCGGCAAAACCGAGATGCTACGTCTGGAATCCAGGTAAGACAGTGAATACGCGGCAGAAGTGAATACGAAGGCAAAAGCAGTCTGACTGAAGGCATATCCACTCATGGCGAGATAGGCCGGGTACATCGCGACAACGAACAGCGCCAGAATGATCTTCCACTCAGCTGCACCCGATTGCAGTTTCCTGAGCAAAAGCGAGACTAGGAACAGAGTCGCTCCCCACATAAAACTATTCGTTGCAAGAATTCCCATCCAGACATCCTGGGAATCCGAGAAGAAATAGAACAGGGGCGAGACTAGCAAAGAGAAACCGGCGTAATAGCTACTGGCCCCGTCGGAATGATGGCCGGCAATAAACGCAGCATTGTTCAGATAGCCGATCTCGTCAGCCAAGTACGCTGGGCCACCATACTGCAGACTTACAAGAAAATAAGCTGCGGTCGCGATTAAGCAGAAAACTATGCTCTTCAGTTCAAAACTCGCCATTCGTGGCTGTCCAAGCACCATTAGAAGTTCATGCCTCGACCATCCAACGCAAAGTCTCAGCCATGGAGAACTCCAACGACTGCCCAAGACGTGCCTTTAGCCGGGCAGGATCGCCTACCAGACGTTTTACGTCATTTGAGCGCACGAAGTTCGCATTGACGGTTATCTCGGGCATAAACCCAGTAATATCCTCAAGCATACTGAGGATATCGCGAATCGAGTGTTCCTGGCCGGTACAGACATTTAATGTCTCCCAACGCTCGCCATCGTGCGCTAGGTCTACGTATACCTTGGCGACATTCCTGACGTCATTGAAGTCCCGAATGACATCGATGTTTCCCAATTCCAGTATCGGCGCTCTGCGCTTGAAGTGTGAGACGATCTTGGGAACAAGGAATCTTTCAGACTGTCCGACACCGGTGTAGTTAAATGGCCGAACGACAGTTATGTTCAGATCGTTCGCCCACAGCTTGGCCATAGACTCCATTGCAAGCTTGCTAACGGCATAGTCGTTCTGCGGGCTGGGCGTGGCATCTTCCCCGATGATTCCTTCTACGTTCCCGTATATGTTCGCCGTTCCTGCAAGAATTACTCTCGAAGGCCCTGTCTTCTTTTCCGCCAAGGCCTTAAGAAGGTTCCTCGTGCCGATGATGTTCACACGATACATCTCTTCGATGTCGCTGTGCCCGACGAATGAGACGGCCGCAAGATGGATGACGACATCAGGATCGATGTCGGTCAACGCTGAACTGATGCCATGGGGGTCGCAAAGATCAACCCCCGTGGCCGTGCCGGTGCTTGCGTCATCATGGGACCATGCTATGACGCTGTACCCCGCACACGATAATGCTTCTACGACATATTTACCGGTGAAGCCGCCTGCACCCGTGACTAGCGCGATTCGATTCTTCATTATCAGAACGAGAAACCCTGAATGTTCCTGCGCAAATCCGCCTCCACCATCATCGAGCAGAGTTCTTCCAGTTTTGTACTTGGACTCCAGCCGAGCTTTTCCGTTGCCTTGCTCGGATCTCCAATGAGTATGTCGACTTCAGCGGGACGGTGGAACTTTGGATTGATGCGAAGCACAACCTTACCGGTCGCATTGTCGGTAGCAATTTCATCCAACCCCTGACCGGAGAAAGTCACATCAACACCGACGAAGGAGAAGGCCAGACGTACGAAATCTCGCACCGTAACCGTTTGGTTTGTAGCCAGCACGAAGGTATCCGGCTCATCTGCCTGTAGCATTCGCCACATCCCCTCAACGTACTCTTTCGCATAGCCCCAATCACGCTTGGCATCCAGATTTCCCAGCTCCAGGCAGTCCAGCTTACCCAATGAAATCTTGGCCACGGAATCAGTAATCTTGCGAGTTACGAACTCACGTCCGCGTAACGGACTTTCATGATTGAACAATATACCGCTTGACCCGAAGATACCGTAGCTTTCCCGATAGTTCACGGTCATCCAGTGTGCGTACAGCTTCGCGACGCCATAGGGGCTTCTGGGATAAAAAGGCGTATCTTCCACCTGCGGAATGGCTTGGACTTTACCGAACATTTCCGATGTCGATGCTTGGTAGAACCGAATGCTCCGGTCTGTGAGCCTGATTGCTTCTAAGAGATGAAGAGCACCGATACCCGTGATATGGGCTGTCGTCGTAGGCTGCTCAAAACTCACACCTACGAAGCTCTGAGCAGCAAGGTTGTAGATTTCGTCCGGCTTCACACGCTGGACGAGCGCAATACTCGCACCAAGATCCGTCAGGTCGTATTCAACCAGATTCAGTTCCGGATGATCTTGGATCCCTAACTCCTCCAAGCGCCAAAAGTTAACCGAACTGGTCCGACGATATGTCCCAAATACGACATAACCTTTGTCCAGTAACAGTTGCGCAAGATAGGCACCGTCTTGGCCGGTGATTCCCGTTATTATGGCTTTCTTCACTTCATATTCCTTCAATTAGAGGCGCGAGCCCCATGGTCGCCCGATGGCGGCTTAGCGACGGACGATCTTGTAGCCGATCAACTTGGTGTCCGCACCCTCCGGAACAATCACGCGGATTTCCAAGTCGTCCACTGACGTCGGGAGGTCAAAAGGCAGGGATGTCAGCGGCACCGCGTCTTTCCCCGGAGCAACTCGCTTTCTTCCGTGCGTGTTTTGAGCGCGCGCCGAGACTACATCCAGCACGAAAGGTGTCGAAGTGGCGCCTTCTACCGTCAGCAGGTAACGCCCTGGACCCAGTTTCTGGTAGGGGCCATGGGCCAGAACACCCTTCTTGCCCGTCGCGGCCAAATCGCCTTGCTCTTTTGTGCCAACCTGCGTCTTGATGCTTGGCTCCGATGCCTTCAGCTCGGCGACTAATTGTCCAGAGGCCGGAGCAGATGCAGCTGTCGGGGCCGCTCCAACTTCAGGCGCCTGCGGCTCGGATCGATTGCAACCTGTAATCAACAAGACGGCCAGCGCGAAGCCAATGTGACGAATAAGAACGGAATTCATCTAGTATCTCCAGTTTGTGGTTTTGAGTTGCTCAACGCGAAATAGTAACCGCGGAAAGCCATGCGCGTGGTGGCATTCGTCCATATCCTAACCTCCATATCGCGTACGGCCTTTTCGATCAGTATCTGAGACTCGGCGAGGCACCAAGCGTCTTCGGATAAGGCCCCCTCGCTCAGAACGACGCTTCCCTTCTCGGTGGTCACTTCATAGCGAGCGCATGCTAGCGCCTGCCGCGGCTCAAGAGAACCCAGTATTTTCATCGTATACAGTCCTGATGGCACAGACGCGTAGGGTCCATACACCAAGTAGCCCTCATTTCCCTGGGTCTGGAGGCATCCATCCAGCAGACGACCGCTCTGGGTCATTAGCGCAGGATCGTGCGCCAGCCAGGAGTGCACCTGAGTCTCCGCGACCTGTAGCGCCTTCCAGCCGTCGGAATAGCCGTGCACAGCCAACTGATGAAGGGCGTCCGCACTGCAGGAGCGCCCTTCCCCGGGATAGTAGATGGTTGGGCTGTTGCTACCAAGCACTGCCCTGGCGACCAGGAAATGGTCCGTTACGAACTGGGCGGACTTTTCGTCGTCAACAATGATCGCCGCTGCGGAAGGCAGCACACGCAGCAGCGATTCGCTGATCTGCATCGCCCCGGCACCCTCAGAATCATTCGCTGGCGTGGACCAGTACCACACGATCCTCGCACCGCTCATTCGCGCGTCACGCATTAACCGAAGTAAGCCGAGATGAGGATCGGCCGACGCCAGTGCCATCTCTGCAGTCAATAGGCACACGTCGCCCTCATGTAAATCGAAGCTGCATGCGGGCATTTTGACTGAATCGACGTTCAGAAGCGCCGCAGTGGTGTCGATCGCGTTGAGGTATCCCAACGTGTCCACCCTCAACGATTCGGTGCGCAAAGCGTGGTCAGAATCGACGAGCCAACCACGCACGGCTGCGTCTTCTTTGCTGTGTAGGCCGACCAACAAATTCTCATCCACATAGACGTGCCTTTGCGGCGCACTACTGGGGAAGTTCGCCAGGGCAGCCGTGACGGCCACCTCCAAGTCGTCCCTGGACGGTGATACCTGAACAGTGATTGCCGCCATCCGATCGACCGAGCGCGCCCGGCGCGCAACGGCATTGTGGCGATGGAAATGCTCGATCGCGTCCTGATAACGGGCTGCCACCACTGCGGGATCGCATTCTCTTTGAAGATAATCCCTGCCAGCTAGCCTCAGTCGCTCCAAGCGTTCCGAATCAGCCAAGACTTCATCGATAGCCGCGATCAGCGCGTTATCTTCGAACTCGGCGGGGATCTTCATCACTGCTTCGTGCGGGATTTGCGAGAAGGCGCCGTTATCGTTGATAACTAGCGCCACATCATGCGCCAGGCAATCAAGCGCGGCGGCAGAAGTCTCCCCACGCGACACGCCACGAAGCTGGACCGCGGCATCTGCGGCCTGCAAGTAGAGGCCGTAGTCAGTGTCCGACACAAACCCGGTAAAACCAACCCGACCACCGCTCTGCGCAACTATTCGCGCAACCTCTTGACCGTAGTCGCCGTCCGCGTTTTTGCCGACCAGCACCAACCGTGCCTTGCCATGGCGGTACAGCGACGAGGCGAGGAACGCCTGCGCCAGCCTCAGGCTATGCTTAGTGGAATGGATGAAGCCGAATGAGCAAATCAACGCTTCGTCGGTGGGTAATCCGAGCTTGGCCTTGGCCGCCGCTTTGTCGATGTTCGCCACAAGTCCCTTCAGACTGCTGACCAGGCGCACATCTGTGAGCAGATCATCGCCATACCAATTGGCAATCATGCTTGCGCTGTACTGAGAGTGGACGATCACGCCGACAGCAGACTCGATCACGCGCCTGTTGCAGGGAAACTCGTTGACTACGGGAATGTCGTGCCCGCCACCCCGACGCAGGGAAAGCGCCGGCCAACCATGGGAATAATGGAGATACTCGTCCCAGATGTAAGGATCGCGCTCGTAGAGCTGAATGTACTCCAATACGTTGCTCAGCCAGAAATCATGCAGAACGACCGTTCCAGGCACCGATTCGAGTAGCCGGAACATGTACGAATGATGATCGGAATTACCGAACTGGTAGACGACACGATCGAAGCGATCGGCGTTGTCCCGTAGCCACTGCGGCGTGTGGACCTGGAAGTTCGCAGCGAGGTAGTCGTCGGAAACCTCGCCAGTGACGCAGATCAGCGTGATCTCGTAGTGCTGATCGAGAAATGGCAGCAGTTGCGCGGAGTAACCCGAGATGCCCGACTTGCTTGGCGGAAGCGGTGATACGAAAGCCAGACGCAGACGTCGACTGACGCTTACTTTGTTCTTCTGGCTAGGTGTGTCCCGCGCATGCACCTCTTCCATCGCCGCCAACGCGATAGCCGCGGAGCTGTCCCAGCTGAACTTGCGCGCCTGCACAGCACCATGCTCGATCAGACGAGACTTGAAAGCTTCATCTTCCAGAACATGGACCATCTTCTCGGCCATGTCGCCGATCGAGTAGGGATCGAACAAAGCATCGTTGAATCCGATCACCTCAGGAAGACTGGACGTTCCGGCTGCAACCACGGGCGCACCGCATTGCATGGCTTCCAGCGCCGGCAGCCCAAATCCCTCGCACCAAGAAGGAAAGACGAATAGATCGCACAGATTGTAGAAGTTGACGAGATCATCATCACTGACATAGCCCGTCATAACGAGGCGATCCTGAGCCAATCCCTGTGAAGCCGCCAAACGCAGCAGGTGTTCCCGCTGATAGGCCTGGACGCTGCACACGATGACCAGTTGGTACTCGGCGATGATGTTTTGAGGCAGCGCGGCATACGCCTGAATCAGACGTTCGATGTTTTTCCGGTGGTCGATGCCGCCGGTATACATGATGAACTTGCCCACGCCGAATCGCTCCAGCAGAGAACGACGCGCCTCCGGCGCGACGACCACCTTCTGGAAGCGATCATCCGCGGCGCCTGCGATATTGACGACGCGCGCCGGGTCTATCCCGAGTCGATTAATAGCCTCGCTGCGGGAAAAGTCCGAGATTGCCAGCAGCAGATCAGCCTTCCGTAACTGTTGGATCTTCCGCAGATAGGACATCCGCATCGGCAATTCCGCCAGGTAGCTCTCCGGGAACGCGTACGGAATGAGGTCATACAGTGTCACTCCATGCAACGCGCCTGCAGGAATCTGCCCCCAGGACGTGGAAGAATCGTCCATCGGGCTTTCGAACAGGCTGGTGCAATGGACGAAGTCGAACGATTGCGCCGCAATATAGGACTCTCTCAGATACTCGGATGCCTTGTGCCGCCAGGCATCTTCCGGAGCCCACTCGGTCGAGTGGGGGAGCGTCTGGTACACCTTGACGCGTGGATCGCGTGCATCGACGTCGAAATCCGCCTTCACCATGCCGACGGTGCGGTCGAACACGCCGTTCAGCAGAATGGAAAACTCATGCTCGCGCCCATGGCGCAGCATCGCCTTCGCCAGCGACAGGGAATACCGTCCTATCCCGCGCTCCCGACTTCCCGTCGTCTGGCGGGACTGCATGTCCAGGGCGATCTTCATTCTTGCGATTCCGTCCAAACGCTCTCCTGGCGCACCCGGTCCGTCATCCTGCCCACCAAACGTACCCGTTCGCTACCCGGCACATTTTCCGTTCCCTGCAGCGATGGCGGCGCCGTCGTCGTGCTGGCGATCGGCAGGATTCTCGCAGTCAGGGCGCGCCTGAGACGACCGTTCTCCGGGATCAAACGCCGTGCAAGTCCGCGAACGCCCGGTACCTCTGCGAGGTTCCGAAGCGTCTCGCCCAGATAGAGCGACATGCCCTTGCGGCTGCCGCGCATCAGTTCCGTTAGCAGGCGCAAGGGCGCCGTGACTTTCCAGGACGAACTATTGAGCAGTTCCAGCGCGCGCGCTTCCGCGGATCGCAAAGCCGCGTCCTTTTCTTCAAGCCGCTTTGAGGCCCCTCTCAGCTCTTCCAGCAAACCGCTCTTGCCGGACCTCAGCACGTCGGCTTCGGCCACTGCGACCGATAGCTGGTGCGACTGTTGCCTGAAAGATTCCTTCGCTGCGTCCCTTTCTTGAGTCAGCTCCCGATAGCCGGATAGGACTTCGATCAGACGCATTTGCAGCGCCCCCTTTTCCTGCTCGTACCGGACCTGGTTGTGCTGAATTGTCTCCTGCAAAGCAATTTTTTCGGATCCCAGCCTGGCGCCCTTTTCTGAGAGGGTTTTCACACGCTCCTCCGCCTCAGCGATGGCTCCCGAGAGCTTGCCTTGCTCTTCGATCAGCGATCTTGCCTGCTCCTCCGCAGCGCTCAACTGATCGGCCCTCTCTCTCAGCTGAAAGCTCAGCAGCGACGTGAAAGTCGAAGTCGCGGTGCCACTGAGACAAAACATATCGAAGACATTCGGACCCACTTTGAAGGCGTCCGCCAAATGCAGCTGCCGCTCTGAAACGTAGTAACGATTCAGTCCGTCGAAATGCACAAATCGATAGCCCTTCTGGAGCAGAAAAGGTTCCCAATCGGCATAGGAATCGGCATGGCTGTTTGGCTCTACTCCTTCCAACATCACCACCCAAGGCCGAATCGACGAGGACTTCCATCCTTCCAGCACCTGCTTTTCTGCTCCTTCCACATCGATCTTCATCCAGTGGACATCGGCTTGCGGAAGATCATCGAGCACATCGTCCAGAGTAACGACGGAGATCCAGTCCTCCCTGACTTGGAAACCCGACTGTGCGTGTTGAAGCGCCACGTCTTCGAGCAATGTACTGAGACCGGTTTCCGGAATATCGTAGAACTTTAATAGGCCCGCCGTTCCGGAGAGCGCAGCATGGAGATTGATGTCATGTGGTCGTTGCTCGCGCAGTTCATTGATGAAGGGCAGCGATGGTTCGACGTTAACGCCACGCCACCCCTTCTCGTAGAATGCGAGGCTAACGGAATCGATAACGGGACTATTGGCCCCGATATCGATGTAGAAGCCAGATTCGACGTGCTTTAGGGCCCGCCAGAGCAGCACATCTTCGAAGTTCTGTGCGTACGAAACGAATGTGGTGCTCACGCCTTATCTCCTTGATTAACCGAGCGCGTGATGGCGAAATCTGCGCGGAGCCAATTGGTCCCAATGAACACCGGGTGTTCGAAATTGACGACATCAAACACCAACATGTTATCGGTCCATTCGTAATTGTTTTCCAGGTGCGTGTCAGAACTCACTAACGCGGGTGACACAGAATAGGAGCCCGGGCCTAGCGTGCATTTGAAGTTCAGTACGAACCTCACGCGATCGCCAGCGCGCAGATCACTCAGTATTTGTCCGGTATGCCACGTATTGGTACCCCAGACCACCTGACCTTGCTTGTCGCGGATGATATAGCCGAGCACCAACCGCTCTATGTCGCTCTTCACGTCCGCCTCCAGCACCAGGCTGACATCGCTGCCAACCTGTAGAACTCCCAAGCTTTTTCCGGTATCTGGCTCATAGAAGCCGATATTCTCGACGACCACTTCCAGGGTTCCGCTTCGGGTCATCACCCAGCCATGCTTCGCACGCTTCTGTTCGATCGTCTGACTGACGCCCTCTTTCTCGGCGATCAGTGCATTGTAGTAATCCACGACCACATCCGGCGCACCCTCTTTGAGGACTCTGCCGTGGTCCAGAAGAATGACGCGGTCGCAGAGCGACTTGACGTCGCCCAAGGCGTGCGAGACGAGCATGATTGATGTGCCCTCCTCGCGAAAGCGGCGCATTCTGTCGAAACTCTTGTGCTGGAAATAACTGTCGCCGACTGACAAGGCTTCGTCGACAATCAACAAGTCCGGCTTGAATGCGGTTGCCACCGCGAAAGCCACGCGGACCTGCATGCCGCTGGAATAGGTCCGGACCGGTTGATCGAAATATTCGCCGATCTCGGCGAAATCCTCGATTCCCGGCATGGCAGCTTCGATCTCTGCCTGACTGTAGCCCATGAGTCCTGCGGAGTGGAAGGCATTCTGTCGCCCGGTCAAATCGTTGTTGAAGCCCATGCCTAGTTCCAGGATGGCGGCAACACGACCAGTCCGGATGACCCGACCTTCGCTAGGCTGCGCCGTCCCTGTGATGATTTTCAGCAGCGTGCTCTTTCCAGCGCCGTTATGGCCGATGACACCTACCGCTTCGCCGGGACCAATGCTGAAGGACACGTCCCTCAGCACCCAGTGTTCTTCCGTAGGCCTCACCGCCAAACCGATCCAAGAAGCGATGCGTAACCACTCGCTGTCCCAGCTGCGATAAACCTTACCCACACCCTGGACATGCAATTCGCCGCTCATAGAACATCCACCATCTCTGGACTCGCGCGCCGAAAAACCACTAGTGCCACGAGCAGAATGACCATTGAAACCGCGGCCAGAACAACCACGTCAAGCCAGAGGGGTGCCTTTCCAAATACCAACACGTTCTGATAGCTGGTGACCAACGGATACATCGGGTTGTACTTGAACCAACTCTGCAAGTTTTCCGGAAGGATGTTGATGTTGTAGACCACCGGCGTGAGCCAGAACATGGCCTGAAGAACAACCGGAACGACCTGCCCGATATCCCGCATGAAAACGTTCATGGTTCCCAGAAGCAAACCGACACCCATGCCCAGCATCAGGGTTACCAGCATGAGGGCTGGAAGCCACACGAAGTGATGCCCAGGAAAGTGACCCAGCACGGCAAATACAAGTAGCACCGCCGCCAGAAGCAGCAAATTATTCACCAGCATCGTGCCCGCTGCGATCAGCGCAAGACATATTCTAGGAAACGCCATCTTCTTCATCAGGTTGCCGTTGTCTATGAAAAGCGTCAGGCATTTTGAAATGGTTTCGGAAAACAGCGTCCAGCAGAGCGTACCCGCCATAAGATAAAGAGCATAGGCGTACTTGTTATCGATGCCTGGCAGCTTCGCCGACAGCACCTCGGAAAGGATGATCGCAAAAATGAGGACCTGCATCAGAGGATGAATGACGATCCATAAAGTACCGAGCTTGCTCCTGAGAAAGCGTATGCGCAGGTCGTTCTTTATCGACGAGAGGACAAAAAGTCGATAGTTGAAAATCGCTCGGAAGAGATCTTTCACGTGACACTTACCCCATCATGTTTCATTGGATGCCGATACCGGAAGCGCGGGGGCGGCTCAGCCAATGGTGGATCTCCTCGGCAACCCTGCTAGGAGATAGATTTTCCCGTATCGATTCGGCGGCGCTTTTGCCAAGGCGGTTGGCGAAACCCGGCTCTTCCACGACTTTCGCCATAGCCGCGGCGGCAGCCTCCACGTCCGCATCCGCCCATCGAGCGCCTTCGGAGAACGGATAGTCTCCCGGTGGGATCGGAATCAGCCGGTACTGAACGGGAATGCTGTTCTCGGCATCCATGAAGTCCATATTGCCAGACCACCCGGTCGCGATCACCGGCTTTCCAAGCGCCATCGCTTCCGCCATGCCCAAGCCGAATCCTTCTGCCCGGTGCAGGGACACATAGGCATCGCAGCATCGCAGTAGTGCCTGGACATGCGCTTTGGGGATGACATCATCGCGCACAAGGATGCGAGAATCGGCCGACGCGGCTTTCAGGAGGCGCTTCAGTTGATGCACGGCTGACTGACCATTACTGGTCTTTATCAGCAGGGACACATCGGTGCGATGAGGGGGGAAAGCAGTCCGAAATGCTTCTATCACGGCAAACGGGTTCTTGCGCTCGATCGACGAATGGAAATCAAACATACATAGGAATGTAAATTTTCCTGCCTCCAAGCCGAAATCCTTGCGTTCCAAACTGCTGGTCGACATCGGACAAACAGGCAGTGGAACCCGCAGTATTGGTTTGTCTGTACTCCGCCGGAAGGCTTCTTCGACGAAGGTCGATGCCACCATTATTTCGTCGACCTGCTCGATCACTGCGTGCCATTGTTCCGGTATGGTTTCGAGCTCCCAGAACCAACACGCAATGAGTCGATGACCCACCGATCGCTCGCTGCCTATCTTCTTCAGAGCAAGCTCAAAGAAATCAGGATTGATGAAAACGATACTGTTGGGATACGGCGAACTTTCGGAAATCCACGGATCCAAGCTTCGGTCATTCCAACTATGCGGAAGATCGAGATCGATATTATTCAGGGCGACCTTGTAGCCGCCCTCAATCAGGGCGCGAGCGTACATGCGCGCACTTTCGGCCAAGCCGAACTCCCCACGCAGATAGCCTAGGACGTTAACTCCAGGGCCGACTGAGGACTGACTCCTGTACGACTTGGAATTTTCTGAAACATTTTCAACAATTAAGTGCCAAGCCTCACTACGCTCGAAGCGAAGTCCCTTCGGCATGGTTGAGCGCATCGTCGCCAGGGCCCGGACGGGCAAGCTACTGCGCAAAAAGGTGTGTATCCACCACAACCAGCGGCGCTGCGCCATCCATGCAAACGGCGCGGCCACGAGCCTGCTCAAACGAATACGCCGCATATGGATACTACTTACTAGACGCGCGATGGATATCCCACAACGCGCAGTCCATATCTTGCCTCAGATCTGCTATCACTTCTACGCCCACACTTAACCGCACCAGCCCATCACTGATCCCCAGCGCTACGCGCCGCTCCACCGGAATCGACGCATGCGTCATCACCGCGGGATGATTGATCAGGCTTTCAACGCCCCCCAAAGATTCGGCCAGGGTGAATAGATGGGTGTTTTCGCATAGGTGCTTGGCAGCTTCGAAACCGCCCTTCATTACGACGGAAATAATCCCGCCGAAGCCATGCATCTGCCGCTTCGCAAGCTCGTGCTGCGGGTGGGAAGGCAAGCCAGGATAAATAACTTTCTCAATCGCAGGATGCGTTTCCAGCCATTCCGCCAATGCCTGCGCATTCTCGCAATGGGCCTTCATCCGCAGGTGCAGGGTTTTCAGACCACGCAACGCCAAGAAGCTGTCGAACGGTCCCTGCACGGCGCCAATGGAGTTCTGCAGGAACGCCATCTGTTCGGCCAGTTCCTGGTCGTCGCCTACCACCGCCATGCCGCCGACCATGTCGGAGTGGCCGTTGAGGTATTTGGTGGCCGAGTGCATGACGATATCGGCGCCTAGTTCCAAGGGGCGCTGCAGGATGGGTGAGGCGAAGGTGTTGTCCACCACTACGCGCAGGCCGTGCTTGCGGGCTATCTCGCAAACGGCTTGGATGTCGACGATCTTCAGCATGGGGTTGGTAGGGGTTTCCACCCATACCATCCGGGTTTCCGGTTTTATGGCCGCTTCGAAGGCAGCCAGGTCGGTCAGGTCGACGAAGCTGAAATCCAGACCGGCGCTGCGCCGGCGCACGCGCTCGAACAAGCGGTAGCTGCCGCCGTAGATATCGTCCATCGCAACCACGTGGCTGCCGCTGTCCAGCAGTTCCAGCACGGTGGAAGTCGCTGCCATGCCTGAGGCGAATGCGAAGCCGCGGCTACCGCCTTCCAATGCCGCCACGCAGCGCTCGTAGGCGAAGCGGGTGGGATTGTGGGTGCGCGAATATTCGAATCCTTGGTGCACACCCGGACTGCTCTGGGCATAGGTCGAAGTGGCATAAATGGGCGGCATCACCGCGCCGGTGCTGGGATCCGGCGACTGTCCGCCATGGATGGCCAGCGTGCCGAGCGCCAGCGGCGAAGCGCCGCTCCCGACCTTGCTTGGGTTTTCCGACATAACTAATCCTTAATGCAGCCGCCGATTTTAGCAGCTGCGACTTAACCTGCCGTCCACGCGGCTACGCCGCGGCCGAATCGACGCCGATGCTACAAGGTAAATGCGTTTACTGTGCTCGCCGTCGCAGATAGTTCAGCAAATCGATCCGGGTAATCAGGCCTAGGAAGGCCTCCCCGTTGGTGATGATGGCCACCTGTCCGCGGTCGAAGACCGGCAGCAGTGCCTCGATGGGCGAACGCACATCCAGACGGTCCAACTTGCTGACCATGGCCGTGGAGACCGGGTCCCTGAACCGGGCTTCGTCCCCATAAACATGCAACAGCACGTCGCTTTCATCGACGATACCGACCAGCTTGTCGCCTTCCATGACCGGCAACTGCGAGACGTCATACAGCTTCATGCGCTGGTAAGCCGTCGTCAGCAGGTCGGTCGGGCTGACTACCACGGTGTCGCGCTGGCTGTACGGGCGCAGGATCAGGTCGCGCAGATCGCCGTACTGCGGGCGTTCAATGAAGCCGTTGTCCAGCATCCAGTAGTCGTTGTACATCTTTGACAGGTATTTGTTACCCGTGTCGCAAACGAACACCAGCACGCGCTTGGGCGTGGTCTGCTCCTTGCAATACTTCAGCGCCGCCGCCAGCAAGGTCCCGGTGGACGAGCCGCCCAGGATGCCCTCTTTCGCAAGCAGTTCGCGCGCGGTCAGGAAGCTTTCCTTGTCGCTGATCGAATAGGCCTTCTTGACCCGGCTGAAATCGGAAATCTGCGGCAGGAAGTCTTCGCCAATGCCTTCCACCAGCCAGCTGCCGGACTTCTCGCTGATGGTGCCTTCGTTGATGTATTGGGTCAGGATGGAACCCACCGGATCCGCCAGCACCAGCTCCACGCCCGGGGCGTGCTCGGCGAAACAACGGGACAAACCCGTCATGGTGCCGGAACTGCCGCAGCCGAACACGACCGCGTCCAGTTGGCCATCCATCTGCCGCAGGATTTCCGGGCCCGTGCCGAATTCGTGCGCGGCCGGATTATCGGGGTTGCCAAATTGATTGATGAAATAGGCGCCGGGCGTTTCCGCCGCGATGCGCGCCGCGAGGTCCTGGTAATACTCAGGATGGCCCTTGGCCACATCCGAACGGGTCAGGACGACGTCCGCGCCCATGGCCTTCAGGTTGAAAATCTTCTCCCGGCTCATCTTGTCCGGGACGACCAGCATGAGCTTGTAGCCCTTTTGTTGGGCCACCAGCGCCAAGCCGATACCGGTGTTGCCGGCGGTGCCTTCCACCAGCGTCGCGCCGGGTTTCAAGTCGCCACGCTTCTCAGCCGCTTCGATCATCGAAAGGCCGATGCGATCCTTGATGGATCCGCCGGGATTGGCGCTTTCCAACTTCAAAAACACTTCGCACACACCCGTGTCCAGGTGTTGCGCTTTGACGATGGGAGTGTCGCCGATCAGGTCGAGGACGGAAGAATGGATCGCCATGCTGGCTGTGCGCTCGGGCATTGGAATAGGCCCGATTATCGCACTTGGGTGACGCGGACGGCGACAGCCGACGAGGAGGCCATCGCCGCCCGCGACAAGAAACGTCAGGACGGAGGGGGAGGTGTCAGTGAGGTTTGGTGTCGTAGATCCGGAGCAATCGCTCTTTAGCGCGGAGCTTTTCGCGTTTCATCTGGCCTAGTCGCGTGTCGTCGATAGGCAGCACGCCCAGTTCGGCGTCAGTGACTTTTTTGTCGAGCTCGCGATGGAGCTGATACAGCTGTTTGAACTCCGGATCGGTCTTGATCAGTGCTTCTACTTCGGCCTGCGGTTGACTTTCGAACATGGCAATACCTCCTTCAGCAGAAATACGAACGCCCCGGCCTTTGCAGGCACGGGGCGTTGGCTTGGGAGCGGAAAATCAGGTGGACGGTGCGGGTGCGCCCATCAGGATCACCCGCATAGGCCTTGTGGCCGGGGGCGGTCTCCTGAGTGATGCATACCAGCGTCATCGGCTCGATTCTCCGGTGAGCCAAGCGGCGGGAGCCACTTGGGTATACGACCCTACTCCTCGAAATCCGGTCCGGCAAGACCTTTTGCGAGCGTTTTTTTGTTGTGTGATCCTGCGTGTGAAGACAGTCGCGTCGAAAGTTACTCCAAGCCTTGAAGCCCGTTCAAGTTACTGAATATAAAGCGAATTCAATGCACCACGATCAGCTCTGCCGCTTTCGCACGGCCGCCGTTGCCTTTTCCAGCCGCCCGCAACCGGGCGTTTGAAACACCGGCAGCAACCAGGGCATCTCGAATGGCGTTAGCCCGGGTCTGTCCCGGCGTCTGTGCGTCGCCATAGCCTTCGATCCGAGCCTTGGCCTTGGGGTTGGCGTCCAGGTACGCCGCCAAGGCGGTTGCCGCGGCGGAGCCGGATGCGGACAGCTTGGAACCGGATGCGAAGCTATCGGCCGTGAGGGTGAACACCTCGCCGCGGCTTTCGAACTTGGAGGCCGGCAGCTTGGCACCAGACACCAGTTCCGCCTCCTCCCGCGCCAGCTTCAACTCCCGCTGGCGGGCCGCACTCAATCGGGCGGTCTGCTGACCGGCCACGGTTGTCAGAGTGTCCTCTGCTTCCTGCCGGGCCAGCGTTTCAGCTTCTGCGGCCAGTCGCAGTCGCTCGGCTTCCTCTGCCTGGATCTGCGCCTGGATACGCAAGCGCTCGGCTTCCTGGCGAGCACGTTGCGCATCCCGGCGGCTTGCCTCCACTAACAGTTCGCTGCGGGTGCGGTCCAGGCGATCAGCTTCGCGCCTGGTCATTTGCGCCCGCGCGGCGGTCTCCGCGATTTCGACCCGGCGTTCAGCCACGTATTGCGCGGTCTCCCGGTCCCGCCTCCGCGCCTTGGCGAGCGCGGCGATGGCTTGCTGAGCCTGGAGCTTCTCGTACGCGGCGTACTCCGACAGCTCGGAATCGGACTGCAGAGCCACCAAGCGCTGGTTGAGCTGCGCCACGATGGGATTCTCCGCAGCCATCGCGGAACCGGCCATCAGCGCAATAGACAGAATCGTCGCGCTGGCGAAATTACCCAACAAGACACCAAACCTGCTCATCGGCTGGCCTCCGGGCTCAATCTACGTTGTAGCTCAGCGACCTCACTGCGGCGCTGCTGCAGTTCCGCACTGGCTACCGCCTCATTGCTGCGCGCCCGGGCCAGATCCGCATCAACGGCCGCCCGTAGCGCCAGGCTCAGCGCCAGCTTGCGGTCACGGTTGGCTTGCGCGGCCTGCGCCTGCCTCAATGCTTGGCGCGCCACATTCAGTGGCTCTGGGGCGTATTGGTCGGCATCGGCCTGGGTCGCCTTTTGGACCGCCTGCTGGGCGGCTTCCAGCTCCGGCGTGGTCACCGTTTGAGCTCGAAGTGGCGAAATAACGGTGATCGACGCGACTAGTGCGGCGGCCATCACATACAGTGGCAAGCGGAATTGTGCGAAGCTACGAATCATTGGGGTGCCGTGTCGAGAGGGGCGCGCGGCCATTGTCGGAAGCCTGCGTCGCAGTTGCAATGCTGTGTCGCCATTGTGGGGAGCATCACCTATGGACATCGGCTATTTCCTGAAGCTGATGACCGAGAAAAACGCCTCGGACATGTTTTTGACCACCGGGGCGCCGGTCTATATCAAGATTGAAGGAAAGCTGTACCCGCTAGGCAATACCGGCCTGCCCCCGGGCATGGTGAAGAAGATCGCCTATTCGCTGATGGACGAAGGCCAGGTGCCGGTGTTCGAGCGCGAGCTGGAATTGAACATGGCCATCGCCCTGCAGGACGCCGGCCGCTTCCGAGTCAATGTGTTCAAGCAACGCGGCGAAGTCGGCATGGTGATCCGCGCCATTCGCAGCGTGATCCCGTCGATCGAAGAACTGAACCTGCCGCCGGTGCTGAAGGACATCATCATGACCCCGCGCGGGCTGGTGTTGATCGTCGGCTCCACGGGTTCCGGCAAATCAACATCGCTGGCATCGATGATCGATTACCGCAACAGCAGTAGCACCGGCCATATCCTCACCATCGAGGATCCGATCGAATACCTGCACCGGCACAAGCAATCCATCGTCAACCAACGCGAAGTCGGCCTGGATACTCACGCCTTCCATAATGCGCTGAAGAACGCGATGCGTGAGGCGCCGGACGTCATCCTGATCGGCGAAATCCTGGACGCAACCACGATGGAAGCCGCTATCGCCTTCGCCGAAACAGGCCACCTGTGCCTGGCGACGCTGCACTCCAACAATGCCGATCAGACCATCGAACGCATCCTCAACTTCTTCCCTGAAAGCGCACACAAGAACGTGCTGATGAATCTGGCGTTGAACCTGCGCGCGGTGGTATCGCAGCGCCTGGTGAAGGGCACCGACGGGCGCCGCTTGCCCGCGGCTGAAGTGTTGATCAATACACCGATGATCCGCGACCTGCTTCGGCGCGGTCAGGTGCATGAGATCAAGCAGGCCATGGAGGATTCGCTGGAGGAAGGCATGGAAACCTTCGATCAGTGCTTGTTCCGCATGGTCAAGGATGGCCAGATCGAGCAGGAAGAAGCGCTGCGTGCAGCGGATTCCCGCGAAGGTTTGGCGCTGAAGTTCCGCCTGTCGGAAGGCAGCAAAGGCGAGCACGACCCTTACGCGGACTACGAGAATCCTCCATCCGGCTCTCCGCCCCGCATCACTCACGGATTTGGGTGAGCGGTCGGATTTGATACAACGCCGCGTCGTCAGATCATAGGAGCGTCCCCTGACGCTCCTACGCAAGCCTTAAGCGACGCCCTCGCACTAGGCGTCTAAGCCGGCTGAGCGTCCGGCTGCCGTTCCGGGCGCGCCTGCTCGAATGCAGGCAACGCCAGGCAGGCTTGTTCGATCCGCACCAGCGTCGGAAAGGGCTCCATGTCGACGCCGAAACGGCGCGCATTGAATACCTGCGGTACCAAACAACAATCTGCCAGCCCTGGCGTCTGACCGTGGCAGTAAACACCCGTGGCCGTGTCATCGCGCAACAGCGCTTCCAATGCGTTGAAGCCCTCGATGATCCAATGCTTGATCCAATCATCGCGCTCGCTCTGCGGCACGTTCCAGGTCTTGTCGAAGTACTGGAGCACACGCAGGTTGTTCAGCGGGTGGATGTCGCTCGCGACGATTTGCGCCAGTGCCCGCACTCGCGCACGGTCGCGTGCGGTCATGGGCAACAGCCGTGGTGATGGCCACGCCTCATCCAGATATTCAAGGATGGCAAGCGATTGGCGAATCACGCGCACGCCGTGCAGAAGCGTGGGCACCATGTGTTGCGGGTTCTTGGCAACGTATTCGGGTTGGTGCTGCTGTCCGCCATCGCGGACCAAGTGCACCGGAAGCGTCTCGTAGTGCAGCCCTTTCAGATTCAGACCGATACGGACCCGATAGGCGGCACTGGACCGCCAGTACGAATAAAGACGCAGTTGTTCAGTCATGCCTGCTCACCCCGGCATTTGCCCCAAGGTGGTGTCATTTGGCGTTTGCTGTCCTTTGCCATGTTCCGCTCCCCGTGCCACGTCCCGCGCCAGCATGCCTCAGGGCAAGGGCTGCTGCTCAATTCGCTGCTCGATCACGCCAAAAATGGAATTTCCGTCACGGTTTTTCATCTCAATCCGGACCACGTCCCCGAACTTCATGAAAGGCGTGGACGGCTGGCCGTCCCGCAGGATTTCCAGGGTCCGCTTCTCGGCAAAGCATGAGGCACCCTTGGAAGTGTCTTCGTTGGCAATGGTGCCGGAGCCGACCACCGTTCCCGCGGACAACGGCCGGGTTTTGGCGGCGTGCGCCACCAACTGCGCGAAATCGAACTGCATATCCACGCCCGCTTCCGGCGCGCCAAACCACTCACCGTTGATATGCGTCAGCAGCGGCAAATGCACTTTATTGTCGCGCCAAGCTTCGCCCAGCTCGTCCGGAGTGACAAACACTGGCGACAACGCGGAACGCGGCTTGGACTGAAGAAACCCGAATCCCTTGGCCAGTTCTCCCGGGATCAGGTTCCGCAGCGAAACATCGTTCACCAGGCCGATCAGTTGGATGTGCGCCGCCGCTTGCTCCGGTGTCACCGCCATCGGCACGTCATCGGTAATGACCACGATCTCGGCTTCCAAGTCGATGCCGTAATCCTCGCTAACCACTCGCACAGCGTCGCGCGGCCCATAAAAACTGGCGCTGGTGGCTTGATACATCAGCGGATCGGTATAGAAGCTTGCAGGCATTTCGGCATTGCGGGCGCGGCGTACCCGCTCGACATGCGGAAGGTAGGCGCTGCCGTCCACGAATTCGTAGGCGCGCGGCAGCGGCGCGGCCATGGCCTTGAAGTCCACTTCGAACACGCCGTCGGCGTCGCCGTCATTGAGCGATTCGGACAAGGCATTAAGCCGCGGCGCGACATTGGACCAGTCTTCCAACGCCTGCTGCAGGGTCGCTGCGATTCCGGTGGCACGCACCGCGCGGGTCAAATCCCGAGAGACGACGATCAGCGTGCCATCACGACCGCCTTCTTTAAGCGAACCCAGTTTCATAACACTCCAATGATGTGGTTCAACGCCATTGTTTCAGATGCAACCAATATAGTCGGCCTGCCATCCGATTGCGAACTCGCCAGCCGGCCACTTTTCCCGAAATCGTCGCTTCAAATATCATCGCCTTGAAACGCGCCTGCACGAAAAGTCAGTACCAGCGTATCGCGGTATCCGCGTTCCGCCACTGGCAGGATCGGCGTTGATTCGTGGATCACCCGCTCGTCGTCCAGGAAGATCAACGACCACGGGGCTTCCAGAGTAAACCGTTGGCCATCGGGGCCGGCAGCATCGAATACACGCGTTTCCCCGCCCTTGATGTCCACCCGGTCGACCAGCATCACCGCTACGAAATCCACGCCGTCCCGGTGCGCACCCTCCGGCGTCGGACGACCAATGCCATCAGTGGTATCGATGCGAAATTGATGCGCTTCCACATACCAAGGCTGTGCGCCTTTCAGCGAGGAGCACCACTGCCCCAGCGTGGTCAACAGCTGCGTCCAACCAGGCTGCAAAAGGACGGAGGGGTGCATCGGCTCAAACCACCGTCGCATGCCGCCATGCAAGGCGTTGTAGTCCGGCGACTGCCAGTGCGCGCGGTGAGGGGTCAACGTCACCCTTCCGTCTTCGACTACGAAACACGAATGCCGGCGTCGGCGGTAGCGTCCGCCATCTTTGAGATAAAGATCCGGCTGCAGGTCATCCCAACTGGGTTTCAGCGCATCCAGCGATCCCGGGGAGAAGCCGCACAAGGTCCCAATGCTGTCGGGAGACAGCACGGTGTAGCCGCGCTCGCGCATCCGCGGCAGCAGTTGATCCGGAGACGAATAAGGCGGAAGGAACGTGGCAACCATGAATCTAGGGCCTGTTGGCGCTAGTGGGATGAGTTACGTCGCTGCCCGTACAAGCGCCGCAATTGAAGTGAGTTCGCGACAGCGTCCTCACTCGGGCATGCATCGACCTACATTTCATCATTCAGCCTGGCCCTCCCACGCACTAGACAGCGACGCGACCTATTTCAACCGCCGAGCCCCAATCCTTCAAAACAAAAACCCGCACAGGGCGGGCTTTTGCTGATGCCTGGCGCAATGTAGCCAGCGCCTGAACTTCAAATTGGCAGCCCCGGAAGGATTCGAACCTCCGAATGCCTGAGTCAGAGTCAGGTGCCTTACCGCTTGGCGACGGGGCTGTGTACTGCGAGTAGTAAAGTCGGCGGCTGCGCCGCCTGTCAATGGTGAACAGGAAAATCCCGCTTCCCCATTTGCAGCCCGCACAGCGGGCGACTTTACCCTTACCTCTTTTACTATTAGCGCTTCGAGAACTGCGTGGCGCGGCGTGCCTTGTGCAGACCGACCTTCTTACGCTCGACTTCGCGCGCATCGCGGGTCATGAAACCAGCCTTGCGCAGTTCCATCTTGAGGGTTTCATCATACTCCACCAGCGCGCGAGCGATGCCCAGGCGAATGGCACCGGCCTGGCCGGTGGTACCGCCGCCAACGGCGGTGACGAAGATATCGAAGCTTTCGGTGTTCTTGGTGAGCTCCAGCGGCTGGCGCACGATCATGCGCGCGGTTTCACGGCCGAAGAATTCGTCCAGCGGGCGGTCATTGACGGTGATGTTGCCGGTGCCCTTGCGCAGGAACACGCGGGCGGTGGAGGACTTGCGACGGCCGGTGCCGTAATTCTGGGTAATTGCCATGATCAGATATCCAGGACTTGCGGCTGCTGGGCGGCGTGCGGGTGGTTGGGGCCTGCGTAAACCTTGAGTTTGCGGTACATATCGCGACCCAATGTGCCTTTCGGCAACATGCCTTTCACCGCGATCTCGATAACGCGCTCCGGGTGGCGCTCCAGCGCCTGAGCCAGCGTCTCGGTCTTCAGGTTACCAATGTAACCGGTGAAGCGGTGATACTTCTTGTCGGCCAGCTTGTTGCCGGTCACGTGAATCTTTTCGGCGTTGATCACCACCAGATAATCGCCGGTATCAACGTGGGGGGTGTACACAGGCTTGTGCTTGCCGCGCAGGCGGCGGGCCAGCTCGGTGGACAGACGGCCTAGCGTCTTGCCGGTGGCGTCGACGAGATACCAGTCGCGCTGGACGGTCTCGGACTTGGCGGTGAAAGTAGTCATGAATAGCTCTTGGTTTGGTCGGGCTGATTCCGGCCGGTGATCTGGCGGAACTTTGCCACGCGTTGTGGATTGCGGAACGACAGAAGCGGAATTGTACGGGCCGGCGAATTTTCGCGCAAGTCGCCCTAGGCGGAGAGTCCAGGATCTACACCTGCCGCACGAGCACCGGCACAATGCCCGCCATGGTGACCCGTACTCTCTCTCCCTTTGATCGGCTGCTGATCGAAGCCCAGCGCGGACTGGAAACCGTCCTCGGTGCGCCCCCGGCCCATCGTCCCAACCCTGCTGCCGGCACCCCGGATGTGGAGCTCGATCCAGCCGAGCAGCGCCACGCAGCAGGACTGATGCGCATCAACCATGTCGGTGAGATCTGCGCCCAGGGGCTGTACTTCGGCCAGGCGGCAGTCGCACGCGATGCAGAGACTCGTCAGTATTTGCTGGAAGCCGCCCAGGAAGAAACCGATCACCTTGCCTGGTGCGCCGATCGGCTACGTGAACTGGACAGCCGCCCCAGCCTGTTCAATCCGCTGTGGTACGCCGGCAGTTATGCCCTGGGCGCGCTGGCAGGGTTGCGCGGCGACGGCTGGAGCCTGGGCTTCGTAGTGGAAACCGAGCGTCAGGTCGAGGCGCACTTGGATGAGCACCTGCAGACTCTGCCGGAAGCCGATCTGCGCAGCCGCGACATCCTGAGCGTGATGAAGGAAGACGAAGCGCGCCACGCCGATCACGCCGAGCAAGCCGGCGCCCGCGCGCTCCCGCCCCCTATTCCCACCTTGATGGCAGGCGCGTCGAACCTGATGAAGGCGATCGCCTACCGCTTGTAGGGAACCTCTTGCCGGACGGCCCGTAGGAGCGGCGTCCCGCCGCGAGCTCTTCCTGTGGGATCACGATAAAGGCAAAGAGCTCGCGCCGAGACGGCGCTCCTACGGGGTCATGATCGTTCGCTTTTGTAGGAGCGGCGTCCCGCCGCGAGCTCTTTCCATCAAATCGCCACTAAAGCGAAGAGCTCGCGCCGGGACGGCGCTCCTACAGCAGGTGCTTCTTAACGCGATATCTGCTGCCCGCCCCCCAAAGCTCAGCCGGCCGAAGTGACCTTCAGGCCAATCACACCCGCCACGATCGCCGCGATGCAGAGCAACCGCGGCAGCGAAGCACTCTCGGAAAACAGGACAATGCCCAGCATTGCCACGCCGGCCGCACCGATGCCGGTCCATATCGCGTAGGCCGTGCCAACTGGAATCGCCTTCAACGCCTGCGTCAGCAGCCACAGGCTGATTGCCGCGGAAACCACAGTACCGACACTCGGCCACAGCCGGGTGAATCCTTCGGTGTACTTGAGGCCGATCGCGAAACCAATCTCAAAAAGTCCGGCAAGCAGAAGATAGAACCAAGCCATGATGTACCTCCAAGCCTAAAAAAAAGCGGTCCGGAGCCTTCGCTCCGGACCGCCGTCGGTCTACGTAATGCAGCACCACGGCCGCATGCGGGTCGTCCCGCTGTATTCATTGCAAAGCGAATCTATCGCAGGCAATCCGAACCAGGCGTAACCCCGGCCGGCAAACCCGCTCATGCTCACTCCACCAGATTGCGACCGTGGAACAGCTCCTCGATCTCGCGCTTGAGCAACGCTTCGATCTTCATGCGTTCCTTGAACGACAGATTCTTGGCTTTTTCTTCGAACAGGTACTGATCCAGGTCGAAGTCCTTCAGGTGCATCTTGGTGTGGAAGATGTTTTCCTGATAGACATTGACATCGAACATCTCGTAGCGCGACTTGATGTTATTGGCCAGAAAGTTCTGGATCGAGTTGATTTTGTGATCGATGTAGTGTTTCTTGCCTTTCACGTCGCGCGTGAAGCCACGCACCCGGTAATCCATGATGACGATGTCGGATTCCAGGCTTTCGATCAGGTAGTTCAAAGCCTTCAGTGGCGAGATGACGCCGCAGGTAGCGACGTCGATGTCGGCCCGGAACGTGGCGATACCGTGCTGGGGGTGGGTTTCCGGATAGGTGTGGACGGTGATATGGCTCTTGTCCATATGCGCCACCACCGCGTCGGAAATAATTTCCTTGCCGGCCTGTTTCTTGTCGATCACAGGTTCTTCGGAGATCAGGATGGTCACCGACGCCCCCTGCGGATCGTAGTCCTGGCGGGCCACATTCAGGATGTTGGCGCCGATGATCTCGGCCACGTCGGTCAGGATCTGGGTCAGGCGATCGGCGTTGTACTCTTCATCGATGTACGCGATGTAGCGCTGGCGCTCCTCTTCGGAGACCGCATAGCAGACGTCGTAGATATTGAAGCTCAGCGCCTTGGTGAGGTTGTTGAAGCCTTGCAGCCTGAGGCGAGGCAGTGGTTTGACCACGGCGGCGATCCCTGTGGGGGAAGCGGGAGAGGGGCGCGATTATGCGGCAAATAACGTTACAACGAAACGTCTGCCTAGGGGACGGCGCATCGGCCGTCGGTGCTCCGACGCGGCTTTGGCCCATCACTTGCATCGCGAGGTTTGCTGTTGGGGGCGTATTCGGACTAAGCTTCATAGATTAACCGCCCTGAAACACCCATGAGCCCAGGCAACCACTTTATCGCCCCCGCTCGACCAGCCGCCAGTCCGTTGACGCCGGACGCCGCCGCCATAGAGCGATTCCTCGCCCACAGCCACCGCCGCCGCTATCCGGCCCGTGCGGACGTTTTCCGTCCTGGAGACCCCGCCGGCACCCTGTACTACGTGGTCAGCGGCTCGGTCAGCATCATTACCGAAGAGGACGACGACCGAGAGCTGGTGCTGGGTTACTTCGGCTCTGGCGAATTCGTCGGTGAGATGGGCCTGTTCATCGAATCTGACCGACGCGAAGTCATCCTGCGCACTCGCACCCAGTGCGAACTCGCCGAGATCAGCTACGAGCGCTTGCATCAGCTGTTCCTCGGATCGTTGTCCGCCGATGCGCCGAAGCTGCTGTATTCCATCGGCGCACAGCTGTCACGGCGCTTGCTGGATACCAGCAGGAAAGCCAGCCGCTTGGCATTCCTGGATGTGACGGACCGCATTGTTCGCACCCTGCACGACTTGGCGCGCGAGCCGGAAGCGATGAGCCATCCTCAAGGTACGCAGCTGCGTGTCTCGCGCCAGGAACTGGCACGGCTGGTTGGTTGCTCGCGTGAGATGGCCGGCCGCGTCCTGAAGAAGCTGCAGGCCGATGGCGCCTTGCATGCGCGCGGTAAGACGGTTGTGCTCTACGGCACTCGTTAAGTCGTGCCGGTCAATGTGAATAAACTTACCTGGCGGCATCCAGGCGAGCGCCGTTTTCGACTCGCATCCGCTGCCATCGCGAATCGGCACATCGTCGACCCGTCTCCGCTATTCTGGCAGTGACACACGGGTAAGCCCTGCCCGCGGGAGCACTGGATGGAATTTGGGAGCGAGTTTTACTGGTTCATCGTCATCGGTTTGGCAGCACAACTGGTAGACGGCGCCCTGGGCATGGCATTCGGCCTAGTGTCCTCCTCCATCCTGCTCGGCATGGGCTTGCCGCCGGCGGCGGTGAGCGCCAGCGTGCATACCGCCGAAGTTTTCACCACGGGCGTTTCCGGCGCTTCCCACGCCTACTTCCGCAACATCGACAAACGACTGTTCTGGCGGCTGACCATCTCCGGCACCATAGGCGGGGTCATCGGCGCCTACGTGCTGACCCAATTGCCAGGCGAACTCATCCGGCCGTTCGTCTATGTCTACCTTCTCGCGCTTTCAGTGTTGATTCTGTTCCGTTCGGCGGGCAAGTTCGTACCCAAGCAGGAAATCCGCCGGGTACCGGTGTTGGGGTTCTTCGCCGGCTTGCTGGATGCCAGCGGCGGCGGCGGCTGGGGACCGCTTGCGACGTCCACGCTGCTCGCAGGCGGCGGCAAGGCGCGCACGACGATCGGCACAGTCAATGCCGCCGAGTTCGTGATCACCCTGGCCGTATCGCTGACCTTCTTCCTGTCCATCGGCATCCAGCATCTGGAGATCGTGCTGGGACTGTTGATCGGCGGCGCCTTGGCGGCGCCTTTCGCTGCGTACCTGGTGAGGCACGTCTCCGAACGCACCGTGTTGACCATCGTTGGCGTGGTGGTGTTGTGCATCAGTCTTTACCACATTGGTCGGGCTTGGCTGTTCTGAGTTCGCTGCAGGCGTTGCGATCGCGACCATAAACATCAATCGCGACTCACCGGCAGCGGCATGCCGCCACCACTCCCACAGGAGACGCATCCGTGCTTTTGTAGAGCCGAGCTTGCTCGGCTGCTCTTCTTGGCATATGCAAGTTAAGAGCAGCGGAGCAAGCTCCGCTCTACGAGAAGCACCTTCGCGGCCATTCATTGTCGGCCTACCGTTGCGACGGCGTCATTGCTACGGACTCGGCGCCATCGCGTGGCGCAGCTCCGCTCTACGAGAAGACCAAAGCCTACGCGCCTCGCTCGCCACCCCTGCTTTCACATCCCCAATTGAGGATGGGCGTGTCCCTGGGCAACACGCGCCGGAAAAACGCCTCACGCGCTTTTTTTGGATTTACCACCACAGGCCGGTGCGCCGCCTTGAGCAGCGGAAGATCGGCGCTGCTGTCGGAATAAGCAACCGCCACATCGCCGTAGCCGCGCTCGCGCAGCATCCGCATTTTTTCTTCGCTGTGGCAGTGACGAACGGCCACCACGGCTCCCCAGCGGGGTCCGACCGCCGTGCCGACGACGGGCACATCCTCATGCGCGACGAAGCTGAGAATGGCGCGCGCCAGCTCCGGCGGCGCGCCGGTGGCGACGACCACGCGGTCTCCGGCTAACCGATGCTGGCGGAATACTTCCAAAGCCACCGGCAGCAACCGGCCCTGCACTTCCTCGCAATGAGTCGCCACATAGCGATCGATCAATGCATCGAAACTGCGCCGGCCATGCAGGCCGAACGTTCCGATCCAGATATAGCCTGAAACCCCACGGCGACGGGTCGGCAGAAACGCAACCATCGGCCCCAGCACTACCGAAGCGGCCAGTGCGGCGGCGATCCGCAACGGATTTCGCTTGATCAGCCACTTGACCAAATGACCACCAGAATCGCCGTCGTACAGGGTGTGATCGAAATCAAACACCACCAATGGCGCATCGGCGTGCGGTTCTGGATAAACCAAGTCGTTCATGCGGCAAAGAATAGCTGACGCAACGCTTCGCCCGGCTCCTCGGCCCGCATGAAAGTCTCGCCGACCAGGAAGGCATCCACACCAGCCGCGCGCATCCTGGTCACGTCGCCGGGCACCAGGATGCCGCTCTCGGTGACCAGCAGCCGATCCTTGGGCACGGCGTCTTTCATCGACAACGTGGTGTCCAGCGAGACCTCGAAGGTACGCAGGTTGCGGTTGTTGATGCCGATCAGCGGCACCGGCACCTGCAACGCGCGCTCGAGTTCATCAATGTCGTGCACTTCCACCAGCACATCCATTTCCAGCTGCATCGCCAGGCTGGAGAGTTCGACCAGTTGCGTATCGTCTAACGCAGCGACGATCAGCAGGATGCAGTCCGCGCCCAGCACGCGCGCTTCATAGACCTGATACGGGTCGACAGTGAAGTCCTTGCGCAACACCGGCAATGTGCACGCCTCGCGTGCCTGTTGTAGATAGGCATCAGCGCCTTGGAAGAAATCGACGTCGGTCAGAACGGACAAACAAGCTGCGCCGCCGAATTCATAGCTGACCGCGATATCCGCTGGCCGGAAATCAGGACGTATCACGCCCTTGGACGGACTAGCCTTTTTCACCTCCGCGATCACCGCCGGGTCACCCTGCGCGATAGCCGCCTGCAGGGCAGCGGCGAAACCGCGCGCCGGCGGCGCATCAGCCGCGCGCGCAACGAGTTCCGCCTGTGGCACGCGTGCGCTGCGTGCAGCGATCTCTTCCGCCTTGCGGGCCAGAATGGTGTTAAGGATGTCGCTCATTGGTGTCCTGTCATTCTCGCGTTCGCGAGAGCGGCATTCTCGCACTTATCGTTTTGCAACCGATACGGATCGGATCAATCCTTGTTCCACCCGTACGCGCGCTCCACTTTGGCGATGCGCAGCTCGAAGTGCCGGTACCAATCGCGCCGCCCTTGCTCCCGGGCGGCGGTGTGTTCGGCATGCTGGCGCCAGGCACGGATCGCGTCCTCGCTCTCCCAGTAGGCCACGGTGATGCCGAAACCATCGGCGCCTCGCGTCGACTCCACGCCCAGGTATCCCGGCTGCTGTTGCGCCAGTTCCACCATCCGCTGCGCGGTTGCACCGTAGCCCTCATCGTCCTGGTCGGTGCGCTGCGAAGAGAAGATCACGGCGTAGTACGGTGGCTTGGGCAGGCGGGCGAATCCGCTGGCGCTCATGGCTAGGCTCCTGTGGGTGGTGTGGACAAGGCGCGCGTCGCGGCAACAAACTCCTCCAACTTGGCGAGGGCCTTGCCGGTAGTGATCGCATCGCGTGCGTGGGCGATGCCTTCTTCGATACTTTCTACGACGCCGGCGACGTAGAGCGCCGCACCCGCATTCAGCACGACGATCTCGCGCGCCGGTCCCGGTCGGTTGTCCAGCACGCCTAGCAGCATCGCTTTCGATTCGGCCGCATCGGCTACCCGCAAGTTGCGGCTCGCCGCCATGGCGATGCCGAAATCCTCGGGGTGCAGTTCGTATTCGCGCACTACGCCGTCGCGCAGCTCGCCGATCAGCGTGCCGGCGCCCAGCGACAGTTCATCCATCCCATCGCGACCCCAAACCACCAGCGCGCGCTCCGCGCCGAGTTCCAGCAGCACGCGCGCCTGGATACCGACCAGGTCGGGATGGAACACGCCCATCAGGATGTTCGGCGCGCCCGCTGGATTGGTCAGCGGACCCAGGATATTGAAGATGGTGCGCACACCCATTTCGCGTCGCACCGGCGCCACCACTTTCATAGCGGGATGATGGACCGGCGCGAACATGAAGCCGATACCCGTCGACGCGATGCTTTGCGCCACCTGTTCCGGCTGCAACTCGATGGCCGCACCGAGCGCTTCCAGCACATCCGCGCTGCCGGATTTCGAGGACACGCTGCGATTGCCATGCTTGGCGATCTTGGCACCCGCCGCGGCGGCAACGAACATCGAAGCCGTGGAGATATTGAAGGTATGCGAGCCGTCGCCGCCGGTACCGACAATGTCGACCAGATGGCGCTTATCCGGCACATCGACCGTGCGCGAGAACTCGCGCATCACGGTGGCCGCGCCGGCGATTTCCCCGATGGTTTCCTTTTTGACCCGCAAGCCGGTCAGGATCGCTGCCGACATCGTGGGCGAAACATCGCCGCGCATGATTTGCCGCATCAGATCGACCATTTCGTCATGGAAGATTTCGCGGTGCTCGATGGTGCGTTGTAGGGCTTCTGAGGGCGTGATGGGCATGGGGTTAGGGCCGGGAACGGGGAATGGGGAACGGGGCAGATGGCTGGAGTCGGAGAGCCTCCGGTCGAGGGAAACGTTCATTCCCTGTTCCCTGTTCCCCGTTCCCGCTTCTGCCTACTTCTCTAGAAAATTCTTCAGCAATGCATGGCCATGCTCGGTCAAGATGGATTCCGGATGGAACTGCACGCCTTCCACCGGGTACTCCTTGTGCCGCAATCCCATGATCTCTTCAAAGCTGCCGTCCTGGTTCTCGGTCCATGCGGTGATCTCCAGGCGGTCCGGCAGCGTCGCGCGATCCACCACCAGCGAGTGATAGCGAGTCGCTTCGTATGCATCCGGGAGACCGGCGAATACGCCCTTTCCTTCATGGCGGATGCGCGAGGTCTTGCCATGCATGATGTTGCCGGCGCGCACCACATCACCGCCGTACGCCTGACCAATGCTTTGGTGGCCCAGGCAAACACCGAGAATAGGTGTCGTCCTCCCGAGCCGTTCGATCAACTCAAGCGAAACCCCGGCTTCGTTTGGCGTGCATGGTCCGGGTGAAATAACGATGCGCTCGGGCGCGAGTTTCTCTATCTCGTCCACCGTCATCGCATCGTTGCGCACCACCTTCACCTCAGCCCCCAGTGATTGCAGGTACTGGACGAGGTTGTAGGTGAAGCTGTCGTAGTTGTCGAGCATTAGCAGCACGGTAGCTTCTCTCGCATTTCAAGATGTCGAATAGCTAGATGGGTAAACACGATACTTTTCGTTAGAAAAATCAACCAACCAAATTCGGCCGAACTGCGACTCTCTGGTCGCCATTTCCATGGATTCATTGAGGGCGTGTTGATCATAAAGCCAGAGATCATCTATTGGAGTCGCTCCTTCATGCAGAACCAGTTCGATGACGGACCCGGACTGATAGGCCTTATCAGCCTTACTCCTGATACGTTCAACCAGATCGTGAATCTCAATCTTGAAGTTAGAGTAGAACGATGTGCTGGTTCTTACCTTTCTTTCAATTGTAGGATCGGTAATCAAGGTAAGCTCGAATCGCCTTTCAACTCCATCTACCGAACAACAAATGTCAGGGTTCGGTGGGGGCAACTGCCAGATAGCTCCTTCATCCACATTCAAGCCCACCAGCTTACTGAACTCTTGAAAGACGGTTAGCTCGAATGCCGCCTTATCAAATTTTTTCATAGCCTTTTCCCCAAGCATCCATATCCCAGGCAGAACCTGAGATAGTCGCTCACAAACCCTTGGCCGCCTCAGCCACAGCCCTGAACAACGCCCTGCCCTTGTTCATCGTCTCGTCCCATTCCTTCTCCGGGTCCGAGTCGTAGACGATGCCAGCGCCAGCCTGCACGTGCAGCCGACCGTCCTTGATGACAGCGGTGCGGATCGCGATGGCGGTGTCGGCATCGCCGTGCCAGCCGATGTAGCCGATGCTGCCGGCATAGACGTTGCGTTTGATCGGCTCCAACTCACGGATCACTTCCAGCGCGCGAATCTTGGGGGCGCCGCTGACGGTGCCGGCCGGGAATGTTGCACGCAACACATCGGCGTAACTCAGGCCGGGGAGCAACTTCCCGGTGACTTCGCTAACGATGTGCATCACGTGGCTGTAGCGCTCGATGACGAACTGTTCGCCTACTTCCACGGTGCCCGCCTTCGATACGCGACCGGCGTCGTTGCGGCCCAGGTCGATCAGCATCAGATGTTCGGCGCGCTCCTTGGGGTCAGCCAGCAGTTCGGCTTCCAGCGCGAGATCTTCCTCATGCGTCTTGCCGCGCGGGCGCGTGCCGGCGATGGGACGCACCGTGACTTCATCGCCATCCAGCCGCACTAATATCTCTGGCGACGAACCAACCACCTGGATGTCCCCGACATCCAGGAAGTACATATACGGCGACGGGTTCAGTGCCCGCAGCGCGCGATAGACATCCACCGGGCGCGCGCTGAACGGCACGCTGAGCCGCTGCGACAGCACCACCTGGAAGATATCGCCAGCGCGGATGTATTCCTTGGATTTCTCCACCGCCGCGATGAAGCCATTGCGGGTGAAGCCGGAAACAAAATGGCTCTCGTCCAGCACATCGCGCGTGATCGGCGCGGGATAGCCGGCGCCTGGCTGGCGCAGCTTCTGGGTCAGCGCATCCAGTCGCGCCTGGGCGTTCTCCCAGGCGTTTGCTTCGCGCGGATCGGCATGGACGATCAGGTAAAGACGGCCCTTCAGATTGTCAAAGACCGCCAATTCTTCCGACAGCATCAACAGGATGTCGGGAGTATTCAGCTCATCGGGTTTGTCGCCGGTGGCCAGCCGCGGCTCGATATAACCGATGCACTCGAACCCGAACCAGCCCACCAGTCCGCCGGTGAAACCCGGGAGCCCCTCCAGCTTGGGCACGGAATGCGCGGCACGCAGCGCTTCGACTTCGGCGAAAGGGTCGGACACCTCACGGGCCTCGACCAGTTCGCCGTTCTCGCGAATCTCCAGCGAATGGCCACGGAAACTGATGACGCGCTTGGCGGGCAGTCCGATGATGGAGTAACGGCCGAAACGTTCGCCGCCTTCCACCGATTCCAGCAGATAGGTATAGGGCGCGTCGGCGAGTTTCAGATAAACCGAAAGCGGCGTGTCCAAATCCGACAGCACTTCGCGGACAACGGGGACGCGGTTGTAAGAGCCAGGGCTATCGCCGCTAGCGGCGTACTGCTGAAATTGTTCGAGCGAGATCAAGACGGAGTTCCTTCCGGGTCACTGGGGCACGGCAGACGACGGCAACGGGCCACCATCGCCACCCATGGCGTGCGGAAAGAACGGAGTGCTGGACCGTCTGGCAGTTCACGGAAGCTAGCTTAGCCGATCGCGCGATCTGGTTCACTCCGACCGCAGACCAGGATTTCCCAAAGGGTGGGCCGGAGGCGGACGCTTTGTCGAACCGGCGAGGCAGGCATGGCGGCTGGCAGCCATTCCTCGCCGCTAGACCGGCGGCGAACGACCGGCGGACAGCAACGGACAATCGACCGGCAGATGCATGCGCAGCCGCGCCGGGACGCAGGCGATACGGAAACGGCGCGCCTCCACCGGTTCGCCATCCAGATTCAGAACCAATGGTGCTTCCGCCGCCAGTTCGACCCAAGGCAGCTGCGCGCGCACCGCCACCCGATCCAGCGCCGCATCGCGGCCTTCGGCGGCAGCCAAGGTACCCAGGATGGCGGCGACTTCGCCGGACAGTTCCGGCACCACGGTCAGATCCAGTAGGCCGTCATCGATCCGCGCATCCGGACACAGCGCCTGCCCGCCGCCGGCTTGACGGCCGTTGCCGATGCCTAGCGCGATGAAATCACCTTCCCAGGCGAAATCCGGTCCCTGCAGCCGTGCACGGGTGGGTTCGATCTTGCCGAGCTTGGCTATGCCGGTAATCAGATAGGCCAAGCCTCCCAGCATCTTCTTCAGGCCTGCGTCGGTCTCCACCGTTACCTCGGTTCCAAAACCGCCGCTGGCCAAATTGACGCACCAGTAGCTGCTGTCGTCCGCGTCGACCCGCAGCAGGTCCACTGGCAACGCAGGAGTGGCGTTAATCAACTGCAGCGCCGGCAGCGGTTCTTCAGGAATACCGGCGGCGGCGGCGAAATCGTTGGCCGTGCCCAGCGGCACCAACCCCAGCGCGGGCAAGCTCTCGGCCGGCTGATCACGGTGCGCCAATGCGCTGGCGACCTCGCTCAGCGTTCCGTCGCCCCCGGCGGCGACGATGACGTCCACGGCGTCGGCGATCGCCTCGGCGACATAGCGTTCGCTGTCGCCACCCTCCCAGGTGACCCGCACATCCAATGCGAGGCCCTGCTCGCGCAAACGGCCGACCGCGCTACGCAGGTCGTCATCGCCCGCGGACTTTCCATTGAGGATCAGACGCCAATGCGGTGTGGTCATGAAGCTACCTTGCGGAACGGGCCGAGCTTATCAGTCCCCTTGTAGCAGCAACGTCGGTCGCGCGACGCTGACCTCGCCGCATGTGGACCGCAATGGCACCCATCGCTCCGGCGCGCCGTGACTCACGGCTGCGACAAAAACCGCTAGTGTCATCATTCGGTCATACCCGCGACGTAGCGTGGAAGGCCATAGCAGGGACGACGGGCGGAGGCAGGATAAGCCTCCAACATTCCGGGGCGGTGACGCGAGTCATCGCCCTTCTGCTGTGCGCGATCAGCCGCGCGCCGCGGCCACGGCCTGGCGCATCCGGCGGATCACGTCCGCATAATCCGGGGCACTGAAGATCGCCGACCCGGCGACGAAGGCGTCGGCGCCGGCCGCGGCGATCTCGCCGATGTTTTCCGCCTTCACTCCGCCATCGATCTCCAGGCGGATGGGCTTGCCGGTGGCGTCGATCTTCTTGCGGACCGTGCGCAGCTTGTCCAGCGCCGAGGGGATGAACGCCTGCCCGCCAAAGCCGGGATTGACCGACATCAGAAGTACCAGGTCCAGGTCTTCCAGCACCCAGTCCAGCGCATCCACTGGCGTGCCGGGGTTCAGCACCAGGCCGGCCTTGCAGCCATGCGACTTGATGAGCTGGATAGTACGGTGGACGTGGCGGCTGGCTTCGGGATGGAAGCTGATGATGCTGGCGCCGGCTTCGGCGAAGTCCGGGACGATGCGGTCGACTGGCTCTACCATCAAGTGCACATCGATCGGCGCGGTGACGCCGTGTTTGCGCAGCGCCGAACAAACCAGCGGGCCGATGGTGAGATTGGGCACGTAGTGGTTGTCCATGACGTCGAAATGCACCCAGTCGGCGCCGGCTGCGAGCACGTTGTCCACCTCTTCGCCCAAACGGGCGAAATCTGCGGAGAGGATGGACGGGGCGATGATGCAGTTGGACATGATGATGCTTAGAACCTGTTTAAAGTCTGTCGCGAGCGCAGCCAGCTGGCGCGTGGCGGAGCGCAGAAAGCGCAGTGTACATACAAGTGAATGAGCATTTCGAGCACCGCACGCGCACCAGATGGCAAGCGCAGCAAGACTTTGAACAGATTCTCAGCGCTTGCGCAGCGCCTTGATACGGTCATAGGCAGCGTTGATTTCGCCGGCTTTCTTTTCGGCTTGGCGGCGCAGATCATCGGCGACACCACCCATCTTGTCCGGGTGATACTGCGAAATCAGACGACGGTACGCTTGGTCGATCTCGGCGTCGCTGGCATCGCTGGTCAGATTGAACACGCGATAGGGGTTGTCCCGACTGAGCTTGAACCAATCCTCGTCGAAGGCATGGCCGATCAGAAGACCGATGAGCGCGCCCGCCGGGTGCCGCATCAGCAGCCATCCGGCAACAAATCCCAGCAATTTCCCGTACCAGCGCTTCATCGGACCGATCTTCTCCATCAATCCCGGCATTTTACGGCACATGACGACGCCGGTCGCCGTACACTACGCGGCCCGGTTCGGAACCCGGCCCCGCCTGGCGGGAATGGAACCACCGCCGGGGCGCAGGACGACCGGCTGCGCCGGCGCCTGCGGATCACCGTGATGGTTTTCCAAACTCCCCAAGGAGTGTCTGTGCCTACGACGTTGCTCCAATCCGATCTGCCCGGCCTTCCGCTGCGCCACCGCGGCAAGGTCCGCGATGTGTTCGATATCCCACGCGAGCGCTTGCCTGCCGATGTGCTTGCGGGTGGCTCGTCCAATGCCGCTTTCACGGGCGATTACCTGTTGATGGTGGCCACCGATCGCCTCAGCGCCTTCGACGTGGTGCTGCCCGATCCGATTCCCGGCAAGGGCGAGATGCTGTGCCAGATCTCCAATTTCTGGTTCGCCAAGACCGCCCACCTGATGCCCAATCACCTGACCGGCATCGACGTGGCCAGCGTGCTGCCGGAAGGCGTGGACGCGGCGCTGTACGCCAAGCGAGCCGTGGTGACCAAGCGGCTGAAGCCGGTACCGGTGGAAGCGATCGCACGTGGCTATCTGATCGGCAGCGGCTGGAAGGACTACCAGCGCACCGGCAAGGTCAGCGGTATCGAATTGCCTGACGGTCTGCGTCAGGCGGAAAAACTATCCGAACCGATCTTTACTCCTTCGACCAAGGCAGCTGTCGGCGATCACGATGAAAACATCGATTTCGACGCTATGGTAAGGACAGTGGGCGCAGAACTGGCGGAGCGAGTGCGCGATGCCACCCTGCGTATTTACCGTTACGCAGCCGAATATGCGGCCGAACGCGGCATCCTGCTGGCCGATACCAAGTTCGAATTCGGCACCGACGAAAACGGCCGCCTATACATCATGGACGAGATGCTGACACCGGACTCCTCACGCTATTGGCCGGCGGATGAGTACGAAGTCGGCACCAGCCCGCCAAGCTACGACAAGCAGTTTGTGCGCGACTATCTGGAAACGCTGGACTGGGGCAAGACCGCGCCTGGTCCTAAATTACCGGCCGAAGTGATAGAGCGCACGCGTGCCAAGTACGCCGAGGCGCTGCAGAAGCTGGCCGATATCCAGGTCGATTGATCGCCGTCCGTCTGGTTGCGTAAGCACGCATACAGCATTCGACTGTGCGGCCGATATCACGATGATGTCGGCCGCTTTGCACGCAAATCCACGAAAAGATCAAACGCTCCAGGACAGCATGGGTTCAGTGCGCTGTGAAGTAGGCTTCGCCCCCGCCCAGCCGTTGCATGGAGTTTGCCGCATGAATACCGCCTACGTCTTGCTGGGTGTGGCCATCGTGGCCGAGGTCATCGCGACGAGTGCGCTAAAGGCGTCGAATGGTTTCACACGCCTGGGGCCTTCGTTGGTTGTCGCGCTCGGCTATGCAATCGCGTTTTATAGTCTGTCGCTGGTGATGAAAGCGATTCCAGTGGGCGTGACCTACGCGATCTGGTCCGGTGTGGGCATCGTGTTGATTTCGCTGGTGGGTTGGCTGGTGCTGAAGCAGCCGCTGGACCTCCCCGCCATGCTGGGCATGGGGCTGGTAGTGGCCGGCGTCATCGTGATCCAACTGTTCTCCAAAACCGCTGCGCACTGATTCCCACGGGTGACGGCCGGCTCAGCGTCCGCTGCCCGGCTGCGCTATGCTCCATACCCTGGCGAACTGAATCCTCGGGAGGGATGAATGAACGCGACGACCAAACGCCCGGTGGACCGGTGGTTCGCCAGCTATTCCGGCGACCACCAGAACGACACCAATCAGCTGATTCATATCTTTGCGGTGCCGGCGATACTTTGGACGGTCGTCGCGCTGCTTTGGTGTATCCCGGTGTTCGGTACCTGGGTGAAATCGGGCGCCTGGGCGGCGATGGCGATGTTCGGCGCGTGGTTGTTCTATTTCAAACTCTCGCCGCAGCTCGGCTTCGGCATGCTGGCCATCTTTGTCAGCATGGCTTGGCTGACCCGCTGGCTGGAAGCCGCCCTTGGATTGCAGAATCTGTTCTGGCTGGCGCTGGCGGTGTTCGTGATCGCGTGGGTCGCGCAATTCATCGGGCACAAGATCGAAGGCAAAAAGCCAAGCTTCCTGACCGACTTGACCTACCTGCTGATCGGCCCCGCCTGGGTTTTGAGCAAGCTGTATCGCAAGCTGGGTTGGCGTTACTGAGACATCGCTCCTACCGCAATCCCAATGCGGCTGGATCAGGTTGGAACGGCCGCGGCGCGTAGCCGAAATCACGCGCGGCCGGTGCTGCGTCAAACACCATGTCTTCGCGCATCCGGTTGACCGCGGCATCGCTCAAGCCCTGCATTCGCCCACTTCGTCGAGCGGCCCACAACATGGCGCGAAACAATGGCGCCGGCACTTCGATCAATCTGGCGGGTGGCTGCAATGCGGCCAGCGTGCGTTTCACCATCTGGCGATAAGCCAGCGCCTCGCCCCCCGGCAGCGCGTAGTGACGTCCATAAGTGGCAGGCGCGTCGATCACCGACAGCGCGGCGGCGGCGAGGTCCACCACATGCACCGGCTGCCGCAACCCGGTAGCACCCGAAGGCAGCACGAAGAAGCCCGTGCGTTTGGCCACGGCCGCGATGCGTGTGAGGGACTTGTCGTGTCCGCCGCCATAGATCAGCGTGGGACGCAGCAATGTGGCGTGCGCGCCGCGCGCGGCGGCGTGACGGAACACCTCCGCTTCGGCGGCTTTCAACCGCGCCGCCAGGTCGCGCTCGTAGTCGTCGGCGGAGGCTTGCTTGGTTTCCAGGCTGGTCGAACCGAACGCCACGACCCGTGGCGAACTCACCTGCTCCTGCGCATACCACTGCGCAAACCGGTCCAAAGGTCCCAAGCTGAAAATCGCATCCACGCGCTCGGGCAGCACCATTGCCCGGCCGAACTCGCCGCTCAGCCAATGCAATCCCGGCTGCGATTCATGCGATGAACGCGATACCGCGTAGACCTGCCAGCCGGCTTGCAGCAGGCGAGCCAGCAGCGGCACGCCGATCTGACCGCTACCACCGAAGACCAGTGCTTTGCGCACCTCAGCCGGCGACCGGTTTCAACGTGAATCGCAACCATACCCAGCCAAACGTGGCCGATACCAGTGAGCCGCAAAGCACTCCCAGCACCGCGGCTTCGACCAGATGATTGCCCACGGAAGCGAACGCCAGATTGGTGATGAAAAGACTCATGGTGAAGCCCACACCGCACAGCATTCCCAAGCCCAACATGGCCTTGAAATTCATGCCCTCCGGGTATCTGGTCAGGCCGATGGCGGAGGTAATCACCGCGGTGGCGACAATGCCGATGGGCTTGCCAAGTACCAAGCCCAAGCCGATACCCAACGGCACCGGTGCCACCACATCGCTCATGCTGAGCTCCCCAAGCGACAGCCCCGCGTTGGTGAAGGCGAACAGCGGCAGAATCAGATACGCCACCCAAGGGTGCAGCGAGTGCTCCAAGGTTTCCAGCGGCGAGGCTGCTTTCTCGTCGCGACCCTTCAGCGGAATCAGCAAGCCGGTCACCACGCCTGCCAGCGTCGCGTGCACACCGGACTTCAGGATGAAATACCAAACAACAGCACCCAACAGCAGATAGGGCCAGAGCCGCTTCACCCCACGCCAGTTGAGCAGCAGCATCAGCCCCGCACCTGCAGCGGCCCAGACGAGCATGCCGATCGCCAGTTCGTGCGTGTAGAAGACAGCGATGATCAGAATGGCAACCAGATCGTCCACGACCGCTATCGTGGACAGCAGCAGCTTCATGCCAAACGGAACGCGCGATCCCAGCAGCGCCAGGATGCCCAGGGCAAATGCGATATCCGTAGCCGTGGGAATGGCCCAGCCGCGCATTGCAATCGCTTCGCCATGATTGACCGCCCAGTACAGCACTGCCGGCACCATGACGCCGCCAAGCGCGCACAGCATCGGCAGCATCATCTGGTCGCGACTGGACAACTGCCCACTCAGGGCTTCGCGCTTGATCTCCAGCGCCACCAGCAGGAAGAACACCGCCATCAGCAGATCGTTGATCCAGAACTCGGCAGGCTCATCCATCCGGAATGCGCCAACCGCAAAGCCGACCGGCAGATGCAGAAAAGCTTCGTAATACTGGCTGGCTGGTGAGTTGGCCAGGATCATCGCCAAAGCGGCGGCCAGCATCAGCACAATGCCGCCTGCTGATTGCAGACGGAAGAATTCGGTCAACAGGCTCAGCGTGCGCGCGATAGGGTTGGGTCTGCTCATCCGGAGATTGTAGTGTGGCGTCTCACAAATTACGTACCCCTTTGACGTCATCCCTCATCCGGCGCAGCTCGTCACCCGGTTGCCGCCAAATTCTCCCTGGTGCTTTGTCTCGGAGGTCAATCCACGGAGTCAAATGGGAGCGCCATCTGTCGGACGCGACACAGGCAGCCCGATCCAGCTTGCTGAGTGTCATCAGGCGATCAGCAAAATTTCCAATACCACCCAGCCCACGAACGCCACAAACAGAATGGCGCCCTCGCCTCGGCTGACGCGCAGGTCGCCGCGGAGCATGGGGTACAACATGAGTGAAAGCACGATGGCGATTGGCAGCTCCAGCTGCACGAAAGACTCGGGCAACGGCAGCGGCCGGAATGCCGCCATGCCGCCTATCACCACCAACAGGTTGAACAGACTCGAGCCGATGACATGGCCTGCAACCATGTCGCCTTGACCGCGTTTGGCCGCAGCCATGGCGGCGGCGAGTTCCGGTAACGCGGTACCGATAGCGACTGGAAGCAAGCCGACCAGCAGCGGGGAAATACCCCAGCCCGCACCGATGACAGGCGCACTCTGCACTACGTATTTCGCTCCGAAATACAAAAGCGCCACTGCTACCAGGAAACGCAGCAGATTCATCCACAAGATAGGACGCGTGACAGCATAGGCGACGATACCCGCACGGACATTCTCATCTTCACGCGTGCTTCGCGCCAATATGAAAACCAGCATAGCGACGAAGCCGAACAGCAGCACGGCGCCTTCGATTCGTCCTATCACGCCATCCAGACCGAAGACGATCACCGCCAGCGTGGCCACCGTCAGCAACACCAGCAATGGCGATAGCAGTCGCATCCTGATCAGCAAGGGCGCAGTCATTGCCGCGATGCCCAGCGTGAGACCGAGGTTGGCGATGTTGCTGCCCACCGCGTTGCCCAATGCCAGGTCCTGCGCACCGACCGCAATCGCGTGCGCATTGACAGCCAACTCAGGCAGTGAAGTACCGAAAGCGATTAGCAGCAGACCTGCCACGAACGGCGAAGTGCCAAAGCGCTGCGCCAACCCCGATGCACCCTTGACGATGGAATCGCCGCCCAGCGCCAGCAGTACCAGCCCCAGCACGAAAAAGCCCCATGCTTCCGTCATCGCACTACTCCCCGCCGTTGGACTCAGGCGATTCTATGCCTTGGCGCCTCAGGAGCAACCTTCCACATAGTTCGCCTGCGGTAACAGCCCCACGCGCCAGCGAGTCACAATGCCATTTGCATCGGTCTCGAACACAAGTTTGCTGGGCGCCTCAGCGGCGGCATCCACCGAAAGATACTGGCCGCTTTCAACGTACTTGTGCGGCATGGACTGCAACGCATCACCGTAGAGCTTCTTGAGTTCTTCAGCCGTCATGCCGATCTTGCCGCCGCCGGGCGCGGCTTCCGCGGTAGTGCCCACGTCGTAGCGGACGAACTTGCCGTCTTCCATCATGAAAGCCAGGTCGGAAGGCTGCTTGGCCCAGGTCGGGTAAAGATAGTGGCAGGTGGTGCCTTCACTGGGCGCACCTTTTAACTCACCGCCCCACCCGGTTTTGGCTTCATCAATAGTGCTGCCCAGCCTCATCTCGCCGTAGCCCAGGAAGGTGGCTTGGCCGAAAGCAGTGGGAGGGGCAGGCTCCACGCCGGGAGCCGGCGTCTGCGCCGTGGGCGCTGGGACCGGCGCATCGGTCGATTCCGGGGCCGGTGTTTCCGGCTTGCACGCGGTCGACAAGACGGCGGCGAGCACTGCCGTGACAGCCAGAGACGGTATCGACTTCATAGAGCTACTCCACTGAGAAAGCAGGAAGCCTACTGCTTATTGGTTAATTCGTCGCGAACAATACGCATGCCGGGTGCCCCGGCGCCTGGCCATGGCTGTCAAGCGGGTTAGCAACATGCTGATTGTCACGAGCACTTCATCGGCACCCCCTAGGCTGCCGACGCTCCTCAGCCCAGCATCACATTGCCCATATGCTTCCACGCAAGACCGATCTTGCCCGCACCGCGCTGCAATCGCACGCCGGGCCGTTGAGCATGCGCGAACGCCGCACGTTGATCCTTTGCGACGGTCAACGGGACCTGCCTTCTCTGGTCGACCTGCTGGGGCAGGATGCTCCCCTGCTGATCCGCAAGCTGTGCGGTGCAGGCTACTTGGTCGATGCCGCTTCCGAGATCTCCGCCGTCGCGCTGCCTGCTCCCGCCATCGCTCCCACCCAGCCCACGCCCCGAGCTTCCGGCGCACGCCGCTCCATGGCGGCCGCCAAGCTCTACATGCTGGATATGCTGGCGCTACAGCGTCATGACGCGGCGATCCGTCACAAGGCCGAGCTGCAGGCCTGTCACGAGCCCGAGGAAACTTTCGCTCAACTGCTCGCCTCGCTGCGATGCCTGCAAGACACCTCCGCCGCGTCGCTCGCCCGGCGCGTCCGCGAGCGCTTGGCCGAAGTGCTACCGGAAGATTGTCTGGCCGCCTTGGAAAGCATGGATCTACCGGCTGCGACGTCCGCCACAGCACAGTAACCACAGATACGTATGGCCGGTTATTCCGCCGGCATGACGAAGTGCCTCTTCAATCCCGCCCAGCACGCTTGGTAGTCACGCTGCCGGTGCGACGCATCGATCGCTTGGCGGGCGGGACGAATGACCGCGCGGGTCTCGAACATGAAAGCCATGGTGTCTCGGATGACATCGGGTTGGGAGAGATCCGCACCGCTGGCTTTTTCGAACGTCACGGCGTCCGGCCCATGGCCGGTCATGCAGTTGTGCAGCGAAGCGCCGCCCGGGGCGAAGCCCTCGGCCTTTGCATCGTACGCGCCATGCACCAATCCCATGAACTCGCTGGCGACGTTGCGATGGAACCACGGCGGGCGAAAAGTATCCTGCGCCACCAGCCAGCGCGGCGGAAAGATCACGAAGTCGAGATTGGCGGTGCCCGGCGTGTCGCTGGGCGACGTCAGCACGGTAAAGATGGAGGGATCCGGGTGATCGAAGCTGATCGATCCGATGACATTGAAGTGCCGCAGATCGTAGCGATACGGTGCGTAGTTGCCGTGCCAGCCCACCACGTCCAAAGGCGAATGACCGATGGTGGCGCGCCATAGATGCCCTTGGAACTTGGCGATCAGTTCGAAATCGCCTTCGATATCTTCATAAGCCGCGCATGGCGTTTCGAAATCGCGAGGATTCGCCAGCCCGTTAGCCCCGATGGGGCCCAGATCCGGCAGCCGCATCAGCGCACCGAAGTTTTCGCATACATACCCGCGCGACGCGCCATCCGGCAACTCGACGCGGAAGCGAACACCGCGCGGAATGACCGCGATCTGTTGCGAGTCGACCTCGACCACGCCCAACTCCGTCGCGATGATCAGCCGGCCTTGTTGCGGCACGATCAGCAGCTCGCCGTCGGCGTCGTAGAAAAAGCGCCCCTGCATCGAGCGATTGGCCGCATACAAATGAATCGCCACGCCGTGTTGTGCTTCGGCCGCACCATTGCCGGCCATGGTGTACAGGCCGTCCACGAAGTCGGTAGGAGCATCGGGGATGGGCAAAGGATTCCAGCGCAGCTGGTCCGGCGAGACCGGCGCGCTGCTGAAATCGTTGTGGAACCGGGGTTGCACAAACGGCTCGAACGACGAATGCATCGCCGCAGGCCGGATACGGTAAAGCCAGCTGCGCCGATTCTCGCGGCGCGGCGCGGTGAACGCCGTGCCGGAAAGTTGTTCCGCATACAAACCATGTGCAACCCGCTGCGGCGAATTGCGCCCAACTGGCAGTGTTCCAGGAATAGCTTCGGTTGCGAACTCGTTGGCGAAACCGGATTGGTAGGTGGTGGTTCTAGTCATGCGCGTGTCCTGCTGCTCAAAGCCCCTCTCCCGCCGGGAGAGGGGTTGGGGTGAGGGTACGGTCACCAACGATGTTCCAGATCGCCTCGACCACCGCTTCAGTTTGCTTCAGAGCCTCACCACTGCCAAAGCGAAGCACTCGCCAGCCTTGAGACTCCAGATACCGGGTACGGGCCGCATCGCTTTCTGGGGTGTGTTGCGAACCATCCAGTTCGACCACCAGGTTCTTCTCCAAACAGCAAAAATCCACTACGTAGGGAGGAACCGGATGCTGACGTCTGAATTTCCATCCACCTAATCTTCCGGCCCGCAGGTGGTACCAGAGTTTCCGTTCGGCATCCGTCATTTCGCTGCGTAAGCGTTTTGCATTCTCAAGCGTGGTCGATGGCAATGGTGGTTTATCGTCCTGGGCATCCTGATCGTCGTGGAGAATAGCGTGGCGACATCTTAGCGGCTGGGACAATACCTACTTCGCCGTACCCTCTCCCCAACCCCCGCTCCGCGCCCCTGCCCACGCTAGCAGCGTGGGCGCTCCAGCGCACACGCGCCAGTGGCGCGTAACCCATGCGCTATCGCCCCGCTGGGAGAGGGGCTCAAGGCGTCAAAGAACCCCGCGCTTCATCTGATCGCGTTCGATGCTTTCGAATAGCGCCTGGAAGTTGCCTTCGCCAAATCCTTCATTGCCCTTGCGTTGGATGATCTCGAAGAAGATCGGGCCGATGGCGTTCTGGGTGAATATCTGCAGCAACTTGCGCTGGTGTGTTTCCGGATCCGCGTCGATCAGGATCTTGTTCTTGGCCAAGCGCGCGACGTCTTCGCCGTGGTTCGGCACGCGCTGGTCGATCACTTCGAAGTAGGCATCAGGCGTGTCCAGGAACGCCACGCCCTGCGCGCGCATGGCTTCCACCGTGTCGTAGATATCGTCGGTGAAGCAAGCAATGTGCTGGATGCCTTCGCCTTTGTAGGCGTCAAGATACTCATTGATCTGCGACTTAGGGTCGGAGGATTCATTCAGAGGAATGCGTACGATGCCGTCCGGCGCGGTCATCGCCTTCGACAGCAGACCCGTCTTGGCACCTTTGATGTCGAAGTAGCGGATCTCGCGGAAGTTGAACAATCGCTCGTAGTAATCCGACCACTTGTCCATGTTGCCGAAATAGAGATTGTGGGTCAGGTGATCGATGAAGGTCAGGCCGAAACCTTTTGGATGCTGTTCCGCGCCGGGAATAGGCAGGTAGTCGGTGTCGTAGATGCTGCCGGCGTCGCCATAGCGATCCACCAGGTACAGCATGCAATCGCCGATGCCTTTCACCACCGGTGCGGGCACGGCTCGCGTGTCGGCCTTGTCGTCCACTGCTTCGCCGCCGTTGGCGATCACCTTCGCCAATACCTCGTCGGCCGGCTTCTTGAAGCGGATGGCAAAGCCGCAGGCGCTCGGTCCGTGCGCCTGGGCGAAATCCGCGGCAAAGGAATTGGGATCTTCGTTGACCAGGAAGTTCACGCCGCCCTGGCGGTAGACGGTGATCGGGCGCATCTTGTGGCGCATCACCGCGGTAAAACCCAGGCGGCGGAAATAATCGTGCAGGGCTTTGCTCTGGTCGGCGGGAGCAGCGAACTCCACGAATTCGAAGCCGTCGATACCCATCGGGTTTTCGAAAGTCGTCACCTGCATGCCGAGGTTGGGTTGTGCGTTCACGGTGCGCCTCGCTAGGCTTGCGTCGTATCTGCAGCCTTTATAGTTTCACATGTAACTAATTGCAAGCTGCAGTGCAAAAAAACCCTCTTTCTGCCGACACGCTCCCATGACCGACCCTTCGCAAGCCGCTCCCCAGGACCACCCCACCGAGCACGCCGTCCTGGAGCTGGAGAATTTCCTGCCCTACCGGCTCAGCGTCCTGTCCAACCGACTCAGCCAGACCATCGCCGTGCTTTATGAGCGCCGCTTCGGCTTGGCGATCACCGAATGGCGGATCATGGCGGTGCTGGGGCGTTACAAGGATCTGTCCGCCGGAGAAGTGGCCGAGCGCACCGCGATGGACAAAGTGGCGGTCAGCCGTGCGGTGGCCAGGCTGCTGGAACGCGGATTGATCGAGCGCGACACCCACGGCAATGATCGGCGGCGTTCGGTGCTGACATTGTCGGAGGTGGGTTATTCGGTGTACGACGAGATCGTACCGATGGCATTAGGCTGCGAACGTCTGCTGCTTGAGCAACTAAGCGCGGAAGACCGGGTGCAGTTGGATGGCCTGATCAAGAAGCTGACGGAAGGTGTGGTGAAGCTGGCGGAGTCGCATTGAGCGGCGTCGTGGACGTCGTAGGGACGATACGAGAAAGGCGGCCGCTGGCCGCCTTTCTTTTGCCGTCATGACCAGCCATACGGCTGTTGAGAAGCGCTTCCGGCGTAGGCCGGGACCCAGTGACTGTAGCTCGGTGACTCTCAGTCACTGGACAAGTGCCGCCAAAAGCAAGTCGCTGGTCCCCGGCCTGCGCCGGGGTGACGTACCGGCAAAGGCGAAAGTCGCTGGATGACCCGCCATACGGCGATTGAGACGCGCTTCCCGCCTGCGCGGGGATGACGTACCGGCAAAGGCGAGAGTCGCTGGACCCCGGCCTGCGCCGGGGTGACGATTCCGCAAAGCCGCGCTCGCTAGCGAGCGCGGGCGGAATCGTCACTTGACTCCGTGCATCAGTTTCTGGATCAGCGGTGCGATCAGGAACAGCAGCACGCCCGGAATGACCAGCGCCCAGAAGCCGAACGTGTAGCCGCTCAGTGCTGACTGCACGTTCATGCCGCTCTCACCACTGACATGGCTGGCGAAGATGCCCGACAGGTTGTTGCCGATGGCGGTGGACAGGAACCAGCCACCCATGCCGAAACCGACGAGGCGGACCGGCGCGAGCTTGGTCACCATCGACAGGCCGATGGGCGACAGGCAGAGTTCGCCGACTGACTGAATGACGTAGACCATGAACAGTGTCCAGAACGGAATCTTCAGCGTCTCCGGATCGACCAGGCTGGACAGCGCGAACATCAGCAGCAGGAAGGCCAAGCCATTGAAAATGAGGCCGAGGCTGAACTTGCGCGGGATCGATGGGTTCTTGCGTCCCATCTTCACCCAAAGCCATGCCAGCACCGGCGCCAGTGTGATGATCGCCAGCGAGTTGACCGACTGGAACCAGCCGACCGGGAAGATCCAGCCGCCGAAATCGCGATTGACGATGTTCTGAGCGAGGAAGTTGAATGAACTGCCCGCCTGTTCGAAGAAACACCAGAACAGCACGTTGAACACGAAGATGATCAACATCGCGATCGCCATGTCGCGCCTGATCGCACCGTCCTTGAAACCTTCCTTCAGGATCAATGCGCACAGTCCGACGAACAGCAGCGACAGGATCCACTGCAGCGCACCCGCGCCGATCGACAGCAGGAAATAGATCACCGGAATGGCGACGATCGTGCAGATCGCCGTCACCAGGACGCGACCAGTGCTCTCCGCGCCTTCCGGCGGCCGCCCGATGCCCTGCAGCTGCCGGCGACCAAACCAGAACCACACCAGACTGATCAGCATGCCGACGCCCGAGACAAGGAACACCACCTTGTAAGCAGGCATGTTGGGTGTCCCGCCCATCACGCGTTCGGCGAGCAGGCCCGTCAGCCAGGGCGCGATCATCGCGCCGAGATTGATGCCCATATAGAAAAGGGTGAAGCCCGAATCGCGGCGGTCGTCGCCCACCGAGTACAGCTTGCCGACCATGGCGGAGATGTTCGGTTTGAACAAGCCATTGCCGGCGATCACCGTGGCCAGTCCCAGCCTGAAGAGCTGCTCATTCGGCAGCATGATGAGGAACAGGCCGGTGGACATGATCACGGCGCCGAGCAGGATGGAACGCTGGTAGCCGATCACCCGGTCGGCGACGTAACCGCCGAAAAGCGCCGCCGCATAGACCAGCGCCAAATAGGCACCGTACAGCCGGCTGGCGGGCGCCTCGCCGGCGCTGTCGCCGGCGTAGAACTGGGCGACGATGTACAAGGCCAGCGCCCAGCGCATGCCGTAGAACGCGAAGCGCTCCCAGAATTCGGTCATGAACAGCATCCACAAAGGACGTGGATGACCCATGATCTGCTTGAAATCCGGCAACTGTCCCGGGATTTGCGTGTCGATGGCACCGCTCATGCGGTTTCCCCCTTCATTTGTTCAGGTAATAACAGGCCGTGCCAAAAACACGGGATGCGGGAGGATCACGCAGACGCGTGGTTCGCGTCAAATCTCTGTCATAACCCGCCTATTGCGGCAAAATGGGGCGATTTCGCCGCAATCACCGGTCTTTCAAGGCCTCCGGCCGTCCCGGCGAGGTGTCTCAGTAAGCCGGGGACGCGCCACCACCGCCATCAATGGTGGTGCGTACTTCGAACAATTCCGGGAAGAAAGTCAGCTCCAGCGCCTTCTTCAGAAAGCCCACGCCGCTGGATCCGCCGGTGCCGCGCTTGTAGCCAATGATCCGAAGCACGGTGCGCATGTGGCGGAAACGCCACAGCTGGAATTGCGTTTCCAGGTCCACGAAATCCTCGCATAACGAGTACTCGCGCCAGTAGCGATCGGTGTCTTGGTAGATCGCACTGAACACTGGCAGCAATGCCGCATCGGATAGGTGCGGCTGGCTCCAGTCTCGCTCCAGGTGCGCGGCGGGAACCGCATGACCGAACCGTGCCAGGTAGCGCAGGAATTCGTCATACAGGCTCGGCGCCCGCAGCACCGCGTCCAGACCGGCCTGCGCCTGCGTGTCATAGGCGAACACTTTCAGCATGGCCGGGTTCTTGTTGCCCAGCAGGAATTCGATGGTGCGGTACTGCAGCGACTGGAAGCCCGATGACGGGCCCAGCAGATCGCGGAATCCCATGTATTCGGAAGGCGTGAGCGTTTCCAGCACCGACCATTGCTCGGTCAATTGGCGCAGCACTTGTTTGCTGCGCGCCAGCACCTTGCGGCACTGCCAGACCTCGTCGCGCTGCAGATGCGCGATAGCCGAGCTCAGCTCGTGGATCATCAGCTTCATCCACAGCTCCGATACCTGGTGCTGCACGATGAACAGCAGTTCGTCGTGATGCGCCGGGTCGGAGACCGGGTGCTGGGCCGACAAAAGCTGATCCAGACGCAGATAACCGCTGTAGGTCATGCGCCCGGCCAAGTCGGTATGGATGCCTTCTTCCAGCGGACGTTCGTTCTTTTCTACGGTCATTTACGCTTTTCTGTGGTTACTGGTGCGGCCAGCCGGGCACAGAGCGTACTCCATCGCGGGTCTACCCACCGCCAAGCGCGCCCTAGGGCCAGCAAAATTGGCGCTGGAACATCCTTCTTCAACTACTTGCTCGAAATGGGGAATGGGGAATGGGGAATGGGGAGACGGGAGACGGGAGACGGGAGCCGAAAAGCTTTTGCTTTACCTCCCCTTTTAAAAAGGGGGATGGAGGGGGATTTGCTTTTGCTTTGTATGAATTAGAGACCTGGGAACGGGTGTGCGGGGACATGGGTAACACCTGACAGGCCCAGGTTGGCGTGAGGCGCAAACGCTCCCGCTCTTCCTCGCCCCGAGCGCGCAGTAGCACGGCGCGGGTGACTACCCCATCAGTAGCAGGCCCCCATGTCACGCCGCTGCAACGCCCGGCCGACATCCTTGATGCACAATGCGCCGGCCGGTGGCGGGGTTGTCACGGCGTGTGTGCGGCGTCCACATCCATGAGGGGAGTCTGCTGTATGGAAATGTCCCGGGGCCGCATCGCGGCCGTGTTGTTTGCGCTGTCATCCGTTTTTGCCGCGGCTTCGGCGCAGGCGCAGGTGGTGATCAGCCAGGTCTACGGCGGCGGCGGCAATTCCGGCGCCACGTTCAAGAACGACTTCATCGAGTTGCGCAACAACGGCGCCGCTGCCGTCAGCCTGGACGGCTGGAGCGTTCAGTACGCCTCCGCCGCCGGCAGCACCTGGCAGCGCACCAACTTGAGCGGAAGCATCGCGCCGGGAGGTTTCTACCTGATCCAACAGGCGCAGGGTGCCGGCGGCACGACCGACCTGCCCACTCCGGATGCCACCGGCACCATCGCCATGGCAGGCACCAACGGCAAAGTCGCACTGACCAACAGCACCACCACGCTGGCCGGTGCCTGTCCGATCAGCGAAGCGGCGGTGGTCGACTTCGTCGGCTTCGGCAGCACGGCAAGTTGCTTTGAAGGCGCCGCACCCACCGCCACGCTCAGCAACTCTACCGCGGCGCTGCGCAACGGTGCGGGCGCGGTGGACAGCAACAACAACAGCGCCGACTTCAGCACCGGCACACCGGACCCGCGCAACAGCGGCGCCGAGCCGCCTGAACCGCCGGAGCCGGCCATTCCGTTGACCATCGCGCAGATCCAGGGCAGCGGCCTGGCTTCGCCGCATGCGGCCAAGCAGGTCGTCACCGAAGGCATCGTCACCGCGCGGAAGTTCAACAGCGGATTCTTCCTGCAAAGCGCGAACGACGACGGCAATCCGGCAACGTCGGAAGGCATTTTCGTTTTCACCAGCAGCGCACCGCCCGCCACCGCCGCAGTGGGCAACCGCGTGCGCGTCACCGGCACGGTGACCGAGTTCACCCCGTCTTCCGCGCCGAACCAATTGAGCATCACCGAGATCGTCACGCCGACGGTGGAACTGCTGCAAGCCGGCGACGCCTTGCCCGCTGCGGTTGAGCTCACCCAGGCCGATCTGGGGTCCGACGCCCTGCCCGGCACGCTGGAGCGGCTGGAAGGCATGCGCGTCAGCCTGGCGCAGTCCGTGGTCGTGGCGCCGTCCGGCGGCAACATCGACGAGAACGACGCCACCGCTTCCACCGACGGCGTTTTCCACGTCACGCTGCCGCAGGTGGCACGTCCTTTCCGCGAGCCCGGCATCGGCATCCTGGATGTCATCGCCATTCCCGCCGACAAGAACCCGCCCCGCTTCGATACCAACCAGGAACGCCTGATGGTGCGCAGCCGCGGCCAGATCGGTGCATTGCCGATCTCGGTGGACACCGGCGCCAATGTCGCCGGCCTGCTGGGCGTGTTGGATTACTTCAGCGGCACTTGGGCGCTGTTGCCCGACGCCGCCACGCCGCCTTCGGTCAGCGGCGGCATGCTGCCAACCGCAGTCAACGACGCGCATTACGACGAAGTCACCGTTGGCAGCTTCAATCTGTTGCGTCTGTTCGATGACGTCAACGACAGCAACGGCGCCGTCACGCTGACGCCGGAAGCCATGAACAAGCGTCTGGACAAGGCGTCCATCGCGATCTGCGAGTACCTGAAGACGCCGGACATCCTGGGCGTGGTGGAAGTGGAAAACCTGCGCATCCTGCAACTGCTGTCCGAACGTATCGATGCCACCTGCGCCAACAAACCGGGCTACGTGCCTTACCTGCAGCCGGGCAACGACGTTGGCGGCATCAATGTCGGCTTCCTGGTCAGTTCGCGCACCACCACCGGCGGCGTCGCCCGGGTGGAAGTGCTGGACGTCGCGCAGTTCGGCAAAGGCACGCTGATGAACAACCCGGACGGCAGCACCAGCCTGCTGAACGATCGTCCGCCGCTACGCCTGCGCGCCCGCGTGAATCAGGATGCCGCCGGCAGTTATCCGGTGACCGTCATCGTCAACCACCTGCGTTCGCTCAACGACATCGACGACATCACGCCAGGTAGCAGCGGCTGGGCCACCGGTGGCGACCGCGTCCGCGCCAAGCGTGGCGCACAGGCCGCCTACCTGGCGGGTCTGGTGCAGCAGATGCAGGTGACGGACCCGAACGAGAAGATCGTGCTGGTTGGTGATTTCAATGCGTTCGAATTCAACGATGGCTATGTCGACGTGATGGGCGTGCTGAAGGGCGAGGAAGCCCCGGCCGACCAGGTGCTGACATATGTGGACAGCCCGCTGACCACGCCGCTGATCGACGGTTCGCAGCTGATCGCTGACCCGACGCAGCGCTACTCATACGTGTTCGCCGGCAATGCGCAAACACTGGACCATGTATTGGTCAACGAGGCCTTGCTGATGGGCGCGGATGTGCGCATCGATCATCCGCGCATCAACGCGGACTTTGGCGTCGACAACTTCGCCGACAGCAGCATCGCGGTGCGCTCGTCCGACCACGACCCGGTGCGCGTCAGCATCCGCGTCCCGGCCTTCGCCCGCGCCAATCTGTCGGTCACCGCGGCGGCGGACCGCAGCACCGCCAATGTTGGCGATACCGTGCGTTACACCGCCAATGTCCGCAACGCGGGTCCAGGCACGGCATCCGCTACCGCCGTGGCCTTCGTGTTCGCCGCACAACTGTCGCCAGCATTGACGGCGATTCCTGCGGGCTGGAACTGCGCCGCACCGGTCCAGGACGCCGGCAACACCCGCGTGATCTGCACCACCGGCGCATTGGCAGCGAACGACGAAGCGGCTTTCGCGATCGAGGCGATCGCACCAGCCGAACGTGCCGGCGCCGCTCTGGGCCTGGGCGTGTCCGCGAGTTCACCGGTTCTCGACCCCGCCAATGCCGACAACACCGCCGCGGTCTCAGTGGAAGTGGCTGCCCTGCCCCAAGCCTCTGCCGACCTGTCCGTACGCCTGCTCGGCAGTGCTCTGCCACTGCGCCGCAGCACTGTGGCCACTTTCCTGATGCCGGTGCGCAACGCCGGCCCGGATCAGGCTGAAGCGGTCAAGGTGTTGGTGCAGAGCAATGTCGCTGCCAGCCACGCCGCCGTGGCCGCTCCGCGTGGCTGGTCGTGCAGCCGCATGCAGGACACGTCCACCGGCTCCAGTGCGCAATGCACCCGCAGCGGCGCAATGGAGAACAGCACGCAGACACTGGCGTTCGCGATCGTCGTGCCTGGCAAACCGAAACGCGGCACCACGCTGGAATTCAAGGCGCAAGTCAGCTCAAGCACAGCCGATCCGAACAGCAACAACAATCAGGCCAGCCTGAGTATCGGCATCCGCTGATTTTCTGGTCTGGTGGCAAGGTGCGAGGGCGCGGCAATAGCCGCGCCCTTTTTCATTTGTGGCGGATGGGTTTTGCTGCAAAGCAATATTCGATGAATTTCGGATCCAGCTTCAATTCCGGACCAGCATTTATTCCCGTTCAGCCACCATGCTGACACCGTACGACAAGCCCGCGCGGCAAGCGATTGGCCAATCCACGCGTCAGGAAAAACTGCAGCTTTCGATGGCGGCGTTGTTGCAGCGCACGAAAGCGTATCGGCTGCGGTTCTTTAACATGGCCGGCTTAACATTCGCCGCAAGACCTACAAGAGCGACATCCAGCGATGACCATCGCCGCAAAATTCGAAATCGAATATCTGCAATACCTTGGCCCGGACGGCACACTGGTCCGGGACGATCTTCCCGAGGCCGGGCGCGACACCGCACGGCTATTGGAACTGTTCAAACAGATGCTGTTTGTGCGCACGTTCGACACCAAGGCCATCGCACTGCAACGCACCGGCAAGTTGGGCACTTACGCATCCTGCCTGGGCCATGAAGCCACGCACATCGGCATTGGCGCTTCGATGCGTCCGGAAGACGTGTTCGCTCCCAGCTACCGCGAATACGGTGCGCAATTCATGCGCGGCGTGAAGCCGCGCGACGTGCTGATGTACTGGGGCGGCGATGAACGTGGCAACGATTACGAAATTCCGCGCCAGGATTTCGCGTGGAGTGTGCCGATCTCCACGCAATGCCTGCACGCCGCCGGCGCCGCGCTGGCATTCAAGCTGCGCAAGCAGCCGCATATCGCAGTGAGTACCTGTGGAGACGGCGGTTCTTCGAAAACGGACTTCTACGCCGCGCTGAATTCCGCTGGCGCCTACGAACTGCCGCTGGTGCTGTGCGTGATCAACAATGGTTGGGCGATCTCGGTGCCGCGCTCGGCGCAGACCGGCGCACAGACGCTCGCACAGAAGGGCTTGGCGGGCGGTCTGCATTGCTTGCAGGTCGATGGCAACGACCTGATCGCCGTGCTGGAAGCCATGCGTCGCGCCAGCGAGCGTGCGCGCAAAGGCCAGGGCGGTACCGTGTTGGAATTCGTCACCTATCGGTTGTCCGATCACACCACCGCCGACGACGCCCGCCGCTACCGCGACGACGCCGAAGTGAAAGCCGCATGGCAGCGCGACCCAGTTCCGCGCCTGCGCACTTGGTTGACTGCCAAGGGACTCTGGAGCGAAGACGAAGAGGCGAAGTGGAAAGAGGAATGTTCCGCCGTTGTCGATACCGAAGTGAATGCCTACCTCAACACGCCGGTGCAGCCGGTCGAGGCGATGTTCGATTACCTGTACGCGGACCCGCCGCCCGAACTGCTGGCCCAGCGCGCTGCCGCCATTGCCGCAGAGGGTCGCCGATGAGCACCGTGATGAAATCCGAGAAAACCACCGCAGCACCTTCCGTAACGGCCGCCAATACCGCTGCCACGCCAACCGCGATCACCCTGATCGAGGCCATCACCCAGGCACTGGCGTGGGAGATCGCGCACGACGATTCCGTATTGGTGCTGGGCGAAGACGTGGGCGTCAACGGTGGCGTGTTCCGCGCCACCGCCGGCCTACAGCAGCGCTTCGGTTCCGACCGCGTGCTGGATACACCGCTGGACGAAACCACCATTGCCGGACTCACCGTCGGCTTGGCGGCGCAAGGCATGAAGCCGGTGGCCGAAGCGCAGTTCGACGGCTTCGTCTATCCGATGGTCGACCACATCATCTGCCACGCCGCACGCATGCGTTACCGCACGCGTGGGCGCCTGCATTGCCCGATGGTGCTGCGCGTGCCGTGGGGTGGCGGCATTCGCGCGCCGGAACATCACAGCGAAGCCAACGAATCCATCTTCACCAACGTGCCTGGCCTGCGCGTGGTCATGCCTTCCTCGCCGCAACGCGCCTATGGTTTGTTGCTGGCGGCGATCCGCGATCCGGATCCGGTGATCTACATGGAGCCCAAGCGCATCTACCGCCAATACAAGGAAGTGGTGGCCGACGATGGCGAAGCGTTGCCGCTGGACGTGTGCTTCGTGCTGCGCGACGGCACCGATGTAACCTTGGTGACCTGGGGTGCGCAGGTGAAGGAAACGCTGGAAGCGGCGGAAAAGCTGGCGGCCGAAGGCATCAGTGCCGAAGTGATTGACGTGGCTACGTTGAAGCCGCTGGACTTCGACACCATCGCCGAATCGGTCAGCAAGACCGGCCGCTGCGTCATCGTGCATGAAGCGCCACGCACGGCGGGCTTCGGCGCCGAGATCGCGGCGCGTTTGGCGGAGCATTCCATGTACGACCTGCTGGCACCGGTTGAACGCGTCACCGGCTACGACACTCACATCCCGCTGTTCCGTCTGGAGATGAAGTACCTGCCCAGCGTGGAGAAGATTGTCGCCGCGGCCAAGCGCGCGCTGGCCGCAGGCTGATGCGGCGGGCACGGGTCATCACGGCGCACCGCGCGCCGGATCGCCCGGCCATCCGCGTCGCGTCCGGCGATACCGTGACGCTGGGCGACCGCGACGTGGACTGGCCGCATTTCGTCTGGGCCACCTTGGCCAGCGGATTGGGCGGTTGGATTCCGGCATCGATGTTCGATGCCGAACGCGGCCTAGCGACGGCGATAAATGATTACGACACGCGCGAACTGGACGCGGAGGCAGGCGAAATCCTGGCTCTGCACTATGAAGTGGCGGATTGGTGGTGGGCCGAGAACGTACTCGGCAAGACCGGCTGGGTCCCCTCGCGCAGTTTGGAACCTTTCGAAAAGAAGCCTGCAGAAGAGAACAACGCATGAGCGACAGCAAAACTTTCAACCTTCCGGATCTGGGCGAAGGCCTGCCCGATGCGACCATCGTGGAATGGTTCGTCAAGGAAGGCGATGTGATCCGGTTGGACGAACCGCTGGTATCGATGGAAACCGCCAAAGCGGTGGTGGAAGTGCCTTCACCGGTATCGGGCAAGGTGCTGAAACTGGCCGGCAATGCGGGCGACGTGATCGTCACCGGCAGCATGCTCGCCGAGTTCCAACCCGACCCCAACCTGCCCCAGCGCGCGGAAGGCCAGGACACCGGACATCACCACGGTGCTGGCGCGCCCGCGGCCGGCGCGGTGGGCAAGGCCGTTGCCAGCGACGAAGGTGGTCAGCTACCGGTGCGGCCCGCACCCTCCGAAGCGCAGGGTGGCAACGATGGCGGTAGCGAGCGCGATGATGCCGGCACCGTCGTGGGCGCCATGCAGTCGTCCAACACCGTGCATCAGGAGCAGGCTTCCTCGATTGGCGGCGTCAGGGCGATGCCTGCCGTTCGCGCGATGGCGAAGAAGCTGGGCGTGGACCTTAGCCGCGTACGCGCCACCGGCAGCGATGGCGTGGTCACGATGGCCGATGTGAAACAAGCGGCAGCGGAGGGTTCTGCGAAGATTGGAACACCTCTCCCGCGCGCAACACAGGCGGGCCTGCCCAGTGCAGCGAATGAGAACTTGCCTCCTTCCACGGCACGGGGACCGAACGAACGCACCGCCCTCTCCGCCTCCGGCAAGCCCATGCGCACGCAGCCGCCCGGCGTCTCCGTCAGCGGCCAACCGGAACAGCTCAAAGGCGTTCGCCGCAACATGGCGCGGGTCATGGCCGACGCACATGCCAAGGTCGTGCCAACCACGCTGAGCGACGATGCCGACGTCCACGCCTGGCAGCCCGGCAACGACGTCACGGTGCGACTGATCCGTGCGATCGTCCGCGCCTGTCAGGCCGTGCCGGCGATGAATGCCTGGTTCGACGGCGAAAAGCTCAGCCGCACATTGCACCCGCAGGTCGACGTTGGCATCGCGGTGGATACCGACGATGGTTTGTTCGTGCCCGCGTTGCGCAACGCCGATATCCTGGATGCACACGGCATCCGCGAAGGCGTCAATCGTCTGCGCACACAGGTACAGGACCGCAGCATTCCGGCATCGGAGTTGACCGGCTATACGATCTCGCTGTCTAACTTCGGCATGTTCGCGGGCCGCTACGCGACGCCGGTCGTGGTACCGCCCTGTGTGGCGATCGTCGCCGCCGGCCGCGCGCGCCATCAGGTCACTCCGGTGATGGGCGGCTTCGAATCGCACAAGATCATTCCGTTGTCGGTCACCTTCGATCACCGCGCCTGCACCGGCGGCGAGGCGGCGCGCTTTCTGAAAGCTCTGATCGACGACTTGGCATTGCCGCAATAACACGCGATGTAGGGTGGGCCCCGGCCCACCATCACCATCTTTCAGCTGTATCGATAACGATCGAAATGCGGACCGGCGCCGATCTATGAACTCTTGCCGTTTTGCTTCCGCGTAACGATGCGCCGTAAGATTTTGGTTGGTCCGTCGCTTCGATGGTTGCCCTCGGTGATGGAAAAATGGCAATGGCGGGCCGGGGCCCGCCCTACGGAGAAATCGCATGACTCATCGCAGCCGCCTTGCTGGTTTCATTATCGACAGCCAGATCGATGACCTGCCTGCCGCCTCCGCTTTCTGGAGCCAGGCATTGGGACTGAAAGTCGTCAGCGCGGATGACGGCGGACTGGGTATCTACGACAAGTTCGAAGAAGGACCCGGCGGACTGCACATCGAAGTGCAGAAGGTGTCGCATCCCTCACGCGTGCACCTGGACATCGAAGCCGATGACGTCGAAGCCGAAGCCGCGCGCCTGGAGAAACTGGGCGCCAAGCGCATCGAATGCGTGCGCGGCCGCTGGTGGGTGATGGAAGCGCCTACCGGCCACCGGTTCTGCATTGTGCCAATGGATGAAGGCAGTGCGCGTGGGGAGGCCAATGCCTGGGATTAACCTCGACACAAGCGATTTCGCTCCAAATGCAACCGATACCGTCCCTGTGGGAGCGACGTGAGTCGCGACCGGAAAGCCACCGATACCAGCGCGCTCAAACCAAGGCATGAATTAAAGCACGCCGGCTTTTCGTTTTTCCCGTCGCGACTCACGTCGCTCCCACAAGGAAGCAGCTAACTCACTTCCGCTGCGCCTCGCTCTTATCCCGCGCCGCCTTGAACTCCGAACCTTCCTGCCATTGCGGCCATGCGGCGCTGTTGGCAATGCCATGGCCCAGGTCGTACAGCAGCGTCACATCCTGCGCCTGACCGCTGGTATCCCAGCTTTCGTTCCAGGCATCGCAGGGCTGGTGATAGCAGTTGGCGAAATACGCCTCGCGCTGCGCCTTGCCGCTTTCCACGCCGCCATCGATACGATCCAGTCCTGCGCCGACGGTAATGGCCGGCACCCCAGCGCGCGCAAAGGCGAAATGGTCGGCGCGGTAGAAGAAGCCCGCCTCCAGGTTGGGATCGGGCGAGTAAGTGCGCCCATGTGCTTGCGCCGCGCGCTCGAGATCACCCTCCAATGAAACCCGCCCTTTACCCCAGGAAGCGATATCCCGCGTGGGGCCATCGGGGCTCAACATCTCGATATTGATCACCGCCGCCGTGGTCTCCAGCGGCACCAGCGGATGCGCGGCGAAATAGCTCGCGCCTTGCAGACCCTTTTCTTCCGCCGTCAACGCGACGAATAGCAACGAGCGCTGCGGGCGCGGGCCCGCCGCATAAACGCGCGCCAGCTCCAACACCGCCGCCACGCCGGTCGCATTGTCGACAGCACCATGGCGGATGCGCTCACCGTCAGCGTCCGGCTCACCCACGCCGAAAGCATCCCAATGCGCCGAATAGATCACCGTTTCGTCCGGGCGCTGCGCGCCGACCAGCTTGCCAATGACGTTGCGGCTGACCACCTGATCGCGCTTGATGGCAAACGCGGCCGTCAGCTTTGCGTCGCCCAATGCCACCGGTTTGAAATTGGTCCGTTGAGCCTTCTTCTTCTCCGCTTCAAAATCCAGCCCTGCGCGCTTGAACAGCGACACCGCGAGATCCCGCTGCATCCATCCGCGCAGCAACGTGTGATATCGCTCGGCGTCGGTGCGCGGGATGTCGAACAGCGGCGACAAGCCCGAGCTTTGCACCGTGGCCCAGCCGTAAGCAGCGGGAGCGGTCTCGTGCACGATCAGTACACCGGTGGCGCCGCGTCGCGCGAGTTCTTCGTACTTGTACGTCCAGCGACCGTAGTACGTCACCGCTTTACCCTCGAACGCACCGGGTTTCGGCATTTCGAAGTCCGGGTCGTTAATCAGCACGACTGCGATCTTGCCGGTCAGGTCGCTGCCTTTGTAATCATCCCAGCCGCGCTCGGATGCCTCGATGCCATAGCCGACAAAAACCAGCGGCGCATCCTCGACTTGCACGCGCTCCACCGGATTGAGGCTTTGCAGCACCAGGTCCTCGCCATTGACCAGCTTTTGTTGTTCCCCAGCCACGCTCAACGTCGCCTGCACCGGTCCATCCACTTGCGCGCGCACCAACGGCACCGCCTGCGTCCAGCCGCCTTTTTCCCCGCCTGGCTGTACTCCGGCCTTGCGGAACTGCTCGATCAGATAGGCGACGGTCTTGTCCTCGCCCGGCGTAGCCGGTGCACGGCCTTCGAATTCGTCGGACGCGAGGATTCGTACGTGACGGGACAGATTGTCCGCACTGATACCGCCACCGGGGAGTTCCTCCGCGTGCGTGGTGAATGTGGACAGCGACAGCAAGACCAGGGCGAGGATGGTTTTCTTCACGGTGCAGCTCCAATCGGGTCACTGGGAAGTTTAAGGCGATGAACCATGCGCCGCACGCCCCGTAGGAGCGCCGTCTCGGCGCGAGCGCTTTCTGTCAGATCGCGATAGAAGCAAAAAGCTCGCGCCGAGACGGCGCTCCTACCGACCAAAGGCCGCCCCAAGGAAAGACTAACGCCGATCCCGATCCAACCAGCTCGCCAATCCCTGCGCATTGAGTTCGATGTCCATGGCCAATACCTGCGCCACGCCCGCATCATCCAGCAGGCAGCCGTGCTTGCGAGCGCGATCTTGGTAGAGCGAGGTCAGCGCGGCGGTCATGCACTGGTGTCTGTTGTCACGACCATCGCAGTCGCGTCCGATAGCGGTCATGGCATCGATCTGCTCGTACAGATCGTCGGCCAGTTTTCCCACGTCATGAACGCGCCCGTAGTGGGTCAGGTACATGCCTTGCGGCGAATAGGACAACAGCCGTGCGATGGAACTCTTCAATGCCTCGGGTTCGAACTGCACAGGTGTGCTGGTCGGCACTACGAAGGCGCCCTGGTCGCTATCCAGTTCGCGATAGGAGAGGCCAAATGTGTCGCCGGTGAACCAACAGCGGCTGCGTGCATCCCACACGCACAAGTGATGCTTGGCATGACCCGGCGTATCGATGCAGAGCAGTTCGCGGCCAGCGAGATCAATGCGGTGACCGTCTTCGGCCACGACTACGCGTTCCTCCGGCACCGGCAAAATCCGTCCATAGCTCCGCGCCATTTCCTCTTCGCCATAGACCGCGGTGGCGCCAGCGATGAGCTTGGCCGGGTCGATTATATGCGGCGCGCCGCGTGGATGGACCACCAAACGCGCGTTCGGCAACTGCGCCATCAAGGCGCCCGCGCCGCCGGCATGATCGAGGTGCACGTGCGTGGCGACCAGCCAATCGACATCAGTGGGCGAAAGTCCGGCGTTCTTCAGAGCCGCCAATAGGCGTGGCACCGAATTCGACGTGCCGCAATCGATGAAAGCGCCGCGACCATTCTCGATCATCAGGTACGCCGCGTCGAAATGATCGCGCTGGAACGCAGTGTCGATGGTGTGGATGCCGTGGTCGTTCATGCGCGTACGATGGCTGGAGATGAGACACCGATTCTATCTTTGTGGGAGTGGTGCCGGCATGCCGGCGCCGGTGAGTCGCGACCGGGATTCCGCAGACACCAGTGCGCCTAGCTAAGGGCACGTGGATTGAAGTGCATTAGATCCTTTGCCTTTCCGGTCGCGACTCACGTCGCTCCCACAAGGTAGGAACCCTAGCCGCGCTTCCTAGCCAACCACCACGTACGCAGCGGCACCGCCATTGTCAGCACGGCGAGAAACGCGCCATACGCAACCAACGTCGCCACCACCTGCTTCCAAATGGCTCCGGCGCCGGCATCCGCCGCACCCAACGCGTAGCCCCATTGCATGCCGAGGAAGCTCAACACGAAAGCGATGACCAGCGCCGCGGTGTCGAAGCCTTTGCGCGCCGTGGTGCGTGGTTGGCGCGGGAACAGCCAGAACAGCGTGCCCAGCAGCAGGAACCAAGGCAGGAACAGAATGATGGCCAGGTAGGGCATCAGGCCTCCGCTTCTCTGATCCGCTGCAAAGCTGCCAATACATCATCAGCAGATACCAGCAGCGTAATCTCCGGCGTTTCCATGCCGTCGGCGCGCTCAACCTGCTTCAGCACTGCGATCAATTGACCGGCATCTTTAGGCGAATCGAAACCGTTGCTCTGGATCAACAGCTCGCCCTGGCTATCTAGCAGCTTGAAATAGAAACGGCCGTCTTTCTCGCGATATTGCTTGAACTGAGGTAACGCAGCTTTCTCTGCCGATTTATCGCGAACCGCGGCCGACTGCTGCGAAAGATCGCGCAGTCCCACGGCGTGGCGCAGCTCAGCCATGAAGGGTATGGCGTACTTGGCGCGCAAACGCTGTGCGCCGTCGCGCAGGATGGCTTCGATTTCCACCGGGCGGGCGATCAGTGCCTCGTACTTTTCGCGCGATGGCGCCACTTCGGCGTCGATGCGTTCGAACAGCTGCTGCTTGGCGTCGCCCCAGCCGATCCCTTCGGCAAAGGCTTCCCGCATGCGCTGCGTCTCTTCTGCCGACGCGAACGCCTGGTACAACTGGAAAACATGCGAGCCTTCCGGCTCCTTTGGTTCGCCCGGCATTTTTGAGTCCGTGACGATGGAAGCGATGAGCTTCTTCAGCTCGCCGCGCGGCGCGAACAACGGAATGGTGTTGTCGTAGCTCTTGCTCATCTTGCGGCCGTCCAGGCCGGGCAGCGTGGCCACGCTCTCCTCGATGACCGCTTCCGGCAGCACGAAATGATCCTGGCCGAGCAAATGGTTGAAGCGCTGACCGAAATCGCGCGCCATCTCGATGTGCTGGATCTGGTCGCGCCCAACCGGCACTTTGGCCGCCTTGAACATTAGGATGTCGGCTGCCATCAGCACCGGATACATGAACAATCCGGCGGTGATTCCCGCGTCTTCGTCCTCGCCCTCGGCGCGGTTCTTGTCCACTGCCGCTTTATAGGCGTGGGCGCGGTTGAGGATGCCCTTGCCGGCCACGCAGGTCAGCAGCCAGGTGAGTTCGGGAATCTCCGGAATATCGCTCTGCCGGTAGAACCACACCTTGTCCGGTTCCAACCCGCAAGCCAGCCAGGTAGCCGCGATCTCCAGCGTGGAGCGCTGCACGCGCGATGGCTCCTGCACCTTGATCAAGGCGTGGTAATCGGCCAGGAAGTAGAAACTTTCCACGCCGGCGGTGTGGCTGGCCGCGACGGCGGGGCGAATAGCCCCCACGTAGTTGCCCAAGTGCGGAGTGCCGGAGGTGGTGATGCCTGTAAGAACGCGGGTGGTCATTGGTCGGATCGGAAGAGACTGAACGCGGCAAGTTTAACCGCTGCGGCCACCAACCCCGTTGTGGCCCCAGGTGCGTTCTTTCCTGCTACCTACCCAGGAGAGCGCGCCCATGTTCCGGAAGATTCTATTCGCCGTCGGTCTATTGACCGCGGCTGCATGCACCCCCGTATCCGCCAGGCCGCTGGTGGAAGTCGCGGTGATCGATCGCGACAACGGCCAGTGGCTGCCGCAATATGCCTATCGTGGCGATAGCTGGTTGGCAGGAACGCCCGGTCACCGCTACAGCGTGCGCTTGACCAATACCACCGGCGAACGGGTACTGGTGGTGCTGTCGGTGGACGGCGTCAACGCGGTTACCGGCCAGACTGCCGCCGCGTCCCAGGCCGGCTATGTGCTGGCGCCTTGGGAAACTACCGAAATCGCCGGCTGGCGAAAATCGCTGGACGACATCGCCCAGTTCGTTTTCACCGATCTGGGCGACAGCTACGCGGCCCGTACCGGCCGGCCGCGCAATGTCGGGGTTATCGGCGTGGCGGTGTTTCAGGAGGCGCGACCCCGGTACTATGTGCCCGCGGCGCCGCCGATCGCGCGCGGCTACGACGGACGCGAGCGCAACCTGGATGAGCGTAGCGCTTCGGCGCCTGCCGCCGCTGCCGACGCCATCGCCGAAGAGTCCAGTGAAAAATCGGCCACCCGGCAAAGCATCGGTACTGGACATGGACAGCGGGAATGGTCGCCGGTGGGCCGCACCGGATTCGAGCGCGCGAGCCGCAGCCCGGCCCAGCTCACTCAACTACGCTATGACGATCGCCGCCGGCTGGTGGCGTTGGGCGTGATTCCGCACCGGTACTACCACTCAGGCTACCGAGAGCGTCCGGAAGCGTTTCCTGAGGGCTTTGTCGCCGATCCGCCTCGCTACTAAATAGGCACACAAGAACAACGGGCCATCAGGCCCGTTGTTCCAGGTGTTTATGCGTCGGCCGAAGTCAGTGCCTGTCGCTTTTGAGACTGCGTTCGAATTCCTTTACCTCGGTCTCCGCACGGTCGCGCTCCCAGCCATAGCGCTCTTGCAGTTTGCCGGCGAGATATTCGGAGTCACCTTCGGCGACATCGAATACATCGTCGGTCAGGTCGCCCCATTTGGCTTTGGCCTGTCCTTTGATCTGTTTCCAGTTACCGGCAATGATGTCCTTGTTCATGGGATGTCCTCGCGTCTCGCGGTGGAAAATGCCGCATGTGCAGGATCGCAATTGTCACGTTGGGCAACGATCAATGTGGCGTCAATTTCGTATTATCCGGCGCGATTGCTCGAACGAACCTGCACAAAAAAACGGACTGCCATGGACAGTCCGTTTTTTCGAGACGATTCGCGCGTTTTACTTGCTTGACGCGTCTTCCATCTTCTCTCCGACCTTCTGCACATCCTTGCCGAAACCATTGACCGTATTGCATCCGGACAGGGCGGCGATCGAAAACAAGGCCATCAACATCAACGCTACAGTACGCTTCATAACCGACTCCTTTGGACTATTCGCTGGGCCCGGTGGAAACCTCGCTCGAGCGGTCGTAACCGCGGCGACTCGTTCCCGCACCGGCAGCAAGTCTGATTAGAACATGCTGCATCGCAGCTGACCATAAACCGCAGCCAGACACGCGAAAGGGCCGGTCGCCCGGCCCTCTCGTGGCGCGCCTGCAAGCGCCAAGCTCAGGAGCGAACGTCCGTCAGCACTTGCCGTCCTTGCAATCCTCAGCCTTGTCCTCGACTTTTTCGCCCACCTTTTGAACGTCCTCGCCAGCACCGGCCATGGTGTTGCAAGCGGACAGTGTGGCGGTTGAGAACATCGCCATCAGCAACAAAGCCATTGTACGTTTCATGCTCGACTCCTTTGGTGGTTGGACAGCTTCCGCGCCGGCGCCGCTATCGCGGCCGTGTGGTTGCGGTTTGTCTCCACCATGCTGACGCGACTGTTCATGCCATGTGAATTCGGTTGCTCGCGTTCAGTCCGAACTCAGCCCTCGCTCACGGTACTTTCAGTCCCGCATCAATGTGGATTTTCCAAACAAGCTTTCCACCAGATCCACGGTAAGTTTGGCGGTGCGATTGCGGCGATCCAGCACGGGATTCAACTCGACGATATCCAGTGACGACATGCGGCCGGTATCGGCGATCATCTCCATCACCAGTTGCGCCTCCCGGTAGTTCGGTCCGCCCGGTACGGTGGTGCCCACCCCAGGCGCGATGCTGGGATCCAGGAAATCCACGTCGAAGCTGACGTGCAGATGGGTGTTTTCGTCCACGCCGTCCAGCGCCGCTTCCATTGTGCGCTTCATGCCGACTTCGTCGATGTAGCGCATGTCGTAGACATCAATGGCGTGGTCCTTGATCAGCCGCTTCTCTTCCGGGTCGACCGAGCGGATGCCGATCTGGCGAATCATGGACGGTGTGATGGCGGGTGCATCGCCGCCCAGTCGGGTGAGCGCTTCGGGGCCGATGCCGCACAGGCATGACACCGGCATGCCATGGATGTTGCCGGACGGCGTCACCTCGCTGGTGTTGAAGTCCGAATGTGCGTCCAGCCACAACACCCGCAACTGCTTACCGGTTTCGCGGCAATGCCGCGCGACGGCGGTGATGGAACCGATGGCCAGGCAGTGATCGCCGCCCAGCATGATAGGCAGGCGGCCTTTCTGGAGCTCGGCATACGTCGCATCCATCAGCCCGAGGTTCCAGGCCACCACTTCGTCCAGATGCCGGTATCCCCGCACCGGGTCCTGCCAGGGATTGCGTGGGCCTTCCACGTTCCCGGTATCGACCACATCGACTCCGCGTGCAACCAGCGCCTCGCCCAGACCAGCAATGCGCAGTGCATCCGGTCCCATCCGTGCACCACGATGGCCAGCACCGACATCGGTCGGCACGCCGATCAGGGAAACGGCGGGAAACACACGGCTCATAGGCAGGCTCGGCATCAGGCAAGAGAAGCAGAGTCTAGCCTTCTCCCTATGACCGGGCTGTGGCGATGCAACATGTGACCGGGGATTGGTGCCGCTTATCCGAATCGAACGGATGACCTACCGCTTACAAGGCGGTTGCTCTACCAGCTGAGCTAAAGCGGCATTGGAGACTCGGCGCCGATGCCGGCGCGGGTGGAGATTCTACCGCAGTGCGGTGCAATCGAGCGATTGCGGCGTCGCCCCGCCCGTCTGCGCGGCCCATCCGGCGGGGTCGGCCGCGGCGGTGGCGCCCACGTCCAGCCACCACTTGGAAGGTGGCGCGCGACCTGCCGGCAGCATCTGCGCGGGGAAACCGGCCGCCTGCAAAGCCGAAAGCCTGCGTTCCGCGCTTTCGCGGTTTCGGTACCGGCCCAAGGCGATGCTGTTGATCTCGTCGCCGCTGTTGATGATCAGAAAGTCATTGAATCCGGCCGCGCCGATCCGCTGCGCGTTGGCTTGTGCTTCTTCCCGAGTGGCCGCGGGAGGCAACACGATGCGATAGCCGCTGGCGCTGACGCCCGGCACTTCGCGCAATTTGGAGCGAAGAATCTGCGGCCGTAGTTTCTCCAGCACCGTGTTCGCCGCCGCCGCGTCGGCGAAGGGCCCCAGGCTGAAGCAAGCTTGCGGTTCGGCCGGTGCCGCGGTCACGGCGGACGATGGCGTATTGGCAGCCGGCGGCGGTGCCGCATTCGCTTGCGGCTCGTCGACCAACTGCAGGCGCGCCACGCCTGCCGGCAATTCCGGTGGAAGCGGTGGTTCCGGTGCGGGGCGGGTGATCCACCACGCGGCTACGCCCAGGTTCAACACGAACAACAGGACGATCAGGGCGCGAATCAGCATCCGGCGATTCTATCTTTCCGCCTCAGCGCGCGATACCGGCGCGCGCCCATTGCGCCAGTCCTTCCAGCACCAGCGATGGCGCATAGCTGGCGGTCGTCAACTGCGGCAGCAGAGCTTCCGCGCCTCCGCCATGCAGAAGCAACGCCGGCGTCTCACCCAGCAACGTGGTGGCTTGATGCAGGCTGCGCTCAATCAAACCCAAGGCGGCGCCGTCGCAGCCGGAGGCCAACGCATCTTCGGTATCGCTTGCGAACTCGTGGTACTCGCCCCCTTGTGCTGGAAGGTGATGGGCGGCGCGATGCAACGCTTCGCGCATCAGCCGGGGCGAAGGCCCAATGCGGCCACCGCGATGCCGGCCATGTGCGTCCAGCAGATCCAGCGTCACCGCAGTACCGACGCCCACCGCCAGCCAGGCCTTGCGAGCACGCGCACGCGCCGCGATGAGCGTCAGGAAACGATCCACGCCCAGCTTCGACGGATCGTCATAACCGATGCGCACTCCTGCGAAGGCGCGCTGCGTGCGGGCGACGGAAATGCTGCGGAACCGCGTGGTAAGGACGTCCAATACCGTGGCGGTCAACGCGGGCGATGCCACGCTGGCCAGGCACGCCGAAACCTCGCCTGCCGGTAACGCATCCTGCAATGCGGCGGCGAAAGTGGATCCATCGTGTCCCAGGGCGATGACTTCGCCCATGCGGCCGCTTTCATCCAAGACAGTGAATTTCAGCCGCGAATTCCCCAAATCGAACAACCAATGCTTCATTGCGCCCTCACACTGATTTCCCCTGCATGCACGTTGCGAATCTCACCGGCGATCCGTACCCGCAGCGCGCCGTCGGCGGCGATGCCCTCCGCCCAGCCCTGCTCCGTTCCCCCGGCCGAGTGGATCAGCACTTCCCGTCCCGCCAGCGCATCAAGGCGGGCATAACGCGGTAGGAACGGCGCGAGCCCTTCCTCGTCGAATTGGTCCAGCACGGGCAGCAACTGCGCCAGCACTTGCGCGGCGATGGCGTTGCGCGACGGCAACGGTGCCGCCATCGCGGCAAGGTCGATCCAAGGTTGATCGATATCCATCGCGAACGCCTCCGGCATGCGGACATTGATACCAACGCCGATTACGGCCCGGACAGGACCACCATGCTCGCCGCCGCCCTCCACCAGCAATCCACCGAGTTTGCGTCCACTCACCACTAAATCGTTCGGCCACTTCAGGCCTACATCGGCGAACCCCTGCGCACGCAACGCTTCAGCCACCGCAACGCCTGCCACCAAACTCAGCCCGCCCAGGCGCGCCAGTCCTCCGGAAAAATGCCGGGCGATCGATAGATATAGATTGGCGGCGACCGGGGAGGCCCAGGCACGCCCGCGCCGTCCCCGTCCGCCGGTTTGCTGTTCGGCCAGCAACACTGTCACTCCGTCGGTTGAGGTTTGGCGGCGCAGTAGTTCGCTATTGGTCGAGTCCAGCGACCACGCCACCTCCAACGCGGCGATACACGGATGAACTTCGCTCGGCAGCGCGCGCAGGATCTCGTCGCGCTCCAGCAACTCCAGCGGATCCGCCAGGGCGTACCCTCGCCCCGGCCGAGCCTCGATCCGCACACCCGCCTCACGCAAGCTCTCGATCCGTTTCCACACGGCGGCACGGGTCAGTTCGGTTCCCTGCGCCAATGCTTCGCCGGTGGCGGGACCTGCAGCCAGTCGCTGTAGCAGTTCGCGCTCGCCGGTCATGGACGCCCCGAATCCGAAGAAGGGCGGGGACGGAGGGTGGGCGATATCGGCTCAATCAACATCCGCCGATTATGAAGCACCGCCGCGGGAGCGTTACTTGCCTGCCCATGCACTGCGGCAATGGTTGCTTTGACAGCCCGCGTTTCGGCCGTTCCCGCCCCGCCATCACCGGACTCGCCCAAACCCGCTGCATCGCAACAACGGATCCCTGGAAAATCTCGCCTGACCGATGTTTTGGCACGTTTGGGCGCATCCACGGGCCGGTTCATGCCGAAGGCTCGATTTCCGGCTATATTCGCCCAGCTTCCACTGGTGGCCGCACCTTCTAGGATGGAGTTCCCGATGCTTCGCGCCAGCTTCGCTCTGCTGCTGATTTGCGCTTCCGCAACGGCTCTGGCTCAGAGCGGGCGTGGAGTGCAGACCAACGCCACCAACTGCCAGGAAATCGCCGACAAGGCGGTGGAAAATCCATTGCCCGTGGAAAGCCGCCCCAAGGCAACCGCGGTGCGCAATAAATACGCACGCCCTACTGCAGCCGCCGCTCTTCCAGCACCTACGCGCAATAGCGGCGGTGGTGGTGGCGACAGCGGCGATAGCGCACTGCCGCGTTCCCGCGGCTCCAAGTGGCACAGCTTCCTGCCGGGCATGTTCCGCTGATCCAGAGCGTGTCGTCCATTGGGTAGCCACTCGCATTGAGTCAGGAGTCGGCGCCAGACGGGCCGTCCGAACCTGCCCTTGAGAAAGCACAGGTCACCAATCAGTCCGGAACGCCTGCCCCGCAGTTGATAAGGGCGTACCACCACGCGTTCGGCGCAGCGCCAGCGCTCGGGCTTGGATCGGCATACACTTCCCCACTCTTCCTTGCGCCGAACGCGCGGTGTTGCGGCGCGGGTGTCTATTCAATGGATGACAGGTCCTAATGCTTGGTCTGCTACGGCGGTTCGGCCGTTCCCCGCCACCCATAGATCTTTCGCTCTGGCAGCAAGTCCGCAAGACAACCCCATGGCTGAATGAGCTGGATGCGGTGCGCGATAGTGCCTTGCAATCGTTGAGTGCGCGCTTTCTTCATCAAAAGACCATTACGCCGGTCGCAGAGCTGACGCTGGACGCAACGCAACGCACACAGTTGGCAGCGCTATGCTGCTTGCCGCTGCTGGAGTTCGGCGAATCGGGACTACGCGGCTGGTCGCAACTGATCGTCTACCCAAATGCGTTCCGCGTGCATCGCAGTCATACCGATGCCGCCGGAGTGCTACACGAATGGGAAGACGAACTGGCGGGTGAATCCTGGGGCGCCGGGCCACTGATCCTGTCGTGGGAAGACGTACAGGCCGACCTGGCGGAACCGCGCGAGGGTTTCTGCGTGGCCGTGCACGAAATGGCGCACAAGCTGGACGCGTTGGATGGCGAAATGGACGGCACGCCTCCGTTGCCGCGCGAATGGCAACGGCGTTGGGCGGACGATTTCCAGCGCGCGTACGATCTTTTCTGTGTCGAAGTAGACGCCGGCCGCGAAACGCTGATCGATGCTTATGCGGCGGAGGCGCCCGAGGAGTTCTTCGCTGTCGCCAGCGAATACCATTTTTCGGCACCGACCATGCTGCGAAAGGCAATGCCGGAAGTCGCCGCGCATCTGCGGCGCTTCTACGGGCCGCCGCCGTTTTTTTAGGGGCCAGGGGCCGGAGACCAGGGGCCAGGGAGAAGCCAAAGCGGTGGCGCGTGCGATCGCTTTTCCCTGCTCCTAACTCACGGCCTCTGGCCTCTGGCCCCTGCCTACAAACCCTGCGGCAATTTGACCTCAAAGCGCGCCCCGCCAAGTTCCTCGGAACGGCGCACGTGCAGCTCGCCACGATAGCCGCGCACCAGATCCTGCACGATCGCCAATCCGATGCCATGCCCCTGCACACGTTCGTCGCCGCGGACGCCTCGCTGCAGGATATGCGCGACGTCTTCTTCAGCAATGCCAGGGCCATCGTCGTCAACGGCAAGCAACAGGCCGGCGCGCCGGTTGGCAGCGGCGGCACCCGGTCGCGCGGTCAACAGCACACGTGAACGCGCCCACTTGAACGCATTCTCCAGCAGGTTTCCCATCAATTCCTGCAGATCGCCGGGTTCGCCGTGGAATCGCGCTTTCGGATCGATATCGAACTCGCACAACACGCCCTTGGCGGCGTAGACCTTCTCCAGACCGCGCACGATTTCATCGGCGTGCGGCTCGATTGGCACCGGTGCGGCAAACAGCTTGTGCCCACTGGTCGCCGCGCGCGCCAACTGATACGAGACCAGGTTGTTCATGCGCTTGAGCTGGATATCCAATTCCTCGCGCAGAGCTTCGCTATCGACGCCGGCATCCAATTGCGTGCGCAACACGGCCAAGGGGGTTTTCAAGCTATGCGCAAGATCGGCCAGCGTATTGCGTTGACGGTCCAGGTTTTCGCGTTCGCTTTCGATAAAAGCGTTGATGCTTTCGGTCAGCGGTTCCAGCTCGCGCGGATGGCGTTCGCTCATGCCGGAAGCCTCGCCGCGCTGTACGCGGGTCAGTTCGCTAACCACATATTTCAGCGGGCGCAGGCTCCAACGCAGCACCAGCATCTGCAATAGCAGCAGGATCAGGCCCGCGCTGCCCAGATAGACCCACAAAGCACCGCGGAAGACCCGCACCTGCGACCGCAGCACTTGCGCATCTTCGAGCACGTAGATCGTGTATGGGAATTCCGGATTGTTGCGCCGGGCCGGCCAGACAAACCCGATGCCATAGCGATAGACCGTGCTGGACTCGCCGTTGAGGCGGGTAATCGGCAGCGGTCCTTCGAACAATTCTTCCATCGGACCCAGCAAGGGCGAGTCCGGCAGCACCAGTCCCAAGGTGGAAGTGGAACTCCAATAGCTCTTAGGCAAGACCACTTCCGCGTAAAGACCGCTGTCCAGCATGTCCAGGCGGGGATCGGGCGGGACGTCCAGCGGAATGACTTCACCGGCACGGTCGAAGTCGAGCTTTTCGGTATAGGCCAGTGCGTAGCTGCGCAGGCGCTGGCGCTGGTTCTGCTCTGCGGTGCTGACGAAGGCGCGGTCGAGCGCGTAGCCGGCCAATGCCAAAAAAGCGACCAGTCCAAGACTGGCCGCCAGCAATTGGCGCGTGCGCAACGAACGCGGACGCCAGCCGCCGAATCTCGCGCGCCCAGCGGTCCTCGTCGGTTTATCGACGCCCTTCCCCGAGGGCATCAGTCCTCGTTGCTACGCGGTATCGCGAACCGGTAGCCGCGGCCGCGCACGGTTTCGATCGGCTTCAGCTCGCCATCCGGGTCCAGCTTCTTGCGCAGACGCCCGATGAAGACTTCAAGCACGTTGGAATCGCGGTCGAAGTCCTGCTGGTAGATGTGCTCGGTGAGGTCTGCTTTGGAGACCAGTTCGCCGGCATGCATCATCAGGTATTCCAAGACCTTGTATTCGTAGCTGGTCAGATCGACGTTGCTGCCGTTGACGCTGACGGTCTGTGCCGCCAGGTCCAGTGCCACCGGGCCACATTCAAGCGTCGGCTTGCTCCAGCCGGCAGCGCGGCGCAGCAATGCGTTGACGCGCGCCAGCAGCTCTTCCACATGGAACGGCTTGACCAGATAGTCGTCAGCGCCCTGTTTCAGGCCTTCCACTTTGTCCTGCCAGCTGGAACGCGCGGTCAGGATCAGCACGGGGAATTTCTTGCCCTCGTCGCGCAGCGCCTTGATCAGTTCCATGCCGGACATCTTGGGCAAACCCAGGTCGATGATGCCTACATCGAAGGGAACTTCGCGGCCCATGTAGAGGCCTTCCTCTCCATCTTGAGCGGCATCGACGGCGAAGCCTTCACGCTTGAGGCGCGCGGCAAGGGTTTCGCGCAACGGCGCTTCGTCTTCGACCAGCAAGATACGCATGGACTCTCCTTGAGTGAGTGCTGGCGGCTTTGGGCAGCCGCTTCTGCTTACGCAGAGGATTCTACGTAAGACTACGGGTAAGAAGGGTTATCGCCGCGTGCAGGCGATTCACTGGGAATGTCTCGACGCGGGCGTACCGGCGAATCGATGCGGCGCGTGCCTTGCGCATCATCCATGTAGCGCACACGACCACGATCATCCACGTATTTGACCCGATTGATGTCTCGGCCATCGAACTGCACGCGTTCGGCGCCGAGCACCTGTCCTCCTGTCGTTCGCTGCACCCTGCGCACCGACTCGGACAACGAATGGTGATTGCCGCGCCCTTCGGAGCGAGGCATGGCGCGTTCCTGCGGCGGCGGCATATGGCCATTTCCCTGCGCCTGCTGGGCTGTCGCAACTGAGGCAAAAGCCATCAGCGCGGCGGCCGCGACAAGGGGGGCGAATAGGGGGCGTAGGGAGGGGCAGCGCATAACGGAATCGTAACGGATTTCACGGTCTGAAACTGAACGCAACCCGAAACACCTCTAGCGAATGGACGCAAAGTCTTGAGTCCAAGCAGTGAATCCGATCTGAACTTATCCACAGGCCCATCGCCACCATTCAGCTTTCGGGCGTCTGAAAAAGCCGGCCGACAACGCCCTGGCGAACCGCCGGCATTCCGCAACCATGACCCGTTCCGACCAGCCGACCCTGGCGAGGCAAACTTGCGTCTGCCAAGCGTGAGCTCCCCACTCTTAGGCGGCAGGCCGCAGCCGCGCTGCCGTGGCTGCTAGCGCTTCCTCCACCAGCTTCCAATCGGCACCGGGCTTGTGCGCGCCCTCGCTCAACACCTGGCGGAAGACACGGCCACCTGGCTGTCCATGGAACAAACCCAACACATGCCGCGTCATGTGCTTCAACGCGGCGCCTTTGGCGAGCTGCGCCTCCACGTAAGGGCGCCACGCGCGCAGTAACTCAGCGCGCGCGCTCGGCTCTCCGCCGTAAAGCTCGACTTCCAACAAGTGCAGCAGATACGGATCGTGGTAGGCCGCACGGCCCAGCATGGCGCCATCGGTAAAGCGCAGGTGTTCGCGTACCTGATCCACGGAAGCGATACCGCCGTTGATGCCTACTGTCAGGTCCGGACGTTCCTGCTTCAACCGATAAGCCCAGTCATAGCGCAACGGCGGAACTTCGCGGTTCTCCTTCGGCGACAGGCCCTTCAACCAAGCGTTGCGCGCATGCACGAAAAAGATGCGGCAGCCCGCCTCGGCAACCGTGTCGATGAAGGCCCGGAAGCGGTCGTAGTCCTGCTCGTCGTCCACACCCAACCGACATTTGACGGTCACCGGAACGGGCCGATCAGAATCCGCGACCGCCGCGATCATGGCGGCCACGTTGTCGGCCACCAACGCCGGCTCCTTCATCAGGCAGGCGCCGAAACGGCCGGCCTGCACGCGATCGGATGGACAGCCGACGTTGAGGTTGATCTCGTCATAGCCCCATTCCTGCCCAATGCGCGCCGCCTGCGCCAGCAGCGCCGGCTCGCTGCCGCCCAACTGCAACGCCACCGGGTGCTCACTGTTGTCGAACCCAAGTAGCCGATCACGATCCCCATGAATCACCGCCTGCGCATGCACCATCTCGGTATACAAGCGCGCATGCGGCGATAACCCGCGGTGGAACACCCGGCAATGCGAATCTGTCCAGTCCATCATCGGGGCTGTGGATAAAATTTTATCCTTGTAATTCAATGATTTATCTAACATAATCAGACACCTATAAGACGCAGAGAGCACTCCCGTGTGTACTCGATTTCGACCGGTTTCGCCCTTCTACGCTCCCTTAATGCACACATAGCGCACACGAAATGGCCACCTTCACCAGGCTCAAGTCGGGCCACTGGCGGGTTCAGGTCCGACGCAAACAATCGTATGCGAGCGAGACCTTCCTGCGCCACGAAGACGCGCGGATTTGGGCCATTGCGACCGAACGACGGATCGATCTTGGCCGATCGCCACTGAAGCGGGCCAAAGCGGACCCGACGACCCTCGCCCACCTAGTCGACCTGCACGTGATCGACATGTGCGAGGTCGGCAAGGCACCCCGCCGGTCCAAGCAGTTCACCCTCGATGCGCTCAAGGCCAAGCTCGGCACGGTCAAGCACAGGGACCTGACCCGTGAGCGCCTGATCCAGTTCGGCAAGGACCGGGCAAAGGAAGGCGCCGGCCCAGTGACGCTGAGCTCAGACTTCGGCTACCTCAAGCTGGTGCTCACCCATGCCGCAGCCGTACATGGCGTCGACGTGACGGTCGAGCCCGTTGACCTCGCGCGCGTCGCGCTCAAGCGTCTGGGCTTGATTGGCAAGTCGCGCCAGCGCGACCGGCGCCCGACCGCGGATGAGATCAAGCGCCTGCTCGAACATTTCGACGACAACCGCCGGATGCGGATTCCCATGGGCCGCATCACGCGCTTCGCCATCGCCAGCGCGATGCGCCAGGAAGAGATCTGCCGGTTCCGCTGGAGCGAGGTCGACATACAGCGGCATGTCGTCCTTCTGCACGATCGCAAGGATCCGCGCGAAAAGGACGGCAACGACCAGTGGGTGCCGTTGCTCAGCCTGACCGGGTTCGACGCACTGGTTCTGATCAAGGAGCAGCGCAAGCACTGGCCGCGCGGCGATCTGGTCTTCCCGTACAACTCGCGATCCGTCGGCGCGGCATTCCGGCGTGCGTGCAAGGCGCTGAAGATCAAGAACCTGCATTTCCACGACTTGCGCCACGAGGCCACCAGCCGCCTGTTCGAGGCGGGCTTGCGCATCGAGGAAGTCGCGCTCGCTACCGGCCACCGCGACTGGAAGATGCTCAAGCGCTACACACACCTGCGTCCGGAGTACCTCTCATGTACACAGCGAACCGCAACGAACATAACGATGCCGCTGGCGCCGCCCACACCAGACGCGACGCACCTCCCCGTGCGTGAATTGTTGGTGCACTGGCTGCAACAGGTCAAACGCACATCCGGCACCGATGCCGAACTCCAGTTGGGCGAGCTCGTAGGCGCACTGCTTCAAGGGATCCGTGGTCGGCTACTGAGTCTGGACGCGCCGGACGAATCCGGTAGATAGGGGCGCTTGCCTGTTGTGATGTATAAGTTACATTGGAGTGTTGGATGATCAAAGGTCTGCCGCTAACAGCGAGCGGATGGGCGCGGCGCCGCTGACTGAATGGCTGTCGAGCCTGCGACATGCGCGCCGGCGCCAGGCCGAATCAGCTTTGAGCCGATGCTGTGGCGTTTGGTGAAGAACAGTTCGACGGCCGGAGAGACGTGGGCATGGCTTCGGCGCTACCGTGCCCAGCGCATAGAGACACAGAAGCGGCCGGTTACAGGCCGACCGGCGGCCACTGCTGGTGACGCAGAGCGGGACACCCTTGGCCCGGTCATCGTTGAAGACTTCGTGGCGACGCATAATTTTGGTGGCGATCAGCGAGGGAGTAATCGCGGAGGACCAGCGCTTCAACCTTCATAGCCTCAAGCATCATCGATACACCGGGCATCCGCGACGTGAGGCGTGACGGCGCTGGACACGTCAACCCTTCGATGACTGTGCGCTACGATCATTCTGTGCCAGTGGTGGCTCCACCAACGCTGCCGGTAGAAAAAACCCGGAGCTGCGAGTGATCGCGGCCTTTTTTTTCTGTCCAACATTATTGGAACTGTCCTATACGATCAGCTCCGTTCTGCTTCATTGGGCGTCCGCGCTCGCTGTCAAACCACCGCTCAACATGGCATTTCACCACTCGGATACTCGGCTCACAGCCCCGCACTTCCTTGCCTCACTGGTTCTGCACAGACCTCTACCCACTCGCCCACCTGCTTGACCGTGGCTAGGCAGGCACACCAGGTAGTACGACTCAACTTCTCTATCGATCCAGAGGCACGAAATTTCAGACAGTCAGGAAGGATATGTCGGATGGCCTCAGGGGAGACCACCTCACATTATCGCCCCCTCTAGATAACTGCTCATACCGCCCGCTCGCTATCGTCGGGCCAACGGCCGCGGGCAACGTGCCTTCCCTCCTGGAGGGCGTCTACCTGCAACCGAGAATTCAACGAACACAATGGGTGCCGTATGGAGCTGATTCACCAACAGACCGTTCACTCCGCATCGGAGTCGCGATCACACGTGAAGCCGTATTTGGATGAGCCAATTCCTACGCTACCCGTGATCCAGTTCTTGGATGATGTCGCTTGGGAAACAATCGCGAATCGACTCCGTGGTAAGACCAGAGCGCGGGCATTGAAAGGCACAGAAACCCGCCGGTTCATCGAAATTGTCCTATGGGTGACAGGGAACGAGCTCTCCTGGAGTCGCATACCCGCAAGATACGGCAAATGGCACTCGATCTATGTGCGCTTTGGACGTTGGGCAGATGCTTATACCTGGGACCAACTGGCTGCGGTGATGGATAGCCAACGCAGCGCAGCGCAGCTTCAAAGGCGCGTGGAGACCTATCGGGCGTCGTGCCGCGCACGCAAAATTCCGAAAGGAATAGCAGCGGTTGAGGATCGCTGCAGCTAAGCGAATGAGGCTACTGCTATTCAGTCAAGTCGATCAAGTCGATCCGCTCTCGCCGCGTCACCGATACGCCCGCTCCCATTGTGTACCGGATTGGTACCGTCTTGCCGTCGAAGCGATCGAAGAGCGCCGCATGTTGGGATGATCGTTGATGCTCATCACCAAGCCTCCGTTGAGTTCGGCCATGGCGGTAGCCAGCTCCACGTACCGCTCCAGGTCGAACTCGGTCACCCCGGCTTGATTGGAGCATGCGCGATACCAGTGCGCAGCGATAGCCTGATCGTGCCGTCGAGAAGAGAGCTCCGGCATGAGACCACGCCCCCCCTACCGACCAAGGCCCCGGCGATACGCGCGCGCTTGGCGATACCTCCAGCAAGGCTACACCGACATCAGCAACTAACGACCCGGTCGGCCACCAACGGCCTTGCTCAAAGAGAAATTCAGCGCGCAGAAGATTCCGCTTCAAGCGGACTTTGCTGATCTCATTGATGTCGCCGACTGCGGACGTAATGCCGTTGGCCTAAGTCCTGAGCAACCGGGCGGTACAAGAAATGGTTTGCAGCTGGATCCGAGGAGCGCCTCACGGTTCGGCCCGCTACCAGCAAAGGACTTGCCGTTGATGCCACCAGCGTGAGCATTGTTCTCGCTCCGGACGAAGGACTAGTCGTTGGCGCGCCAGCGGCCTCGGCATCAATGCCGATCAACGCTTCGCTCCAGGGATGATTATGATGTTCTCTGAAACGACTGCGCCACCTGGCTGGGCACTCTGCAATGGTCAGAACGGCAGCCCTGATCTGAGAAATCGGCTCGTTCTAGGTGGGTCAGGAAGCGATGTTCGCGCTTATGGCGGTAGCATTATTAGCGGCTCGGGAAGCTCCAAGACACACAGCGTAAGCACTAATTCTGCATCGGCTGGAGGCATAGCGGTTACCGTTGCAGGCGCCACATTGAGCCCCCGCTCAGATGCCTAATCATTATCATGATGACGGACTTATGATTTGCGACCAAACCGGTGTTCCAGTGGACAGTATATCTCAGTACGGCACGGTAACTTTGGGATATAGAGATCACAGCCTGAACCTTAGCAACACAATCCGTGGGTACTGGGCCAAGTTGACGAAAACAAGTAGCAGTGGCGGAGGGAATACGCATTCACACGGCGCGTCGGCGACTCAAGGGATCCACAGTCATGAGCTAACCAGCTTACTTACTCATTACATCTTCGCGTATATCATAAAGCTTTAATGAAGGTGCGGATGCAACAGATGGTCTTTCCGCCGGGCCACGGAAGCATAGGCGTCGCGCGATGCTGGCTCCTTCTCGATTGCTCTTTGAAGCTCACGCCCGCCTCGGGTGAGAGTCCGCAAGAGGAGTGCACGCTTGTCAGAGGCATAGAGGTGCTTCACATGATCGGCCGTCAGATCCAGCCGCCCATGACGCGCGACAGCGTATCGAGCAGTAGCGAGGGCGCTGCTCCGGAAGCGCACAATTGTCGAGATTTGCGCGAACCTGCAATAGCTTCTGCACGACCAGTTTGTCAGAAAGAACCGCTGCGATTGCTTCGCTTCGCCCCCAAAAACCTACCCATTTTCTTCATCCCACGACAGGTCGGTGGTGAAGCGTCCTCGTTCTTTCGAGTCAGTCAAAAGTAGAGGTGGATGGCAGTTGTGCCATTGCGTAGGGAATGGGTGATAGGCCGCCCAGTGAA